>NZ_SSMG01000360.1 GCF_009873615.1 Photobacterium lucens
ATATTATATAAATTATTAAATGTTATTATTTGAGAATATTTTAACTTTGTTATGCTATATACTTATTACTTAGATATGGATTAATTGGAGAGGTAAGTGAATCTCTAAGTAACTACTTTTCAAATACAATGGTTAATGATTATTGCTTAGGTATATTGATGAGTATGTTCTGATGCTTACAGTAAAATAACCCATTGTTAGATAAAAAGAGCCAACAGAAAAAACTGCTCGCTCTTATTGTTAATAGTGTATGTATTACACTTGGTAACGGGATTTATCACCAATATCAAAGTGCAGTGGCATACGCCATTTGTTAAATGCAGCAAGGGCTAACAAAATCGCGCCTAACATGGCACAAGCTATTACGCCAGCTTGTACATTAAAGATTAAGCAAAACCAAAAGCCAGCTAATACTAATGGTGTTAGTAAGAGAGCTTTTATCTGAAAGCAAAAGTATTCTTTTACCGCTAAAGCACTAAATACAAATAAGGCAGCACCTAATGCTAATGGTTGCCATAATCCAGCGATTAGCCACATAGCAGCAAATAAACCAGCACCTTGAATTAACCAACGAAAGCGTTTGTCGTAAACATGGACTGTTGTTGATGCTAATAAAGCAACGATAACGAGAAACGGGGTAGCTTGAACGGTTTCGTATCCAATGATCGTCATGATTAAAGCGGCAACACTTAATGCTGAGCGATAAAGAATCACGGTTAGTTTATCTAACACATCAAGCTCGCACTGAATATGGGGATCAGCCATATAAACTCCTAAGGGAAAAATTAATAACAAAATTATTCATATTTTACGTTGTAGGGTGATAAGCATGAAACAGTATTTAAATGATTTGGCATTTCATTGACTTGAAGGACTATAAACTACAAATTGGAGTCAAAAATGGCTTTTACTCGAGTGAAAAGATCGTGAACACGCTAGCATATATTAACGATGCCTGAACTTAGTAAAGGTTATAGTTGATTGGTGAATAAAGGGACGGCAAAATACCGAGCATGATGTTGCTTCACTTATCTTAGGTCTGAATATAATTATGAAAAAAATCCTCGCCATCAGTATGCTAGCTACACTTACTGGTTGTATGTCTCTTTCTGATAATCCTGCGCCTGTCGAAAAGGTTAACCAGCCAGTTAATGCGCAAAAAATGAAGCCTATTGATACGGTTGCTCAAGTTGAAGCATCTGTTGTTTCAGAGCCGTTATATCTTTCCAGTGATTCGGTTGCGATCAGTGAAACACAACTGCCATTAAATAATGCGAATGAACATGCAGCGTCAGTTGATAATACTGAAGCAGCCCATACTGAGCATCCAAATTCAGCCCCTGAGACGCAAGAGCCAGCAGTTGCTGATGCTTCAGAGCAAACACATCCCGATCAGGTGAATAGTGATCAAGAGCGTATGGTTGAGATCGTCGGTGAAGGTCATCAGGTTTCTCCGGATCGTGTAGAGCAAACAGCAGAAGCTCATAATGCAGAAGTTGTAGCTGCTGCGGTAGCGACAGAGCAAGCAATAGATAATACTGCAATACATTCAGAACAAGCTGTTGAACCAAAACAAGAAAGCCAAACGGCAGTTGAACATGAAAGCGCTGTTTCTGATGAACAGACTATTGAGGCTACTCAACCTGAACAAACAACAGTTGAAGGTGGAGAAACAACGACAACAGAAGAAACGCCTGTCGGTGAAAAGACCACATCGATTACAGGTTATAGTATTCAGTTATTAGCATTGCGAAATGCGAGTGAATTCATACCTTACTTAAACCAATTACCAAGTGATCAGCCTGCATGGTTAAACGATAAAACCATTAATGGCAGCAGTGTGTATACCTTGTTGTATGGTCATTATAGCGATTACGATGCAGCAAAAGCGGCATTAGCAGCTATGCCAAAGAAAATCACTCAAACCGGTGCCTTTGTGCGAAACCTTGCTGATATTGAAACAACCCAATTTCCAAAGCTAGAGCGTATTCGTTAATCATAACTTACGTTTTAATATAATAGTGAGAAGCCATTTACTTAGGTAAGTGGCTTTTTTTATGGAACAAAATCGTGCTGTGAATATCAATTGATTGTTAGTCCTGTGTTAGATACGTTGATTTACTAAGCAAGTAAGTAATCAAATTAAAAATAAATCACTAATCACGCGAGCAGAGGGTGCACAGTTTAGTGTTTTTTGATTACTATATTCTCCACACAGACTTTGACGATTTTGCATTGGTTTTATCTATATCAAAGTTATTACTTATTTTACGTTAACGCATTTAATGGGTTAGCGGTATTTACAAGGGATGATGATGAGTTCTATCCATGTTTTATTACTATGCGGCGGTGGTAGTGCCGAGCATGAAGTTTCTCTCGTATCAGCGAACTTTATCGAAGAACAACTAAAAGCGATCAGTGGCGTTACTTACACTCGTGTAGAAATGACTAAAAATGACGGTTGGTTAGATTCTGAAAATCGTCCATGTGAGTTAAACCTAGATAAAACATTGATCGTCGGTGATCAAGAAGTTGTGATTGATTACGTCATTCCTTGTGTTCACGGTTTCCCTGGTGAAACAGGTGATCTTCAATCTTTACTAACATTAGCGGGTCTGCCATTCCTTGGTTGTGGCGCTGAAGCAAGCACAAATTGCTTTAATAAAATCACGACGAAACTATGGTTTGATGCGCTGAACATTCCTAACACGCCTTACGTTTTCCTAAGTGAAAATAACCAAGAAGCGCATCAAGAAGCACTTGAAGCGTTTAAAAAGTGGGGCAAGGTATTTGTTAAAGCAGCTTGTCAGGGATCGTCAGTTGGTTGTTATTGTGTAACCACTGAGCAAGAGTTAACAGATGCTGTAAACAATGCATTTGGTTATTCTGATCAAGTACTTATTGAAAAAGCGATTCGTCCACGTGAACTAGAAATTGCCGCTTATCAATATGGTGACGAGCTTGTGATCACTAAGCCGGGTGAAGTCTCTTGTCCGACTGATAAGTTCTACAGCTACGAAGAAAAATACAGCTCAGATAGCCTATCAACAACGAAAGTTGAAGCTGATAACTTAACAGAAGAGCAAATTGAAGCTATCCGCACTTACGCACGTAAAGCGTTTGTACAAATGAAGTTGAAAGATTTGTCTCGTATTGATTTCTTCCTAAGCGAAGATGACGAAATTCTACTAAATGAAATCAATACCTTCCCGGGTATGACGCCAATTTCTATGTTCCCTAAGATGTTAGAGCATCATGGTCATAAGTTTGCTGAGTTCATTGAACAAGCGATCAAGAACGCAGTGAAGTAATCATCACGTTTCGCAAAATATAAAGCCCGTTAACATGCTTATAAACAAGTAGTTAACGGGCTTTTTTGCTGGTGGATGTTAAATTATTTATCACTGTTCTTCTTAGCGAATTTCTTTAATTCATTATCACGTTTACCACGTTGACCAATATATTGCGCAGGCATTGCAGGGCTTCGCCAACGACCTTGGTGCTGTATTTGGCTCACGGTTAATCCAGCATCAGCGAGATCTTGGCTGGCACCAACACGAGGGGATTGCCCTGAGAAAATCACATCAGTAGGTAAGTCTAATTCTTGGCTGGCCCGGCGAAATACACGATAGATAGAAGAGTGATCCAGTGGGTTATCACCGATATTACTATGACGGTCTATGCGCCTAAATAGGTAACCTTGTGCAATCATCCCAAGGGTTAACCAGCGTTGTACTGCTTTAGATGACACGTCACTTAAAGCAATGATACGTCCATCAACAGTGATATTAATTAATCCTGATTGCTCAATTTCAAGAGCATCAATGGTCAATGCCGCGACTTCAGAACGTTTTAACATTGCCTCAAAAGTGATAGCCCAAATTGCCATATCACGAACGTCTTTCGGTTTGGTTGAAAGGGAGAAGGTATCTAACAGGGCTTGTAAGTGGTCATCTCTAAAGCCTTGTGCATGAGTATAATCATCATGTTTATCAAGTCGTTGTTTGTGCATCGCTAATTTGATTTCTTGGCTTTGGCATGGATTAGGTAAGGCGTGGCACTTATGAATTAAACTGATAGTTACAACGTAACGCTTAAGGCTGGATAGTTTACGACTTTCTGCCATTTTTTCGATAAAACGATGTACTGTTGAGGCTGAGGCCGGTAAGGGCGTTACTTTATTCTTTTCACAAAAGACTAAGAAGTGGTTCCAGTCTTTTTTGAACGCGACTAAGGTATTGGCTGCATAATGATTATGCGTAAGTGATTGCCAAAGTGAAAGGTTATCTGAGACTTGACTAAATTCTGCAATACTCGATTTCTTTTGTGTGTCGCACTCAATAACAGGAATTTTTTTTGCCATTTAGATACCTAACGCACTATAACTTTATATATCGATTAAATTGTAACATATAAAATTGAACAAGGTAGGCAAAAACGTACAAATAAGCCTTAACAGCATGGAATTGCTAGTTATAATTAAAAAAGGTGATTAAGTTGTTGAACATTTATGACAATCAGCAACGCTATCACTATGAGCATTTGGTAGTAGAGCAGGAATAAACTGTATGAAAAAACGGATTTTTCACCGTGGATATACGATCGAAAATACAACAGGTGTCACCAATGAGTGGACATCTTCGATTAAAGGAAATCCTGTCAGCGGTACACTAACCGAGGTGAAAAAAAGCGTAGATTGGTGGTTAGATATGAGTACTTTTATTCCGCCCCAAAAGTTCTCTTCTCAAACGACGAAATCAGGTTCCACTTCTGAAAACTATCGTGGTTTTACTATCCGTAACGATACGGGGAAATCTAACGAGTGGTACTTGGTATTACGAGGTCAGTTACTAAAAGGTAATGCAACGTCTATTAAGCAGTACCTAGATAAAGTCATTGAAAAACAAACTAAAGCACAATAAATAAAAGCAGTAGAGTCAGCTCAAAACAAAACAGCCTGCAATAAAGCAGGCTGTTTTATTTAGAAATCAGAACAATTAATCATCTTCATCATTTTTGGTTACGTCAACAAGGTAGTCATTAGCTAACCAGTTACGGCCAATCAATAGCTTGTATTCTAACTTGCTGCGATCGCGTAGGTTAACTGGAATTGCTTTATGTTGACCGTTCCAAATTAAATCCATAACGACTGCGTAACGGCGTTCTACACCTTGAGCATTACGGATTTTACTGACCTTGATGATCTTAGCGGTATGTGAAACTTCCTGACCAAGCTCATTTTTAGTTTTAAACGTCACCATATGACCAAGGTTGTCGTACATTGCCTTTTTACTGTCATCAGTATCCGGTTTACCATCTACTTTAATATCGTAAGCATTGATAGATGTTGTATTAGCACCTGTATCTATACGGGCTTTGTAGCTAATCCCTAAATCTTTTACTTGGATCGTTTCAACAGGGCCGACAATCGATTTACCATCGCATTGCGGGGCTGCAAAGGTTGTTCCTGAGGCAAGTAATAGCACCGCAGAGATAAGAATGTTTTTCACACGTACTCCTGAAATGAACATTATTATTCTTTCAAATAATAGACTTATTTCATGATCATTGGTTCAAATATGTGTCAGAAATTATTTAACTAACTGTGTTTTTACACTAAACATAGCAAGGAGTTCTTCTATCTCATCAAGACAAGATTGAGTAGGTGTAAAATGTACGGTGTCAAATCCTAAAGATTTTGCGGTTTCAATATTAGGGTAATGATCATCAATAAATAAACATTCATGAGGATTTAGCTCATAACGTTTGCATAAAAGATGGAATATTTCAGGCTCAGGTTTCATGGTTAGCTCTTTTCCTGAAACAACGCCACCATCAAAGAACGATATGAAATGATGCTTTTCATAAAGGGTTTCAAAAAAAGCACTACACATATTTGTTAAGTAATAAAGTGGGTAATTCTGATCGAGTAATCTAAAAAATAACGCTTCAGTTTCAGGAATTTTCTCTAGGCTTAATTGAATATGATTAAAGAAGTCTTCCATACGTTGAACGGAGATATTCGTTCTTGCTGCAAATTTAGGGATTTCTTCAGCAATAAGCATGGTGCCACGATCAAGTTCAAGCCAGTCTGGGTGTGCCAGTACTTCACGCATTAAAATAGTCTGCTCATCAACAGATTGAGTGAAAGTTTCAACAATATGTTGAGGCTTCCATTGAAATAACACTGCGCCAAAATCAAATATAACGTTCCGAATCATAAGCAGTTCCGTTTAGTGTTCTTTTCTTGATAATATTAGCTGAAAGTGAATAAGCAAGGCTCATACCTGAACTTTAAGGCTTATTCACATTAACTCCGCAAATGATGAGACTGATTGCATAATGAATGATAACAGCCGTTTAGTTTTCTCAACCGAAACTGGTCGAATTAAAGAAGAAAAAGCAGCACCTGAACGTCCAAAAGGTGATGGTATCGTACGTATTCAACGTCAAACAAAAGGACGTAAAGGCAAGGGTGTTTGTATTGTGACGGGCTTAGATGTTGAAGATACACAACTGAAATTAATTGCGGCAGAGTTGAAGAAAGTGTGTGGCTGTGGTGGTTCTGTAAAGGACGGCACAATTGAAATTCAAGGTGATAAGCGTGATGTGATCAAAGCGCATCTTGAAAAGAAAGGGCACACAGTTAAATTAGCCGGTGGTTAATTAATCTGAATAAACGAAAGACCAGTCGATAACGACTGGTCTTTTTTATTGCCAACGACTTTTTACTAGTGATGCGTTATTTATTTTGAGTAAATTGTGCTGTCACATCTTCATAAGTATGTGGTGATTCCATTTCAATCACTTTTGGTGCATCTAAACCTTCAAGTGCTTCAAGAATATTTATCTTACATTGCTGTGGAGAAAGGTAAGTTCGGAAGTAATAGTCCTTATTTCGGGTATCAGCAACGGATGTCCAAATGGTGTAATCATTAAACACCCCATGTTCATTAACTTCTGAAACTAAGCCTTTTGGGATATCAAACGCATTAAGGATATGGAAGGCATGGAAAACACCTTCATCAACATTTTTCGATGGGATAGATAAATTAACGAAAGCTGCAGCACGTAAAAAGCGGCTTGGTGATGTGTAATCGCCAGGTAACCCCATCAAGCCTGATCCTTGACTGAGTGCGGTGAGTGTAACGTTATTATTAATCGCAACGGGTTTCACGTTCTCGGTGGATAAACCAATATAATTGCGAATATGAGTCATATGCCAGTCAAAGCTTGGTGGGTTGGTCATCACACCAATTTCATTATCAAAGATGGTTAAGCCTTTTTCGCTATACTCAATAACAATGGCACCGCCGTTTGCATCAACAACACTATAGTGGAGAGGAGCAAAGTTCTGGATCTCTTTGATAAAAGTTCCTACCACCGTCACTTTGTTTAATCCCTCACGCACTTCATCGACGGTAGCGAAGTTAGCAAGAATATAGTTACCTAGCTCTTCGCTTGATACAGATTGCGATTGATTTTCTGGTGATAACTCAGAATATTTTGCAAATCCTGCAAAGTAGAAAGCACCAAAATACAATCCCTTTTCATTCATACCATCAACAATGATATTACGCCCAAGACCGTTCAAACCGCCAAAACCATATTTCGCTTTATAGACTAAGCCTGTTTGTAACTCATCACTAGACAGTGAAGATATTTGTGTGCCAGCAGGAACAATAGCGATATTGGACTGAATATTAAAACCAAACTCCATAGTTCGAGCAGGAATAGTAACGCCATCTTCACTATGTAAAATAATACCTGTACACATTTTATAGTCCTAATTTTCATGAGTAATGATATCGAATATAGCAAGTTATATTTGGTTAACTAATTATTATAGTGAGTATTGCTGACGAGATAAAAGAAAGGCCGATATAGAGGCTAAACTATACCGACCTTGTGAGGTGTTTATTGTTAAGGTGAACATCTGTCATCAATCATGGCTTGAATATGTGTACCGTAGAAAGAATCATCGCCAACCCAACCTGCAGGATCTGCGGCATTAGGCATGGTTTGATTTGCTGCTTTTTTTAACAGCATATTGCAGTAACTAAAGGAAAGATCACCGATTTCATGACAACTTGCGCAAGCTCCGTCACCTAATTCAGCAAAAGCAGGGGGATTACTCCAGCCTTGTGATGAAACGGGCTGATAACGCACATTCGGATCAATATCATAATCGCTAGAAATATCGATAGTTGTGCCAGGGTGGATTAAGAACACATTCTTACCTCGGTGACATTGGGTGCAGTTTTCTCCAAGCATATCGCCATTATGAATGTCGGCAATTTTGAACGTGAGATCTTCACCACCGCGAAGGCGTTGTCCGGTTTCTTTGCTAATATTGTCCCAAAAACACGCTTTACCGGTGTTTTTACTTTGGCAAATAATACCTAGTAGATCGACTTCATTAACACCTGCTGCTTCATTAATACGCCAGCGTGGTAATGCCATACAAGCACCCGGAACTGCGGGATCACTGTATGCCCATACTTCAGTACGATCACTGCCTAAGAAATCAGTTTCTGCCACACCACGGTATTCCCAATCACTTGAACCCCAATCTGGCGGGATTGGTACATCGTTATCACGACAAGTTTCAATGTAATCATCAGAATCTTGTTGCTGAGGTGGAATAAGTATTAAGTGTTCAAGTAATGAACGTTGGCTAAGAAAATCCAGAATCCAAGAATAATCGGCTAACCGTGAAATAGGATAAAGCAAGTGAGTGTGATGACGGAATAAACGAAAAGAAGGGAAGTACTTATCTTGTACTGCTTTGTCTGCATTACTTAACATGGCATCAATAAGGCTATTTTTAAATAATACTTTATCGATATCTTGTGAGTCTTTTAATGTTTCAAACGCGGTTTGTGCTTCAGAGAACGTTTTTTGTTGCTCGTCGGTGAGGTTCGGTAAGACATCGTTGATGAGCTTATCTTGCATGAGCAGCACTTGATCTTTATCGAGCTCAAGCTCTTTACCGTCATTATCGTAAATCAAGCCATAATAACCATTTGAAATGTCATCAACGGCAAACTTAGGTTCAACTTGTTGATCTTCGGTCTGATCTTGTACTTGGTCTACTGCATCATTAACGGTATCAGCAGCGTCTTGTACAGCATTTGTTGATGAATCGTCAGAGCCTCCACCGCCACATCCCATAAAGGCCAGTGAAGTAAACACAATTAAGAGTGAAGATAGTTTCATGATTAAGTCCCATATTAATCGTAAGGAAAGCACCTAAAAACATAATAGTGAGACTAAAGGTGTAACGAGATTTCAGAGTTAAGAATCGCAGAACAAAAACAGGAATGTTCTATAGTGAAGGGGGAGTTATTGCTAAAGAGGATATTGATACCGCTAGGTTATATACATAATTTACAAACTTATGTTTCAGCACATAAATACTTTTTCCTAAATGCTGCGTGATAATATCTTAAAAAAATGCTTTAAAACGCAAAATAAGAGAACAAATATGTCAGAACTCAACGTTTTTAAACAGCCAAAACCCTTTTATCTTATTTTCTCAATAGAATTCTGGGAACGCTTTGGCTTCTATGGCATGCAAGCCATTCTCACTGTATATCTAGTTGATGTACTGGCAATGACAGAAGCTGAGTCCTTTACGCTATTCGGGGCTTTCTCTGCATTAGTGTTTGGTTCAATTGCGATTGGTGGATGGGTAGGTGATAAAGTCCTTGGTACAAAACGCACTATTGTTTTAGGTGCTATCGTGCTAATGACTGGTTATGCCTTATTGGGCTTTTCAGCGTCTAGTGAATTTAATAGTAAAGAGCTTATTTTTATTGCAATGGGCTTTATTACTATGGGTAACGGTTTATTTAAAGCAAACCCATCAAGCTTACTAGCGAAAGTGTATGAAGAAAATGATCCGAGATTAGACGGTGCATTTACCATGTATTACATGGCGATTAACCTAGGCTCGTTTATTTCAACACTACTAACACCTTGGATTGCAAGTAAATTAGGCTATGGCATGGCATTTGGGGTAAGTGCTATTGGTCTATTGATCACAGTTGCAAACTTTGTGGTTAGCCGTCGTTTGGTTAAAAATATTGGTTCAGTACCAGATAAAAAGCCGGTAAATGTTGGGAATTACCTACTTATTGTTGTTGGAACGATTGTACTGAGCTTAGCTAGTGCCTATTTGCTACAGCATGTTTTCTACGCACACCTTATTTTAGCAATAGTGGGTGTTACCATTGTCGCGCTTTACTTTAAAGAAGTTGCGAAAACAACAGGTTTAGAGCGTTCAAAAATGTTGGTGGCTTTTGTACTGATGCTGCAAGGTATTGTGTTTTTCGTGTTGTATTTCCAAATGCCAACCTCGTTAAACTTCTTTGCTATTCATAATATTCACCACAATATCTTTGGTATTGATGTTGAACCTGAGCAATTCCAAGCATTAAGCCCGTTCTGGATCATGGTTAGCAGCCCAATCCTTGCGATGGTTTATAATAAAGCAGGTGAGAAGTTCTCCATGCCATATAAGTTCGCATTAGGTATGGTGCTATGTAGTTGTGCATTCTTAGTCTTAACCTTAGGCAGCCATTTTGCAGATAGCAAAGGACTATTAAGTTCTAACTGGTTAGTATTTAGCTACTTATTACAATCACTTGGTGAACTACTTGTTTCAGGTTTAGGTTTGGCAATGATTGCTCAGTTAGTACCACAACGCATGATGGGTTTTGCAATGGGTATGTGGTTCTTAACATCAGCAACTGCTGCTGTGATCGCCGGTTGGGTAGCAACATTAACAGCTGCACCAAAGGGAATTACTGATCCGCAACAAACCTTGCATTTATACAGTACTGTTTTCCAAGAAATTGGTATCGCAACAGGGGGAATTGCACTTATTACATTGCTAATTGCACCTAAATTAACCCGTATTATTCAAGGTCAAAACTAACAAACTAACTAAGCTGATTGGCAACAGTCACACTGACAATAAGACATCATGGTGCGTAAGAAATACTGACCAATATGTTTTCCATGTTCATAATCATGGTTCAGTGAGTGAATATCGCTGCCAATTAGCTTAGATTTCAATGCCCGGTGAGGATGTATTTCAAAAATATTAACGTCATCAGGTGGATTCAATAAAAATGCTTCTGTTTCGTTGTATGCCTGTTCATGGGTTAACAACATATCGATTAACTCAGCCGTCTTGGTTCTGGGTAGCCCTGATTTCACTTTATTCAGCCATTCATGATTGCCATTACAGCCAATAGGGTTGGTGCGAATAACAACAATATTCTTATAACCCCGTTTATAAGCTTCAATAGCAGGGATCGGCGCATGTAAGCCACCATCTACCCAGTAATGCTCTTCGGAGTATATTGGTTTACGATTCAAAACAGGGATCGCACATGAAGCCTTTAAATGTTGATCCTAATTATCTGAATTGAGATCAAAATAGCCTGTCTCTTTATGATCAATGCCTGAAGCTGTGGCTAATACCGTTCGATTAGCCATATTCTTTCGACCTGTTTCCCAATCTAATTTTAAATTGGTTTGTGTCTGCTCCAATAACCAATCTAAATTCATTCCACCGCGAGCAGAAAATAGTTTGGTATAACTAAAGAACTGCTTCTTTGTAGTTATTTCTGTGATAACACGATAAGCATGTTTCTTTTGCTCACAGATATAAGAGGCAAGATTCAACGAACCAGCAGATGTTCCAATTAATAATGAAAATGGATTAAAGTCATGTTCAAGGAATATATCAAGTACACCAGCAGTAAATATACCTCGTTGACCACCACCTTCAGTGACTAAAGCGATCTCATCAATATGTGATTTTTCTGCATATAAAGCTTCTAAATTATTTAGACAGTAAGAAATATGTTTCCCGGTCATGAATTAAATCCATTTCAATATTAGTTATTTT
>NZ_SSMG01000361.1 GCF_009873615.1 Photobacterium lucens
TACCAATAACTTTTTGGTAATATTAAATAATTGGTATAACTCTGGTGGAAGTGATATTTCACATGATGTCTATAATAAAATGGTTAAAGCTCATAAGACAGCTGCTGACAAATATAGAAAGAAACTAGTTTCAAAGTCTGACATTACCTTAGTACCTATTAACAAAACTAAGTTAAATGCCTTACTAAAAAAAATAGATGAAAACATTAAAAATGGGACATTAAAAAAGAGAATCAACACAGAACTAAAAAAACAGCTTGAATTAAAACTTCCATTTTCTGATAGTAATTTTAACACCTCATACAGAATGTTAGATCTTGCTCAACGTGCAAGTTCAATCCAGAATAGCTATTTTAAAGTTGTTGTAGATAATATTAATCGTACAGTATCAGAAATTAAAAAAAGTAATGATGAGATGTTTGCAGCATCACGACTCAGTGAGTTACGTGAACGCTTAATTGCCATACATAAAAATCATAACAATGTAAATTACACGTCAACTGAAATTCATAAATATACTAAGGCTAATTTTGATTGGCTAACATTTACCAGTACACCATATATAGAAACAGAACATCGAGCTCTATTGTCATTTCTTGATGCTTTGATTAAAGATACTATATCTCAAAGTAAAAAAAAGAAAAGTTAACTTCTATAC
>NZ_SSMG01000362.1 GCF_009873615.1 Photobacterium lucens
TATATCTTTAATATAGTTTTACACCACGATATCAATAATGTTTGATACCATCTTGATCAGATCGTTACTTTCAAAAAGTGCATTTTCCACTTCTTTTTCAGGAACTTGTTTTTCTTCTGTCTTGTTGTCATCAAAGGTTTCTTTTACTAGCGGGACAACGACTTCCTTTAATGCGTAACCAATTAATCCTGATACTAATAGGTTCATATTTATCTTCCTTTATATTTTGATTTTAATTTAGGTTGAGCTCTTAAATTATAAACAAACAGTAATTTATTACCATCATTAAATTGAATTAAATATCACCTTAAATAAAGAATATATTTATTAATTAAGTTGGTTCGATTTTTGCAAAGTAGGCAGTGAATAAATCACTTTGTTGATAAGTTAGGGAATCAGTATGGCGTCGGATTTAATGCAGCTTGGTATCAGTGGCTTGCGAACATCGCAAAAGCAACTGGATGTTACCAGCCATAATATTAGTAATGTTCACACCCCGGGTTACAGCCGTCAGGTCGTTGATCAAAAAGCCGCAGATGCGCAATGGAGTGGCGGTAATTATTACGGTAGCGGTGCCTATATTGATAGTGTGAATCGCGCTTATGATCAGTTTGCTGCCCGTGAGCTGACGCTTTCTACTACCCAACTCGAAGAATCTAATGTACGTCAGCAGCATATGATGATGTTAGATGATTTCACCTCAAAAAGTGCTGTTAATACCGTAAATAGCATGAACGATTTTTATAACTCAGTACGTTCATTGTCAGATCACCCTAACGATCTTGGCTCTCGACAAACTGTGTTAGAAAGCGCCAATCAAGCAGCAAACAGCTTTAATAATTCTTATGAAACGCTAACCAATATTCGTCGAGATGTGAACGAGCAACTGGATGTAACACTTGAGCGTGTGAATGCATTAGGGCAAGAACTTGCCGCTATTAATACCAGCTTACAAGAATTACCTGATGGCGATAAAAACTACGACTTATTAGATAAACAACGTGGCTTAATCAATGAATTAGCGAAATATACTAAAGTCACTGTCCTCGCTGATAAAGGTAGCCTTGCGGATAAAGTGATTATTGGCAGTGGTGATACTTTAGTCTCTGGCGTTGAATCTTCACAACTAAAAATGGTGAGTGGCGATCCTGATTTAGAAGATAAACAAATTGCCATTGTTAACGGTAATCAGGCCAAAGCCATTAAAAGTGATCACATTGGTGGCGGATTAGGTGCAATGTTGTCGATCCGTGATGATGTGATTGATAAAAGCCTTGATGAAATGGGGCGGATGGCGATTGGCTTTTCAAAACAAATAAACGATTTACAGCAATCGGGTACCGATCTCTCAGGTGCGGTTGGAAGCGCTATTTTTTATGATGTTAACAACCCTAACTTAATGAAAGAGCGAGTTTTAAAGCCATTAGGTAGTCAAACTGATATTGATGTCAAAATTGATGATGTAAATGCGTTAAAAACGGGAGAATACCAGCTTACAACTGAATTTGATGGTACTGATTATAGTTTTCGCTTAATCGATCCCGCTGGCAATGAAATGAAACAGTCAAACGGCAATCCACTTATATCTCCAACAGCGACAATGCCTTTAGCAGTCAGTGTCGATGGTTTAACGTTAACCATGAATACTGTGATGGGCAATCCTCCTGCGGCAGGACAAAGTGAGACCGTCATCATTCAGCCGATGCGTCGTGGTGCGGCAAACATTAGCGTGGAGATGTCAGATCCTCGTGGCCTAGCAGGGAATAAAATATCCAGTATTGAAGCTAACCCAAATAACGTTGGAACAGCAGAGCTAAATAAAGCCGGCGGGTTAGTGCCTGACCAATTAGCGGGCACCTACAGAGTCGACATTATTAACAGCGCTGATTTAACAGCGACCAATAATGCAAGTAACACTGGTGCAGCGACGCTGACGGCTATTCAAGCTGCTGGTGCCACAGTGGCACAAGGCACGTATACCCTTAGCTTAAATGGTGCGGGCGATAAACTTAGCATGGTAGATGCTGCAAATAATCCGATTAATTTAGTTGATGCTACGGGTGCTGTTGTTAACGAGCTAGACTATCCGCTTACAACAACGGGTAATGTATTAACCATGGTTGCTAGCAATGGTGATCAAATTAGCGTAGCAAGTTTAACTTCAGGTGCAGCGATTGGTGATACGTTTACGTTAGCCATCACCGCTTCTGATAAGTTAACAGTAACGAATACTCAAACGAACACCCTAATGGATTTAAAAGATGATGCGGGTAATACCGTCCAATCATTGGTTTATCCATTAACTAACGTGAATAAAGAAATTACCTTTGCAAACCAAACAGCCCCGACATTGTCACTGACGGATAATGGTCAAGTAGGGGATAACTTTACGGTGACTTTAGGCCGGACTAATGCGGTAGGTGGCAACAGTAACTTCTTAGCAATGCAGCAAATTCAGCATGGCAAAACCATGAATGAGGGCAAATCAAGCGTGATTGATTTGTTTGAAGGGTTAGCAACAGATATTGGTATGTTAAAGAATAATGCGGATAAAACTGCAGAAGTCAATCAATTGGATTTTGATGCTGCGTCCGAGCGGGTATCGAACTTATCGGGCGTTAACCTTGATGAAGAAGCCGCTAATCTTATGAAGTTCCAGCAATCTTATATGGCATCCTCTCGGATCATGTCAGTGGCTAAAGAAACCTTTGATACCTTAATGCGTACCGTGTAGTAGGAGTAAATCATGATTAACCGAGTTTCTACTGCTAGCCAGTATCAAAGTTTAACCTCGAATTTAATGCGCAAGCAGGGTGAACTAAATACCAGTAATGAACATTTAGCGACGGGTCGACGCGTATTAACCGCGGGTGATGATCCTGTTTCATCAGTAATGATTCAGAATTATCGTCAAGAGCAGACACTCATCACGCAATATCAAGATGCAATAACATTAGCGACCAACCGCATGAATGTGACGGAATCAACGTTAACGGGTGTAGAGAATAATCTTGATGTGACGAAACAAAAAGTCATTCGCATGATCAACGGTGCTATGGCAGCGGAAGATCGCAGTGCATTTAAAGATGAATTGCAGAGCCTTTATGATGAGTTATTAGGGTTAGCGAATACTCAAGATGAATCGGGTAACTATATTTTTGCAGGTACACAATCAGCCACCAAACCTTTTATGCAAAATGGGCAAACGCCGCCAACCATTGTTTACCAAGGGGATGATCAAGCGCGTCATAGCCAAATAGATAAAAACTTAGAGGTGAAGACCAGCTTAACGGGTAATGATGTCTTCATGGCGATACCCAACCCTTATGGTGATTACCGCCCTGATTTTTCTAACTTACAACCAGACTCGCAACTACATGTTTTAACGGCAACAAATAGCAATCCTAACGACAGCAATAATTACAGTGTAAAGTTTGTCGATAATGCTGGTGTAATGGAATATCAACTTTATCAAGGGGATCCAACAACAGGTGTATTATTGGAACAAAATACTTATGAGCCTGAAGTGGGGATAAGCTTTGATCTCGCAGCTGCTGGTGGTGCGGGAACGTTAGACTTTCAATTTGATGGTGAAATCAAACTGGGTGATAGTGTCGCGTTAAACCCGAGTAAAACCTTTAACGTTTTAGACTCTCTTCAAGGTGCGATTAACAACGCAGAACAGCCAACGTCATCAGCAGAAGGTAATGCCAATTTACAACGTGTTATTGATGATTTAAATGGCGCATTCATTCACATGAACCAGCAGCGCTCGCAGGTTGGTAGTGTGTTACAAACCCTTGATAGACAGGGCGAACAACACAAAGATTTTGAATTAACCTTGAATAAAGCACAAAGTGGTTTAGAAGATCTCGACTACAGCAAAGCGATCATTGATATGAATGAACAATCGATGGCACTGCAAGCATCACAGGCAGCGTTTAATAAGACAAAAGAACTCACATTATTTAATTATTTATAGCTATCTGACACAGAATTAAGCGGCAATAAGTTGCCGCTTTTTTTTGTTTAACTAACTGTAAAAAAATAAAGTTAACCCTTGATAAGAAAAAAATAAAAAAAACATTAAAGCATTTTCTGACTGTGCCGTTAAAGAAATCACAACAGGAAAAACTTAGTTAGCCCGGGAATCGCTGGGTATCACATCAAGGAGCTACAATTATGGCTGTTACAGTTAATACTAACGTCTCTGCAATGACCGCCCAGCGTTACCTAAACGGTGCAAGCAACGGCGTTGCTAATAGCATGGAAAAACTATCTTCTGGTCTTCGCATTAACTCTGCAAAAGATGATGCTGCAGGTCTTCAAATCTCAAACCGTTTAACCAGCCAAACAAACGGTCTAAACGTAGCAATGCGTAATGCCAACGACGGTATCTCAATGGCGCAAACGGCTGAAGGCGCGATGTCAGAAACAACAAACATGCTTCAACGTATGCGTGATTTGTCTCTTCAAGCAGCGAATGGCTCAAACTCAGCTGAAGACCGTGAAGCACTTCAAAAAGAAGTAAGTGCCTTACAAACAGAAATGACCCGTATTGCAGATACTACAACGTTTGGTGGTCAACAGTTATTAGATGGTACTTTCGGTACGAAATCCTTCCAAGTTGGCTCAAATGCGAATGAGACTATTGATGTTTCATTATCAAGTGTTGCTTCTGGCGATATTGGTCAACACCAGAAATCAGGTGCTGGTAGTGTATTTGGCGCAGATGCAGCAGCAGGTCTAGCATACGGTGTAGCAACAGGCGCAGCTGATATAGTTTTATCAGGTCCAAATGGTGTTTCAGCTGCTACTGATATTTCAGCAATGGATGCTAAAGCAGCAGCTGATGCCTTGAGTGCATTGGGTACTGGTGTTGAAGCTAAGGCTACGGCTCGTGTTGAGTTGGATAATTTGACTGCTGCAGATACTGGTACACTGGAGATTGGTACAACAAGTTATGATTTAAGCACTTATAATGGTGATATGTCTGAGCTTGCAAGTGATATCGGTAAAGATGGTTATAATGCTACTTATGACAAGTCTACAGGTAAATTGCAGATCGAAGCTGAAGATGTTGCAGGTATTAAAGCTGTAGGTCCTGCAGGCGGTACATTAACTATGGCGACAGTTGATTCTTCAACGGGAGTTGCTGGTACAGCTGATACTGTTGATGCAGGTGGTGTTGTAGTTAATTCTGAATTAGCTTTTAGTTCTAGTGATAAGTTTTCGGTAACTGGTACTGCTGCAGCCATTACTACTGCAGCTGGTAACTCATCTTTAAGTACTGTTAAAGATATCGATATTACAAGTCAGAGTGGTGCTCAAGGCGCACTAGACGTTATTGACGCAGCTATTGCTGGGATTGACTCACAACGAGCAGATCTCGGTGCGGTACAAAACCGTTTTAACCACACGTTAAATAACCTTGCAAACATCAATGAAAATGTGAATGCATCAAATAGCCGTATTAAAGATGTCGACTTCGCAGCTGAAACCACTAACATGACGAAGAATCAGATTCTACAACAAGCAAGTACGTCTATCCTTGCGCAAGCTAAGCAGATCCCACAAGCGGCACTTAGCCTACTGGGTTAATCATTAAAATGAAGCCCTGTATATTCAATACAGGGCTTTTTTACTTACAGCTATATCGCTAAGGACTGGCTATGGCGATCAATCCGATAAATATCTTTTCATCGTCTTTAACCTCTAATCAGGATATGGAAGGCGATAAGAAAGTTCGTCACACTTCCCCTCAAGGTTTAGAGCAACAAACTGTTAGCTCTGAACCCTCCTTATCATCGATAAAGGCCGTTAATCCTATTGATTCCAGTGACATTGACGATCCCCTTAATTCATCTTTGCTAGAGCAAAAGTCGGAACAAGAGAGAATTAAGCAGATTGAAATGGCATTACAAGTTGCTAATCGATCGTTACGTTTCCATCAAGATGATGAATCAGGTAAACCAATCGCCACGATCGTTGATAACAAAACCGGTGAAGTTATTCGACAGGTTCCGGCACAAGAATTGCTAGATTTAAACAAAAATTTGGCCAAGTACGGTTTAGGCTCGTTAAGTCATAAAGTGTAAAAGGAAAACTCATGGGGTTAAGTGCAGGTGGTTTAGCTTCTGGCTTAGATGTTGCTGGTATGACGCAACAATTGGTTGCCGCCGAACGTGCGCCGAAAGAGCAGCGCATTAAAGAGCAACAACAAAAACTGGAAGTACAGTTAAGTGGCTATGGGCAAATTAAATCTGCAGTATCTGGTCTAGAAGATATGGTGAAAAAATTTGCTGAAGATAAAGTATTTGCAGGTCAATCAGCTAAATCATCTGAGAAAGATTTTGTATCTGTTGAAGCATCAGATAAAGCAAAAAATGGTAGTTATACCGTTGAAGTGTTAGAAATTGCTAAATCTCATAAAGTGGTCACCAACAATGCCTTTGATGCAGATCCTAAAGCACAACTGGGAGCGGGCGATTTGGAAATTACGGTTGATGGTAAAACCATGTCTGTCACCATTGACCAAGATAAAAGCAGCTTAAAAGATGTACTGAATGTAATTAACAATTCTGCAGATAACCCCGGTGTAACAGCAACAGTTATTAATGATGCTAATGGTTCGAAAATTGTTTTCTCAAGCACTGAAACCGGTGTTGCCAATGAAATTTCTATTGATGCATCAGGGATGACAGGGGAGCTAGCTAAATTAAGCTTTGATCCTGCCAATCCAACAGCCAATGCCGATATGGTCGAGATGCAAAACGGTGTTGATGCCAAAATTAAAATTGATAACTTCACCGAAATTACCAGTAGTAGTAATAAAATCGAAGATGCCATTGAAGGTGTAACACTCGATATTAAAAAACTCACAAATACTGACGATGTTAAGTTTGCAACGATAGATATCACCAATGACACTTCAACGGCAAAGTCTTCTATTGAATCCTTCGTTGAAAAGTACAATGAGTTTATCGATACCGCAGATAGTTTAAGTAAATACGATGTAGAGTCTAAATCTAGCGGCCCATTAAACGGTGATAGTTTAACCCGCTCAATCATCAGTCAAATGCGAAATATGATGAATGCGGGTATCGAAGTTGACGGTAGAACTTATAGTTTAAGTGATTTTGGTATTACCACCGATCGTTATGGAAAAATCGAGATTGAAGACGATAAGTTGGATGATGCATTAAAAGATAACTTCAATGCGTTTAACGCTTTTTTCCATACAGATGAAAAAGGGTTTCTTGATAAAGCTGAAGCCATTTTTAAAGGTTACACCAGTTCAACGGACGGCTCTTTAACCAATAAAGAGAAAAGTTTAAAAGAGCAGCAAGATAGATTAAATGATGATATGGATGATTTGAACGAGCGAATGAAAGCTTATGAAGAACGAACCTATCAACAGTTTACCGCAATGGATGCAGCTATTGGAAAAATGAATAATCAGCTGAATACCATGATGAGCCTAATGACATTTTAAAGTGAATGAAAAATGGAAAAATTAACTCAACTCGAACAGCAGATTGAACAGCTTTTACAGCAGCAAGATTATCCTGATGATTTTCCTCAACAATTGGAAAATTTGGTTGCTCTACGTCATCAAGAAGTAGAAAACATCTTAGGTCAGCCTGATTTAACGCGCGTTGTGTTTGATGATGTGGTTGCACGCACTAAAGCATTAAAAAGCTTAATTCAGAAGCATAAAGATATTATTGGTGAGCGTTTAGTGCGTTCGAAAAAGAGCAAACAATCGTTATCACTTTACAGCAATATTCAACAAAACGGTTTGTAGCCTTCTTGGTTTTGTTGATTTTGATTTCACTTATTAAATAAGGGATTACATCATGCGTGGTTCTCTTCAGGCATATAAAAAAGTTTCAGTTAATGCACAGTTAGCAAGTGCGTCGCCTCATCGTATTATTCAAATGTTATATGCAGGTGCGATTGAGCGTTTAATTCAAGGTAAAGCAGCAATGGAGCAAGGCAATGTTGCTGTGAAATGTGAGCGTTTAAGCAAAGCATTAGATATCGTATTAAGCTTACGTGATTGTCTATCAATGGAAGATGGCGGTGATATTGCTAAGAACCTTGATTCACTTTATGAGTTTATGGCGAGTGAAATTACCCGCGCAAACGCTGAAAATCAAACTAAGCCTATCGATGACGTAATTGGTATGCTGCGTGAAATTAAATCGGCATGGGATCAAATTCCTGCGGAATATCATCATCTAAGTGAAGCAAGTTAAATTAAGAAATGCGTGTTTTGATGCATATTGGTAACGAAACGCTGCAAAATATTACTAATTTATGACAGATATAGGATGAATCGCTGTAAACGGGCAATATTCATCCTATTATTTTATATATCCTTGTATTGGTATCACACCTTTCTGCTATCAAATATTGCCTTATCGTGTTGTTTAATTACAATAGACCTTAATAATATTGGCTGTGGTTCTCATTTTTATGAGTAAGCCAGTAATTACATCATTTCTATGAAGGCAGGCTATATCCATTCTATGCAAGGTTTAGCAAAGACACTCGTTATTGAGGACGATCAACAGCAACGTCATGATCTTAGTGTAATTCTAAGTTTTGTGGGCGAGCAGTATGAAGCTGTTTCATCACAAGATATTGAAGCCGAATTATGGCAACAGCCGTGGGGTGCGTGCTTACTGGGTAATATTGAAGTAGGCAAAACACTCACCCATATTATCGATACGCTGAAAGTGCAGGCGCACATTCCGGTTGTTTCATTAGGTAACCATCGTAGTCATCTTTCTGGTTTAGCGAACTATGTTGGCGATCTTGAATTACCTCTGCACTATAACCAGCTCGTTGATGCTTTCCGTCACTGCCAAGAATTCTCTGGTAAGCGTGCTTACCAAGTCCCTCAGTTAGGCCGTAAAAATACCTTATTCCGTAGTATGGTCGGTAGCAGTTCTGCTATTAGTCAAATTCGTCATTTGATGGAACAAGTAGCTGCTTGTGATGCTAGCGTTCTGATCTTAGGTGAATCAGGAACGGGTAAAGAAGTGGTAGCGCGTAATGTTCACTATCATTCGTCCCGTGGTAAAGGTCCTTTTGTTCCTGTGAACTGTGGTGCGATTCCACCGGATCTTTTAGAAAGTGAATTGTTTGGTCATGAGAAAGGGGCGTTTACGGGGGCAATTTCTGCACGTAAAGGCCGTTTTGAATTAGCTGAAGGCGGTACGTTATTCCTTGATGAAATCGGTGATATGCCGATGTCAATGCAAGTGAAATTATTACGTGTACTGCAAGAGCGTTGCTTTGAACGTGTCGGCGGTAGCGAAACAATCAAAACTAACGTACGTATTATTGCGGCCACACATCGTGATTTAGATAAGATGATCCACGAGAATCTATTCCGTGAAGATCTGTATTATCGCTTAAATGTGTTCCCAATCGATATGCCAGCAATGCGTGATCGTATTGAAGATTTACCATTATTGTTGCAAGAATTATTGACTCGTATGGAAGCTGAGGGTGCGAAGCGTATTCACTTTACCCCACGTGCGATTAATTCATTAATGGAGCACAGTTGGCCGGGTAACGTACGTGAATTAGCTAATCTTGTTGAGCGTCTATGTATTCTTTACCCAGGTGAAATGGTTGATATTAACCACTTACCAATTAAGTATCGTTATGGTCAGCTTCCAGATTTTACTCCTGAAAATGCAGTACCAAGTGTGGAAGAGTTAGAGCAAGAAGCGTTAGCGAGTATGTTCTCCTCTTATGAAGAAGAACAAAATGTCGCTAATAGTGAGCTTCCACCTGAAGGCTTGAACCTAAAAGAAATGTTGGCTGATCTTGAAGTTGATATGATCAAGCAAGCATTAGATGCACAAGCAGGAGTAGTCGCAAGAGCAGCTGATATGCTGGGTATGCGTCGTACGACACTGGTTGAAAAAATGCGTAAATATGGCCTAAGCAAAGAAAGTTAATATTACGCTATTATTGAATATGGAGCCGATGTCATTAATTTGACATCGGCTTTTTCTTTTCAATCACATACAAAAATTGTATCTCT
>NZ_SSMG01000363.1 GCF_009873615.1 Photobacterium lucens
GTTTTGTATTCGTGACCATCAACATTGATAGTAACTTCATCACCAGCTTTAACACCACCACCCACAGAGCCATGCAGTGCTATGGTTTCTTTGGCTTCTTTCTCATTGATTACATTATCAGCAGTTACGTTATCAATCGTGATAGATGCATCTAAGGTCTTAACACTGTAGTCATGTTCTGCGGTTGCGAAAGCACTATTACCTGCGTCATCTGATGTAAAAACTTCCGCTGTAATATGATCTTTAGGTGCATTAGCAAGCACTGAGCCATCAACATCAACACTCCAGCCTAACTTACCATCTTGCTCAACCGCTTCCGTTCTATATTTATGACCATCGATTGTGATGATCACTTGATCTCCAGCTTTAACGCCACCGCCCACTGAACCATGTAGTGCAATGGTTTCTTTAGCTTCTTTCTCATTAATTACGTTATCAGCAGTTACGTTATCAATCGTAATTGACGCGCTTAAGCTTTTCACGCTGTAATCATGCTCAGCTGTTGCTGTCTCACTATTACCAGCACTATCTGTTGCCGTTACTTGGGCTGTAATGTGATCTTTTGACACATTCGCAAGTACTGAACCTTCAACATCAACGGTCCAGCCTAGTTTACCGTCTTGCTCAACCACTTTAGTTTTGTATTCATGGCCATCAACATTGATAGTAACTTCATCGCCCGCTTTAACGCCACCGCCCACTGAACCATGAAGAGGGATAACTTCCTTCGATTCTTCATCGTTGATCACGTTATCGCAGGTCACATCATCAATAGTGATGGATGCATCTAAGGTCTTAACACTGTAATCATGCACAGCATTTGCAGTCGCACTGTTACCGGCACTATCCGTTGCAGTTACTTGGGCTGTAATATGATCTTTTGACGCATTCGCAAGTACTGAACCTTCAACATCAACTGTCCAGCCTAGTTTGCCGTCTTGCTCAACGACTTTAGTTTTGTATTCATGGCCATCAACATTGATAGTAACTTCATCACCCACTTTAACATCACCACCAACAGCACCATGAAGTGCGATGGTTTCTTTTGCTTCTTTCTCATTGACCACGTTATCTGCTGTGACGTTATCAATCGTGATTGATGCATTGATCTCAGTATCTACTGTGTATGGCTTGTCGTTAGTGGCAGTGGCTTCGTGACCTGCACCATCGCTTGTAGTCACTGACGCATGTACATCGTGACCTTTATTGTTCACCAATGCGCTGCCATCAACATCTACGGTCCATGTTTTATCCGCTGTTACTGTGGTGGTGTAGTGCTTATCACCAATCGTCACGGTAACCGTATCACCCGGTTGTACGTCTTTACCTACAACACCTGTAACTGGCACTTTACTGCTTGTTGACTCGGCTTTATTAACAACATCATCGCCAGCAATGGAGGTGATCTGAATACCAGCCTCAATTTGTACTACGTAGTCTTCAACATCAGTTGCCGTTGCTTCGTGCGGAATACCGTAATCGGTAGTAACAGTCGCTGTCGCTTTATCTGCATGCAGGATGTCATCGCCAGTGACATTCACTGACCATGTTTTATCTGCAGTAACGGTAGTGTTGTACTCGTGACCATTGACTGTCACAACGACTTTATCACCGACTTGAACGTCATCACCTACCGTACCTGTGATAGGCAAGATTTTCTCATGACCTTCTGCTTGCGTGATGATGTTATCGCCCGTGATTGGGTTGATAGTGATGCTCGCTTTTACATCAATACTGTAATCATGTGTCGTATCAGCCGTTACGCTATTACCGGCAGTATCCGTCGCCGTGACGCTTGCTGCGACTTTATCTGTCCCTGCTTGTAATAGCGTTTTACCGTCAACGTCTAACGACCAAGTTAGCTTACCGTTATGATTTTCAACCGTGGCAGTGCCGAGTGTTTTACCATCAAGGGTCACTGTCACAATATCACCGGCTTTAACATCATCGCCCACTGTACCTGTGATGGTCTGTTTGCTATGCGATTCAGCCGCCGTCACCACATCATCTTGAGAGATCGAATCAATGGTGATTGATGCATTGATCTCGGTATCTACTGTGTATGGCTTGTCGTTAGTAGCAGTGGCTTCGTGACCTGCACCATCGCTTGTAGTCACTGACGCATGTACATCGTGACCTTTATTATTCACCAATGCGCTGCCATCAACATCTACGGTCCATGTTTTATCGGCTGTTACTGTGGTGGTGTAGTGCTTATCACCAATCGTCACGGTAACCGTATCACCCGGTTGTACGTCTTTACCTACAACACCTGTAACTGGCACTTTACTGCTTGTTGACTCGGCTTTATTAACAACATCATCGCCAGCAATGGAGGTGATCTGAATACCAGCCTCAATTTGTACTACGTAGTCTTCAACATCAGTTGCCGTTGCTTCGTGCGGAATACCGTAATCGGTAGTAACAGTCGCTGTCGCTTTATCTGCATGCAGGATGTCATCGCCAGTGACATTCACTGACCATGTTTTATCTGCAGTAACGGTAGTGTTGTACTCGTGACCATTGAC
The DNA here is from genome assembly GCF_009873615.1 of Photobacterium lucens. Taxonomy (GTDB): domain Bacteria; phylum Pseudomonadota; class Gammaproteobacteria; order Enterobacterales; family Vibrionaceae; genus Photobacterium; species Photobacterium lucens. The sequence continues at coordinate 2,529 of NZ_SSMG01000363.1, forward strand.
TGTCACAACGACTTTATCACCGACTTGAACGTCATCACCTACCGTACCTGTGATAGGCAAGATTTTCTCATGACCTTCTGCTTGCGTGATGATGTTATCGCCCGTGATTGGGTTGATAGTGATGCTCGCTTTTACATCAATACTGTAATCATGTGTCGTATCAGCCGTTACGCTATTACCGGCAGTATCCGTCGCCGTGACGCTTGCTGCGACTTTATCTGTCCCTGCTTGTAATAGCGTTTTACCGTCAACGTCTAACGACCAAGTTAGCTTACCGTTATGATTTTCAACCGTGGCAGTGCCGAGTGTTTTACCATCAAGGGTCACTGTCACAATATCACCGGCTTTAACATCATCGCCCACTGTACCTGTGATGGTCTGTTTGCTATGCGATTCAGCCGCCGTCACCACATCATCTTGAGAGATCGAATCAATGGAGATTGATGCATTGATCTCAGTATCTACTGTGTACGGCTTGTCATCATTCGCTGTTGTACTATGACCTGCACCGTCATTTGCTGTAACAGAGGCATGCACATCGTGACCTTTATTGTTCACAAGAGCGCTGCCATCAACATCGACAGTCCACGTTTTATTTGGCGTTACTGTAGTGGTGTAAGTTTTATCACCAATCGTTACGGTGACTGTGTCACCCGGTTCTACATCCTTACCAACGGTACCCGTTACAGGTACTTTGCCTTCTGATTCAGTTTTATTAACAACGCCATCACCCGCAATAGAGGTGATCTTGATGCTTGCATCAATCTGAACATCATAATGCTCTGAAGTAGTTGCGGTTGCTTCGTGCGGAATACCGTAATCGGTAGTAACTGTCGCTGTCGCTTTATCAGCATGTAGGATGTCATCACCTGTGACATTCACTGACCATGTTTTATCTGCAGTGACGGTAGTGTTGTACTCGTGACCATTGACTGTCACAACGACTTTATCACCGGCTTGAACGTCATCACCTACCGTACCTGTAATAGGCAAGATTTTCTCATGACCTTCTGCTTGCGTGATGATGTTATCACCCGTGATTGGGTTAATAGTGATGCTCGCTTTAACATCAATACTGTAATCATGTGTCGTATCTGCAATAGCTGTGTTACCTACATCATCAGTCGTAGTTACACTTGCCGCGACTTTATCTGTCCCTGCTTGTAATAGCGTTTTACCGTCAACGTCTAACGACCAAGTTAGCTTACCGTTGTGATTTTCAACCGTGGCAGTACCTAATGTTTTACCATCAAGAGTCACTGTCACAATATCACCGGCTTTAACATCATCGCCCACTGTACCTGTGATGGTCTGTTTACTATGCGATTCAGCCGCTGTCACCACATCATCTTGAGAAATAGAATCAATCACGATCGATGCTTTAATACCCTTGTGGGCTTCTTGACCGCTATAGTCTTCAGGGTATTTCACTGAACTAGGTTGATATGCAGTATCAAAACCCGCTTTTGCCAGCATCTTGTCATTATCATAGTCGATAGTAACAACACCCCAATTAGACGAGCTTTCATTACCCGCGGCTGTTGGTTTATGTACTTTGGTTGGATCTGCACCGTCTACAATCGCATCATGAATTTTTTGGACATCACTATTAGATGCTGTTTTTTGCCCACTGATATTGTGACTATTTTCACTATCATGATTTGCACTGTGATTACGTGTAGAAAAGACATGTTCATAAGTGGTAGGTAAAGGAATATCTTGAACCAACTCGTACGATAACTCAGCAGGCGCTCCTGTTTTATCTATAGCAGAAATGCTTCCATTATCAGTAAGTACGATAATCGTTCCTGAATTAATATTCATACCAACATGAAGTGGAGCTAAACTTCCGTCGCCTTTGAGCATAAAGGCTTCACCACTTATATTTTGTAGAGTAATACTTTCTTTTAGATTTATAGCTTTCATTATATTTTTCTATCAAGGCAAGACTTTTTAATGACAGGAAAATAACATAAAAACACAACACGTCAATTTTTTGGCGTGAGCTCGTAAAAAGTGAACATTAGAGAGCGATAAATCGCAAACAATCATTA
>NZ_SSMG01000037.1 GCF_009873615.1 Photobacterium lucens
TTATCAGATTGATAATTAATCAGTTTGATATTAATTATAACAAAAAAGCCCATGGCTATACCTAACCATGGGCTAAACAAAAAATGATTTATTTAGAATTAATTCGCTTCTGCAAGTTGTGCTTCTGCTTCTTTCATTTCAGTTGTTGGCTGACCTTCAGCACCGTGCATCCAATCAATTAACTTACCTGAGAACAAGATAAGAATGAGACCAGAAACCGTTGCTGCTGAAGCAATACCACCGAAGATTGCTAGTGCGCCTGCATCACCAATGTGAGAACCGATAATACCAGCAAGGTAGTTTGCTAATGCGTTGAACGAGAACCACACACCCATTAGTAATGAACATAAACGTAGCGGTGCAAGTTTAGTCACCATAGATAAACCGATTGGTGATAAACATAACTCGCCTAATGTATGGAAGAAATATGCACCTACAAGCCATAGCATTGATGTTTTCACTGTTAAGTCACCGCCTTGCTCCATTGCAGCACCTACCATGAATAGGAAACCAATCGCTAGGAAGAACAATGCTAAAGCAAACTTAATTGGTGAGCTTGGCTCTTTAGGACCCATTTTCACCCATAGTGATGCGATAACCGGTGCTAGTGTAATAATGAAGAACGGGTTAAGTGATTGGAACCACTCAGTTGGTACTGTAAAGCTACCAATAACACGGTCAGTGTATTGCTGAGTGTAAATGTTCATCAGACCACCGGCTTGCTCAAAACCAGCCCAGAACACAACAACAAATAGACCCATGATCATGATTACTTTTAGGCGATCACGTTCAACTTTGGTTAATGGCTCTTTCTTACCCGATTTGTTTTTCGCAGCATCACGCTTTGCCGCTGGCTCAATACCAATGTTACCAAGGAAGCGACGAGCAAATAGCATTTGCAGTGTTAAACCAATACAGATACCAATACCTGCTGTCGCAAAACCTGCTTTATAGCCCCAAATTGAAACTGCCGTACCTGCGATAATACCCGCAAGTAGCGAACCCAAGTTGATACCCATATAGAAAATAGTGAATGCACCATCACGACGGTTATCACCCTCTTCATATAAATCACCAACCATGGTTGAGATATTGGCTTTAAACAGACCATTACCAACAATCATTAAAGTTAGACCTGCATAGAAAACATGCAGTGCTGAATCACCAACAACGGAGTTAGGTAATGCCAAAATAAACTGAGCGGCTGCCATTGCTACACCACCAATCATCACACATCGGCGCTGGCCTAAAAAGTTATCGGCAATCCACCCACCAATCAATGGCGTTAAGTAAACAAGGCCAGTGTATGTTGCGTATAAACCCAAGGCATCTTTCGTTGTCCAGCCAAAACCACCATTCATGGTTTTCTCTGTAAGGTAAAGAACGAGGATGGCGCGCATGCCGTAAAAACAGAAGCGTTCCCACAATTCAGTACCAAAAAGTAAGAACAGCCCTTTCGGGTGCCCTAATAAAGTGCCTTGGTCTTTGCTCATAACTATTCCTTTTAATCTCAATTTTATTCAATAAATGAATACCAGGAACGTTATAAAGCATAGTGAGTTATCATTCAATAAAGGATAATATCGCTACATTGTATAATTTATGTAACCACATGTTATAAAAGCAATTAATTAAAACCCCCCAAAAACCATGAAACATTGTGTTACATTGACCTTTCAGACTATAAGACTAAACAAAAGCTTAACAAGTGAAATATAAAACCACAAA
>NZ_SSMG01000364.1 GCF_009873615.1 Photobacterium lucens
GAATAAGCAAAGGAATTTATATAGCCTACTGAGAGAACTTTCTGTAAGTGTTAAATTTTTATGGTCGTAAATATCTAATCTATCGCTAAGATCTTCGATAGCTAGTTTTGAAAATAAGAGATTTTTAGCGAACGTTACAATATTCTTAGTGGTACCAAGAGAAAAAGCTATATTAGATAGTGTGTAAATAAATGAGTTGAGGTCGTTGATTTCGTTTAACTCAAACTGCAAGGACAAAAATATTTCTTCGTTGGCTATTATGTTGCTTGATTTTGAAAGAACATCGATATAAAAATCATTTCTGATTGATAATTGAGTGTCATATCCATAGCACAGAACTATATATGCTATGTTCTGACTAACCATATCACTTAGATTAATATTAGATTCAAGTGATGATAGGTAGTAATGTAATAAATCCCACCTTTCTTTGTCACTTTCATATAAATTAACTAACACAGATGTTATTACTTCAGATTGTAATATGTTTAACTTTTTACCCAACAAGCAGTTGTCGAATCTATCCTTATTTTGTAGTAAGAAGTTAAACATGTTTCGGTACATACTACCTCTGCCAGAACCGGACTTTAGAGCATCAGCAACCATCTCAATCTTGACATCATCCAGTTCTTGTATTCTATCTAAATGAGAAAAAATAAAGGATAAATCATGTTGGGCGGAGTCAGATTCAACCAACTTTAAAAACTCCTCAATAGCGAGGTCTTTTTGATTTTCATTAGCAA
>NZ_SSMG01000365.1 GCF_009873615.1 Photobacterium lucens
TTATTTTTAGATAACTACAACATTTATCAGTGTAAATTCACTTTAGCACCAGCACCTGGTACACCTTTTTTCAATTTGAATAATGTGAGCAAAGGCAGCAACACAATATAAGATACAAAAATAAAGCCAAAGGTATAAGTAAAGGCTAACAATGTTGACTGCTGATGCAATAACTGACCGATTTGCGCCATAAAGTGAGGGTCGGTCACTGTGGTATGCTGCATCATCGCCTGTTGCTGCAACTCTGGATTCATCAAGGTAATATCAGAGCCTAACGCATGCCATTCACGTTGCTCAGTTCGGGTGAAGTAAGTATTTACAATCGAAATACCAAACGAGCCACCAATAGTACGGCATAAGTTAAAGACCACGGCACCACCAACGGTATTTTCAGGGCTTAAGGTGCGATACGCCATTTGACTTAATGGTGCAAACACCAAGCCCATTCCTAAGCCTTGTACAATCGATGGCATCAATACCCAATAATGGTCAATATTCATCGAATATTGCATCATCAAGTAAGTACCAATGATGTTAAAGCCTAAGCCAACAGCCACCAGCATCCGTGGATCAAGCCTATCCATATAGCGAGCAATCACTAACAGCACAATTGCTGAGGTTAAGCCCCGCGGTGCCATCACAAAACCCGTTGTCTCAACAGGATATCGCAGTAATTGCTCTAGCATCATCGGCTGAAGCTGAGTAATACCAAACATACCCATCGAGAAACCCGCCATCATTAAGCATGATACCGCTAAGTTTCTATCTTTAAGTAACCACATCGGGGCGATATCCCCTTTCGTGATCCAAGATCGCGCAATAAAGAATATCCACGCAATCACACTGATCACAGCAGAGAATAAGATCAAGTTAGATTCAAACCAGCCTTCTTCATTACCTCGGTCTAGCACCATTTGTAGTAAACCAATACCGATAGTCATACCTATCACTAACGGCCAATCGATTTTACTTTCACCACGTCCATCCAGTTTTACAAATAGGTACAGTAGCGATAAACAAATCATACCAATCGGCAAGTTAACGTAGAAAATCCAACGCCAATCCATGTTTTCAGTGATGATACCGCCCACAGTTGGGCCTAAAATAGGACCTAACAGTACACCAACACTGAACAATGCCATGGCTTTACCTCGCTCTTCTGGTGGGTAAATCTGCACCATGATCGATTGAGATAGTGGAATAACAGAAGCACCAAAAGCGCCCTGCATAATACGAAACACAACCATTTCCGCGAGGCTATCAGCTTGACCACATAATGCAGACGTTATAACGAAACCTGCGACAGAAACTAACAGTAATTTACGAATGCCAAATTTCAGCGATAAGTAGCTAGCTAGCGGAATAAAGATCGCTTCCGCCATAGAATATGAGGTTAGGACCCATGTCACTTGCTCAGAGGTCACCCCCAATGCGCCCATCATATGAGGAAGGGCAACATTGGCAATCGTCATGTCAAGCAGCACCATAATGGCTGATAACATAACGGCACAGGTGATCAATAAGCGATTAGTGGGGGTCATATTCCCAGTCATTACTTAATCTCTGCTAGCGTATCAACAGTAACAGTGGCGCTTGCACCTACGCGAAGTAAAGGTTTACCTTTTAAATCTTCAAATTGAATACGAACAGGGAAACGTTGTGGCACTTTTACCCAGTTGCCTGTCGCATTTTCTGGTGGTAATAGTGAGAAAGAAGAACCACTTGCAGGTGACAGTGCTGATACATAACCTTGGTATGTCACATCAGGATACATATCTAACACGATGCTAGCTTTCATACCTTTCTTCAATGTACCAATAGATTTTTCTTTATAGTTAGCTTGTAGCCATGCGGTATTGTCTTCAATTAACGGCATCATCGCTAAGCCAGGAGAAACAATACTACCAGGGCGAACGCTCACCTTACCTAAGCTGCCATCATGTGGCGCGTAGATATTTGTGTAAGACAAATTCAAGGTTGCTTGGCTTAAAGCAGCTGCTGCCTGTTTAACTTGAGGCGCTTCATTACCCTTCGCACCTTGTTGGTTAATTAGCTGGCTCATTTTAGCACGTGCCGCTTCTAATCCTGTTTGTGCCGATGCTAATTTTGCTTTCGCATCATCACCTTGTTGTTGTGGCAACAGCTTACGATTAACTAAATCCATCACACGACGGTAGCTTTTTTGCACATCCACTAAGTTTGCATCAGCAGAGCGTACATTGGCACTGGCCGCTAAAATTGCATCATCGGTGGCTTTATTTTGTTGTGTCGCCACTTCATAAGCTGCTTTTGCTTTTTCTAATTCAATTTCAAATGGTGCAGGATCTATCGAGACTAATAAATCACCTTCGGCTACATGCTGATAATCATGCACATTTACTGTCTCCACTTTACCGCTGATCTGTGGTGCAACGTATAAAACATTAGCATGTACATAGGCGTCATCGGTGGTGGGATAGAGCTTTTGATGACGAATATAGAAATATCCAGCCGTACCTAATATCGCCACGATCAGTGCGAAAACAAAAAGGTTACGGAACAGATGGGAATTTTTTTCGGATGCCTGAGTTTGTTCAGACGGCGATGTATCAGTCGTTGCCATTAAAAATATCCTATTTAGCTACATATTCGCTAAATTGAGTCTAGATTATAAATATATGTTTCAGTAACTTAATTAACAAAAGTTAAAGGTCAGTTCCCCAAAACGCAGGCTCTGCCGACGTTATATTTAATTGCGCATCGATTAACCAATTTCGCAATGCGACCGGATACAAATTAGCGGCAAGTAATTCTTCCTGAGTAACCCAGAAATAATCAATATGAGATTCTTGGCTTTCTATCACATCAATATTTTCGGATTTATCCGTGTTTACGGATAATAAAAACAATAAACAAAGTTCTGTATTAATGCCTTTATTATCAGTCCAACCGTTTTCTACTGCCCCTAACAAACGCTCCACTTTTACACTAAGGTTGGCTTCTTCTTGTAGCTCTCTCATTACCGTAATACTGGCCGATTCCCCTGGTTCAATATGCCCTCCAGGTAGAAAGGTTTTAGTATCACCTTTCACTCGTGTCAGTAATATCGCATTATCGCGAATGATCAGCCCTCTTACCGTCGAGTGTAAGTGCATTATTAATCCTTATCTGCAAAGTGGTCGTACTTTTTGTATATAGCGCATTCAGTTATAACTAAAAATTTAATATAACCATTAAAGCATAAATGATTTATCGTTATAGATTATAGGAATATATTCACTAACCTAGTGTTGCATACTTAAATAAAGAGAAGAGATATTAATGATATACGAAAAATGGACATTTTATCTGATTTTATAAACCACGATAAATGAAAAGTAATATACCGATTTGGTAATAATGAAGGGAAACAACTCTGAATGGGTAAAATAAAAGATGCGAGCACAAGTAATGTACTCGCATTGCTCAATGATTAGTGGCTAACTTTATCAACCAGATACAAAATAGAACGATATTCAATCCCACTGTGCTCGGAAAGCCCTAGCTCACAAGTACGGCTATTTGAATAACCTTCGGTACAGCCTGCTGGCACTTGGCGTTTTAACGGTGCTAATGCGCTGGCGTTCAATTCAGGCTTGGTAAAGCCTTTATCACCAGCAAAACCACAACAGGTAATATCATCAGGAATAATCACTGTATTGGCGCAGGCTTTAGTCACTTTTTCCATCACAGCGGCAAGACCTTTACGACGTGATGTACACGTAATATGCAGCATAACAGGCTCGTTTTGTGGTGTGATCGTCAGCTTAGGCAATACAAAATTAGCAACGAATTCAAATGGCTCGTAAATTTTAATCTCATTTCGCAGCGTTTCTTTACCCGTGCTAGCACATGGGCTGGTATCCATTAATACCGGATAAGCCCCTTGATTTGAGGCTTGCCATAACGCGTGTTCTAGTTGTTGCGCCTTTTGAGCTGCAATATCAGGAAAACCTTTACTGGTATACGGCATACCACAACATTGTTTATTCAAATCTTGTGGAATAATGACGTCATAACCGGCTTTCTCCAGCAAAGAGATCGTCACATCCATCAAAGGTCTTGGATCTTGAGCTTTCGCTTCTGTTCCCATAGTTCGAGCAGAACAACTTGGGAAATAAACAATTTTTTCGCGACCAACGGTTTTAATCTTGAGTATTTCAGCCGATTTCGCAGCCGTTGGCATATGTGGCGTCCAAAGCGGAATACGATGACCCGATACATCATAAGCCGCTTTAGTCAGCTTACGCATCGTATTGCTACCCAATAGCTTATGCATACCACTTGCCACCGCTAAGCCAGTTTTTGCTACAGCAGTAACCGAGTCAAAATGCTCTGCCGTCCAGTTTGCAATTTGTTGCGCTTTATCGGTGTGATTTTGGCGCAGCTTACGCACTAAGTCACCGGTGTTAATACCGACAGGACAACGATCGGCACACAAGCCCGTTGCAGCACAAGTATCAATGCCGTAATAGCGGTAAGTTTTCTCCATTTGTGCTAAGCGTGACGGATCTTCATTGGTTTCACGCAAACGGGAGATCTCACGAAACACAGTATTACGCTGGCGAGGTGTTAGTGATAAATTACGGGACGGACAAACAGGCTCACAGAAACCACATTCGACACATTTATCTATCAGCTCATCAGCCGCTGGCATGCCTTTGAGGTTTTTGATGTGTGATTCTTTATCTTCATTAATAATCACACCTGGGTTTAAAATGCCACGCTTATCAAAAATGCGTTTGATGTTTTGCATCAATTGATAACCGTCAGCGCCCCACTCTAACTCAATAAACGGTGCCATATTGCGGCCTGTTCCATGCTCTGCTTTTAAAGAGCCTTGATAATCCACAGCCACTAATTGCGCGACAGCATCCATAAAATCACTGTAACGGCTAATTTCAGCTTGGGTATCAAAAGACTGAGTAAAGACGAAGTGCAAGTTACCCGCTAAAGCGTGACCAAAAATAATCGCTTCATGATAATCAAATTGAGTAAACAACCCTTGCAGTTCACGTACAGCTGGCGCAAGTTGTTCAATGGGAAACGCCACATCTTCAATGATCACGGTTGTGCCAGTATCACGCACCGCACCTACTGCTGGGAAAAGCTCTTTACGAATACCCCATAACTGTTCGCAGATTTTGGTATCACGGCTAAAATCCACCTGTGCGATAGGCGCAAAATCATTAATGATGCTTAACAGCTGGTCGATTTGTTGTTGCAACGCTTGATCATTCTCAGCATGGATTTCAATTAACAATGCCGCCGCTTCGGTATCACCTTGCTCACCAAGCTCTGCAATAAAACGTGGCATCCCCGGTTTATCCGCAACCGAGGCAAGAGATCGGCTGTCCATTAACTCAACCGCTGCCACCGAGGTTTTACTTAACTCACTCACAGCAAGACAGGTTTTCTCAATATCAGCAAAAACAAACAATCCTGACGCTTTGTGGGCATGATTAACCACTGTGTTATAGGTAACATCTGCGATAAAGCCGAGTGTGCCTTCAGAGCCAATAAACAGATGCTGAAGCACGTCAATCGGATCATCAAAATCCACTAGCGAGTTAAGGCTATAACCCGTGGTATTTTTTAATCGGTATTTATGGCGAATTTTCTCAGCTAATGCTTCATCTTGCTGACATTGCGTCACCAAGGTCATTAGCTCATCAATCATCTCAGCATGGCTTAGCTTAAATGCTGCAACGCTTTCTGGATCAAGTGTATTTAATACCGTGCCATCAGCTAATACCACTGTCATACCCGCAATTGTGCGATAGCTGTTTTCTGAAGTACCACAACACATACCAGAGGCATTGTTAGCAACAATACCGCCAATCTTACAGGTATTAATCGAGCCTGGGTCGGGGCCAATTTTGCGTCCAAATGGCGCTAAGTAAGTGTTCGCTTCTGCACCAATGATCCCCGGTTGTAACCAGATCTGATCGCCATTATTTAAAATCTTATAATCACGCCAATTACGCGTCAGAGTGATCAACACAGAATCTGACTGCGCTTGACCAGACAGACTGGTACCAGCGGCTCTGAAAGTCACTGGAATTTGGCGTTCATAACAGGTTTTAACTGCGAAAATGACTTCTTGAAGGCTATCTAACTGCAAGACAATTTGGGGAACTAAACGGTAAAAACTTGCATCAGTGCCATACGCTAACGCAAGCGTAGGATCGGTAATAATTCGTTGCTTATCTATTTGTTGTTCTAACTGAGCAATCAGATCAAGGTAGGGCTGTTGCATCTTGGCTCCAGAGTGAATCGATATAATAACGTTATTTTTTATAGGTATATTCTACGTTGCTAGGTATAGTTGATATATATCGCCTAATTCACATGTTTGTTGAAAAAAGTTTACCAATAGCCATCAAATAATGAAAACGACAAATAATCTGCTGCTGTTTTATCACCTTATCGATAAAGGATCTTTCAGCAAAGCCGCTGAGCATATTGGCCTAACAAAGTCTGTTGTAAGTAAACGTATCACAGCCTTAGAACAAGCGTTAGGCGTACAGCTCATTTATCGGACTACACGCAAACTGACATTGACTGAAGCTGGTGACGTTTTTTATCACCATGCGAGAGAAGTCTACAATGCGGTACAAAACGCAGAAGATGCAATGAGTGGTTTAGGTGAAAGTTTAACAGGTAAAATTCGTATCACAGTACCGACGATTTCCGGTGAATTAATACTACCTGAAGCGATTGCGGCATTTAGTCAACAATACCCTGATATTCATATTGAAATGGATTTAGATAACCGCTTTGTGGATTTAGTCCAAGAAGGGTTTGATATTGCCATTAGAACAGGTGCAATGCCTGATTCGAGCTTTATTGCTCGGCAATTTGTTCAGGCTCGTTGGGTGATCTGTGGCTCTCCCTCTTATCTCGAAAGCCATGGTATACCAACACAACCTAGCGATTTAACGAAGCACAATTGTCTCGGTTATAGCTTTCAAGAAACAGGGGCAAATGAATGGCTAATTGAAGATAAACTGGGGATCCACACGGTTAAAGTAAAAGGGAATTTCACTACCAATAATGCATCTGCTTTACGTGGTGCAGCAATCCATGGCCAAGGTTTGGTGTACGTTCCTAAAATTTTAGTGGCAGAGGATCTACATAGTGGCAACTTAATCGAAGTGCTCGATAACTATGTAGCAAAATCGCTGGGAATTTATGCGGTATATCCGTATACCAAACAACAACCGATGAAAGTGAAACTCTTTATTGAACACTTATATCAGTATTATCAAAAATATCGCGATAAGTTTAAGTAGTCGCTTTGCATTTAATGAATAGCGAGCACTTCATACCAGGTTACGCTATTGCCGATATGTACATCGACTTCTTCACCGATTTCACGACCAATCAGTGCATCACCAAAAGGAGAAGTCGGTGTCACTATCGTGACAGGTTTACCTTCAAGTGTTAATACTACCCCACCAGCCGTTGGACCAAGAAAAACCCAACGCATGTTATCTTCTTCATCAACCAAGGTAACAATATGTCCAAGCAATACCGAATCAAAGTTTTGCGGTAAGCTAGCTTGTAATTTCTGATACGCCACCAAATCAGCTTTACATTCTTCAACACGCTGCGCTTGACCATGGGCTAAATACGATGCTTCTAAAGCCAAAGTATCATATTGATTTTCTGCAACATTCTCATCATCTGTGGCGGTATTATATGCTCGCATTGCAGCTTCTGTTGCCACTTGTAATGTCTGTGTTAACTTCTCTTGGATGCCATCCAATAACATCTGCTTATTCATGTAGTTGTGCCTATTGTCTGCGATCAGCGGCAGTATAACCTAGGCGATTATTTATTCCTAAATACTACGTGAACACTTCAAATACAACAGCGCCCCGCATCATGCAGGGCGCTGATAACCTAGCCAATATTTATTCTATTTTTAGAACTTGTAATCAAGTGTCCACATGATCTGCTCTGTGCCTTTTAAGCGAGTGTCAGCAGCTTTGTAATTTTGATCCAGATAGCGATAAGTCAGATCCGTTGAAATATTATCAGTTAGCTGAACCATAGCACCCACTTGCCCGCCCCAAACGAAATCCGTTGAGCTTTTCTTACCGCCTTCTTTATGCGTTACTTTATTGTGAGCAGCACCCATTGAGGCACCCGCAAAAAGGTTAACATTAGCGCCAACAGGGACTAAGTAATCGTAAGACGCTAAGTACAAATCTTGCTTATGCTTTGCTTTTACACCGCTCACTTCAGCATCAGAATAATTAAACTTGTCTTTTTTATAACCGTAAGTTGCCATCAAACGATGCGTATCATCAACAATGATACCACCACGAATTTGGTAACTCGCATCTTCACTATGCATTTTATGAGAGCCTTTAAAGTTATCCAGTTGATAACCCACACCACCACCCATAAATGTTTCAACATTGGTTGCCATCGCTGGTGCTGACACGATACCGGCTAAAACGAGTGTAGATAAAAGAGACTTTTTCATAATTTTATTCCTAACTTATTGTTATAAATGAAAGCAATCAATCAAAGGGGATGATGAATTAACCTTCAAAATGCCTGTGTTTTTTCGTTAGCAACAAAACTAAAGCATCTCTCCTGTATGAAAACTTAACAAATAAAACACCATTTTATTACCTAAATACAACCTGAATGAATCAAGCTATAATGCAATATAAATCCGTGTTATCTGTAACCAAATGTGTCAATGTCATAATATTTACCATTGATAAATAAACTAATAATGACTAAAGCTAACTAAATTAAGTACGATACCCTTAATAAGAAAGCAGCTCACTTTAATAAACAAATGGATTTGTAGACAGGCATGATACTGAAACATCTTAATACCCCGTTATATCGCCCTTTCATCGCGGTCATATTACTGCTCAGCGCAACCTCAACTCAGGCCCTGACACAAACTCATCTACTCAATCACGCCGATACCTATGGCAATATCTCATTAAGAAACAGTGGCAACATCACCTTACCAAATCCACTGGTTGTAGCGGGAAGTTTAGATCTAGAAAACAGCCGAATCGCACAGTTACCTCAACAATTGACCGTCGATGGTAATCTCAATCTTGCTTATAGTGACATCGAATACTTACCACTGGTGTTTAAAGTGGGAGGCTACGTTAATCTCGCCCATTCAAAAATTAAAGAGCTCAATTTTGGTATGCAAGTGTTTGGGGATCTAAGCCTGATGGGAACAGCAATCACTAAACTCCCTGACAACTTATACGTAAAAGGAAACTTGTACCTTAATAATACCAAGATCACTAAACTTCCTAATAAGTTAATGGTTGATGGTAATGTTTATATCCGAGGCACAGCGATCCATACTATTCCTGATGATGCACTAATAAAAGGCCATGTCTTTAATTAAAGATATTTTCTCTATAACAATAAAAAGCAAACGATTGCTAAACGAGCCATACAGAATAAAATAATAGATATAAAGAAATTAAGAATAAAAGAAAGCCAGAAATATGTAATCTATTTCTGGCTACTGACACTTAATTAGTATTTCAACAATAACACTATTAAGATTTTGCACATTTAACTAGAGGATTGTTAAATGTATCAGGCTTTCTCAATCACCTAAAAGAAAGCCTAGTGCTTAATGATGATTAAGCTTTTTCTGTTTTAGTAGTTTGATTTTTATAGTAAAACCACTGTCTACGGTTACGTGTTTTCATTTAAAACCTCTCACTTTTCCTAATGAGCAAGGTTGATATCACTAAAATTTAATACCGTTCTTACTCTTTACTTATCTGTTCTACTTAAACAATTTGATATGACACATCAGTGACAGAACAATTGTTGTTTTGTGAACATCTTTTTCTTATTAATATCTTTTAGGCAGTAAACGTGATGAAAAGTTCACTCAAGATAATTAAAACGATTTTTATAGATATGAGTCCGATAGGAAGTATTGAAATGCAATATGGTTATTCAGAGATAAGCCAATTTTCTAACTTTAAATTGTCGAACGATTTATATCAATGAAGTCAATATATGTATCTTTCGCACCTTTGACAACCATTTAAATACATTTTTTTTGTGATTTAACTCTTCATTTTCTTACATAATCACACACTTGCTATTAACAGTGATTTTAACCTATTGCTTAATAGGTATATTTTCTCTTATCAATCCATTTTTTGTCGTCAAACTATCACTGCAAACTTACTTCGTTTTCTTGTATTTATCTTACCCGTCTTACTATTAATACATGTATCAATGTATTCCATCAGCACAGTGCAACCCTGCTGGGTATTCCTTTTAGCGTTATCAATTGACTTCCAAACTTTATTTGTTAATGATATGTTAAGCGCATCAATGCAATGGAGACGCCAATGACGATTCATACCGTTACATTAGAAGTAACCGCCAACGTTCCCAAAAAAGTGCTCTTTGCATTACTTTCTGATCACGCCAAATTAGGGCGTTTCTTCAACGCAGAATACAGCTTAATTCGTTGTGGTAAACCCGAAGAAAACGGTATAGGTGCCATACGAGAAGTCGTACATGGACCCTTTACTTATCAAGAACAAATCATTGATTATAAAGAAAATGAACATATCCATTACCAAATAATTCAAGGTGCGCCAGTCGATGAACATGGAGGATGGATAAAATTTACCAGTATTAACGCCACACAAAGTCAAATTCACTACCACATCACCTTCTCACCCAAAATCAAAGGCACTGGTTGGTTGATCAAATACCAAATCCAGCACTTCTTAAAACAAGCATTGAACAATTTAATCCAACATAGTGAAGATGTTTGGCAATCCACACCTACTGTTACCCCGTATAATCATACTGGTCACCAAGATGACGCTATCGCCTCTAAAACACGCATCAAGTGATCCCATTTATTAAAAGCTGATCATCACAACAGTTTTGACTTTAATTATGCGATCTTGATGTTTTATTGAACAATCTTTGATCAAATCGAGGTTAACAATTGGCTAATCGGTTTTAATGGATATGACCTATATTGCATTAATTATCATGTTAAGAGGCCTTCGAGATCATGCACAAATCACAACCGCTATTAACCACTGATAGACTCATTCTTCGTCCCCTACAGCTTTCAGATGCCAAGAAAATTCAACAGTTAGCGGGAAATGAAGATATTGCTAACGGTACCATTAGTGTTCCTCACCCTTATTCTGACGGTATGGCTGGAAAATGGATTGGTAAACACCTCGCAGGTTGGCTAACTCAACGCTCCGCTATTTTCGCTATTACACTAAAATCGGATCATCAATTGATCGGCTGTGCTGGTATTGAAAACATCCAAGGTAACAGCGGTCAACTCGGGTACTGGATTGGTGTTCCATATTGGGGAAATGGTTATTGCACCGAGGCTGTAGAACGTATTAAAGAGTTTGGCTTTAAAAAAATGCAACTCGATCACATTTATGGCAGACATGCGAAAAATAGCCAACGACCTGCTAACGTCATGCTAAAAATCGGTATGCAAAGTGTCGATAAGCTCTCTATTCCAAGCATAGACAACACCAATGATGACATGTCGCTATACGAAATCATGAAATCGGCATAATTCTATGTAGCTAACAGCACCCAATGATCAATGCGATTAACATAGTCACAATACTCAGCATAAAAATGGTAAAGGACTAACGGTGTTAGATTGTGACTTTTTAGTTATTGGCGCAGGGATCATTGGGCTCAGTACTGCATGGGGAAATACAGCAACGCTTTGCCGATAAAACGGTTTGGGTGATCGAAAAAGAAGCTCATGAGGCTTTTCATCAAACAGGTCATAATAGTGGTGTGATCCATGCGGGGATCTACTACCCACCCGGAAGTTTGAAAAGTGAATTTTGTATTCAAGGCAATCAAGCCATTAAAGCCTTTTGTCACCAATATGATATTGCGTTCGAACAATGTGGAAAACTAGTTGTAGCCACCACGCCTCAAGAGCAGATCAGGCTAGATAATCTCGCAAAGCGAGCGCAGCAACTCAGCATTGATATTCGCGTATTAAATCAACATGAACTACAAGACAAAGAGCCCAACATTAATGGGCTAAGTGCTATCTGGGTACCCGATTCTGCAATTGTTAACTATCGTCTGATTTGCCAAAAACTCGTCCAACTTATCGAGAATAATCACGGTAAAGTTATTTTTAATCAGCCTATCACCTCGATTAAAGAAGAGAGTGGCAAAGTCATTGTTAATAGCTCAAACCACACTTTTGTTGCTCATCAGTTGATTGCTTGTGCCGGGCTCCAATCTGATCGCATTGTTACGATGTTAGGCAGTAAGCCTTCGTTTGCGATCGTGCCTTTTCGTGGTGATTATTATCAATTACCAGCCGCTCATAATAATAACGTTAATCATCTTATCTACCCCGTCCCCGATCCTGAACTGCCATTTTTAGGCATTCATTTAACTAAGATGATTGATGGCAGCATTACAGTCGGGCCTAACGCTGTACTTAGCTTTGCTCGTGAACGTTACACAAGCCCTCAATTTAGTTTAAAAGACAGTTTAGATTTACTCTGCTTTAAAGGACTTTATCCTCTATTGCATAAACACTTTTCATCTGCTTTAACTGAATTTAAGCAAGCCTACTGGAAGCCAGCATATCTTGCTAAAGTGCAACAATATTATCCTCAATTACAGCTTAAAGACTTATATTCTTACCCTTGTGGTATCCGTGCTCAAGCCGTTGATAAAAATGGTAAATTAATTGATGATTTTATGTTTTACCAAACACATTTAAGTTTAGTGGTGTGCAATGCGCCATCACCTGCTGCCACCTCCTGTTTTCCCATCGCTAAGCATATCGTCGATAAGCTAACATTATGAGCCATTGTGGTTTTTGATATACTCAAAACAGAATTCAAACTAGGAAGAACACCGTGAAAACTCCCTGTGTGGCAAAGTGCAAAAATAATGATGGTATTTGTAGTGGCTGCTTAAGAACTATGAAAGAAGTCGTGGAATGGCAAGCATTCGATGATCAAACCCGTGAAGCCATTATGCAAGAAATAAAAGGTCAACCGACCACACATCAATGCCCACAATGCGGCAACCCCGCTTCTTGCGATATCAGCGCAGGAAAAACCACCTGTTGGTGCTTTGAATTAGATAAACGCGATAGCAGCGATTGCCCATCCGGTGCATGTTTATGTCGTGAATGCTTATCAAAACAACCTCTTGCTTGATAACAAAAACACTTTCACAAGGATGGTTAAATGACACTCAAGCTCAATAAACGCAAAGCACAGATTATTGATGAGATGATCACCCATTGGGAGCAAGAAGCACTCATCAATCCAGAGCAAGGCGAAACATTACGTAACAGTTATCACGTCGCCAGCTTTGATTGGAAACTCCTTGCAGTGTATTCGTTCTGGATAGCTATCGCCTGCTTTGTGCTCTCGGTTTTACTGTTAGTTGCAGACGACTACCTAATGTCGTTACTCGCTAAATTAATCAATACCCCAGCCAGTGTACTAACAATGATAACTGCACTGTTATCTGTCGGTTTATACTATCTCGGAGTTAAAAGACGGCTCAAATATCCGCAAAAAACAGTCAGTAATGAAGCCATTTTCTTTTTTGGTGTCTTACTCACTGCGGTATCCGTAGGCTTTTTCAGTAAAACAGATATTGCAGAGCACTGGCGCGAAAGTCTTTTCATTGCCATTCCCACCGTGATCTATTTGATCTTAGGGATCAGACTTAAATCAGTGTTGATCTGGCTATTTGGCTTATTAAGCGCAGGGATCTACTTGCTCTCAGAAACCGCTTATTTAAGCGATAACCACTATCAATTCTTAGGGATGAACATACCACTGCAATTTGCTTGCTTTGGTCTAATAATCATAGGTATTAGTTTATTTTTCCCTAAGCTAACGCTATTAAAGCCACTTGCTGAAGCAACACGCTTTACTGGACTTTTGTATTTCTTTACTTCACTTTGGCTGCTTACCATCTTTGGTAATTATCATAGTCTGCACGAATGGTCTCAAATAAAACAAATTGAGCTATGGTCATGGACAGCGCTTGCTTTGATCTGCTGTACTGCAGCGATTGTGGTGGGTATTAAAAACAACGATGTACTAGCTCGCTCATTTGGTATTACCTATACACTTATCGTGTTATATACCGAGTATATCGAATACTTTTGGGGTGAAATTCATAAAGCACTGTTTTTCGCCATTCTGGCGTTGAGCTTTTGGGTGATAGGAACAAAAGCTGAAAAGTTATGGCAACTTGGTAAATAAGAGCAAAAAACTAACGAGGCATAAACTAATCCGACTATGCCTCGTTTTTTAATGTTAACAGTGCTGATGACTGGCTAAATACTGCTGGGTTTGTGCCGATCCCATATACTTCGCTAAATTCTTTGCTGGTACTTGACGTAAATCCACCACAATCAAACCATCTAACGCATCGTTAAAAGCAGGATCGACATTAAAGCAGAGTAACTTACCATTGAGCCCTAAATATTGCCTCAATAGAACCGGAACACCTTTTTTCTCATCATCAAGTCGGCTCACCACTTTTGACAACAATTGAATATCTGCCAGTGCTGCTAACGTATCTGGATGATGGTAACAAGACTCACTTTTTGATAACGGGTAGCTGGGCTTTACTAAATCTGCGTTTTGTTGATCATAATGATGTACTTCTAAACTGGCAGCCAATAGCTGACGAGCTTCTAAGCTGTAGTCATTACTGATACTGACAGGGCCAAACAAATGGGTATATTGCGGATTAAGAGCAACAAACTGACAAATCCCTTTCCACAATAACATTAACGCACTCAAACTACGCTGATATGGCTTCGCTACCACTGAACGCCCTAGTTCAAGTGAATGCCCTAATTGCTCGACCAAGGCATTGTCATAATGAAAAAGTGTTCTTGAATACAAACCATCCACACCATGTGTTTGCATGATCTTATCAACAGCACCTAAGCGATAAGCACCAACGACTTGCTGCTGCTCCTTATCCCACACCAATAAATGGTAATAAAAATCATCAAACCGATCTAAATCTAGCGCTTTCCCAGTTCCTTCTCCAACAGCACGAAAGCTTTCTTCCCGAATACGTCCGATCTCTTTAAGTAAATGCGGTGCATCTGCGGCAGTGGTGCAGTAGACATCAAAACGAGTATTTTCAATCAGCTTTTGATTTTCCGGTAAATGAGCAATTTCAGTAGCCAGTAATGCCGTTGCAATTGGAGGATGGATTGGCGTGACTGCATCAGAAATATGCTCAATCGATTTAACTTTAGGCATCATTACCGAGCCTAATAAATAAGTATTTAAGCGAAGGTAATTAACCAATAGCCTATCATCATTAATATTCTTCACTTCTGAATATTGAATTGACTCACCGATAGCAAGGCCGATAGTTTGTTTTCGTTTATTCAACATTTCTCGCCCAAGCATTATTGTTCGCAATAATGGATGGATTTTTCCTGCCAAATAAAACTGACGGCTGTTTTCACCTTTAATATAAATGGGGACAACAGAAGCATGATGACGACGAATAAAGCGACTGACTGAACGGTTCCAGTTTTTATCTACCAAACGCTTTTTTTGATCTTTGGTAGATACTTCACCTGCCGGAAATACCAGTAATAATCCACCATCAGAAAGGTGTTGATGCGCCTCTCTGACTGCTTTGGCATTGGCTTTTACTGTATTGTGGTTATCAAATACATCGACACCAATAAATAATGAATCGAGTTCAGGTACCGTTTTGAGATATTGATTCGCCATGATTTTTATATCAGAACGAATAGACAATAAGAGCTCAGCAAGAATGATCCCTTCAACCCCACCAAGCGGATGATTAGCCACTATCAAGGTTGGCCCATGCTGAGGAATATTGTGTAATGAACCACGCTGAACTTGATAATCAATACCTAACGACTCTAAGGTATAACGTATAAATGTTGTGCAATCAGCACCTAGTGGACGTTGTAGATAATAATGATTTAATTGCTTTAGCCCTGTTGCCCATTCAGCAACATTTTCAGCAATACCAAGTGGCGTTTTACGTGGTAGTAAAAAAGGTGTCTTCGCACTCATACTTTCACCAAACATTACATAATTTGGTATCAGTATAAAAATCGTAAATGACGGAGGGGTTTCAGAATCGCTCGGTTTTTATGACAAAAAGTAAAGCCACTGGTAAACAGTGGCTTTAGTGTGATAAATCGTTCATATACTGCTATCTGTAACAAAATGGGTATAAATAGTTTATGTTAGCGTACAGCTTGCATTTCAAGATTATAAAGACGGATCTCATGCAGAACGCGTTCTGTCAGGATCTCATTCATGGTATCTCTTACCGATGCTTGCATTTCCGAAATAGCAGGAAATACATTTTCATTCATTTCCTCTAAACACTCCTTAGATACCCTCATTTTCAAATCAAATTCAAACGATGCTAGTGCTAAAAACTTTTCCATGCGCTCGATCACGACATCAATCATGTATTGATCTGCACCTAAATCCAGTAGTTCTTGTTCTACAATAGTCTCTAAAGGTGTACGTTCTTTCGGCTGTTCTTTTACTGGAAAAGTAAGAATATTCGACATAATATCCTCCCATAGACAGTAATTGTGAAGTCCCTAACAAATTTCCTTGTAACATTACCGTTACATTTATCCTATGTGTATTTGATCGTTATGAAAAGAACATTTTTGAAAAAACGGTATAAATATAACACTTCTAAAAAATCCACCCTTATCAATAAACTTAAAAAAACACCAATAAACAATAAGATAACAATATGAATTAAGACTAAACTTTTTCTGCTGTTTTTTCGTATTACCTGTATCTTGGTTTAAGTTAATGATTATTTTTCAAACAATGATT
>NZ_SSMG01000366.1 GCF_009873615.1 Photobacterium lucens
AAGCATATTTGTCATATAAAAAGAATAATATTATTTATTTTCTGAACCAGAAATAAACTTTTTATTCCACTGCAAAATAGTTTATCTGTTTGTAACACTATGATTTTATGACTATCATTACTTAGCTTCTAACTTTGAGAGGCAAGATACATTTATTATCTTGAGGTTGTAGCAAAATGGTAACTAAAGAGTATAAAGGCGTATCAAAATTTACTGCCTATCGTTATTTCTTAGTGGATTAATATAATTGTTACCTCAAAGATAAATACTCTTTAAATTTTCGTTGATCAGCTAAGCACTTTGGGAGCTTTAAACCTAAGGGCGGTAGCGTGTTTAAATCTGAGAATCAAAAAGACATGCGTGAAAAAATAGGACTGCTATTATTCTCTGGCTGCATGGCATTTCCTGTATGGGCCAACCCCCTACATGTAAAAGTCACACCTTTTGTCTTCTCTAAGTATTTAGTCAATGACAACATCACTCAAGTACCCAAAGATCCTATTTCATCGCCAATAATCGAGCTAACACCTGGCTTTATTATTAACGGCGAAAAGAGTACCAATACTTACGATCTAACCTATTACGCTAAAAAAGCGACATACCTAGACAGCAAGCAAGACGATTACACCGATCATAATTTAGAGCTTGATATCGAACAGCATTTCACAATGCGTAATAAAATAAAGTTCAAATATCAATATATTAAATCTCATGATGGTCGTGCTGATATTCGCGATGATCTACTGCCCTATGTCATAGAGCCAGTTAAATACGACGCACAGCACGGTATGCTCGATTATATCTATGGCGCACAATGGGCTCGTGGGCGATTAGAATTTGGCGCAGGCTTTAATACCAAACGGTTTAAAAATTATCGTCACTTACCAGGTGCCGCTGATTTATCATCAACCCGTTTTGATGACTTCAATGACATCCTACTCGAAGGCCAATTTACTTATCGTCCCTCAGATGTCAGTGAATTTTTTATCCGCGTAGAAAACCAAGACCGTACTTATTTATACAATCGTTTTGAAGGCAGTACGCTTGATAACAACACCAGTTATTTCTTTCTTGGCACCAAACTTGGGATCAACAAAGATACTCACGGTTCATTAATGCTAGGTTGGCAAAACAAAAGCTTTAGCCAACCAGACCGTCCTGCATTTAGTGGTTTATCATGGCGTGGGGATTTCTTTTGGTCCCCAGTTAAACACTCGACCTTTAGCTTAGAAACAAAGCGAGAAATTCTCGATCCTGATGCTAAAAACGATTATCGCAAAGAAACTTATTACAATTTTGCCTGGAAACATTTTTGGCTTAATCGTCTGTACAGCGAACTTAAGGCAGACTACTTAACCGATGAATATACCAGTGGCTTGAGAACCGATAAAACAACCGGTTATGAAGCCTCTATTGGCTATGTATTTAGAAATTACTTAACCTTTGTCACGGGATGGACAAAAGAAAGTAATCGCTCCACGGTGTCAGAAAACGATTACGACCAAAATATTGTGTATTTTTCCGCTAATTTTAAATTGGATTCACTATGATAAATAAACTAAAAATGTGTTTGTGCTTCCTATTCCTCACATTGACAACCCATGTCTATGCCGCACAAATTGATACTGCACATTACCTTTTATCGCCTGGTGATAAGATCCAAATTAAAGTCTATGGCGAAGACAATTTAACCTTTAATGAACTGCTTATTCCTGAGAGTGGCCAGATAAATTACCCCTATTTAGGTTCGGTAACTGTCGCAGGTAAAACCTTGACCCAAGTGAAAGATGAAATCACCCATGGCTTAAAAGGTGATTACTTACTCGATCCGAAGGTGATGGTAAATTTACTTAACTTCAAGCAAATCTATGTTGGTGGCGAAGTCAGACGCCCAGGCGGTTATGAATACCAACCTAATTTAAGTGTAGAGAAAGCAGTGGCGCTCGCAGGTGGTTTCACTGATCGTGCAGACACTGACGATATCACGATTAAAGACGCGAATAATAAACTGAAAACAGATGATGCCAGTATCAATATGGAAGTTGAACCCGGTGATATCATCGTTGTGGGACAAAGCTTTTTCTAATTTTTATTGAGTTAAATTAATATGTTATTTAAATCACCAGAAGAGTTGGTTGTAAAAGACGAAACGATTAATTTCTCTTAATATTTTAATCGCATTAAAAGTAATTGGATTTGGATT
>NZ_SSMG01000367.1 GCF_009873615.1 Photobacterium lucens
ACATACTCGAATCGAGTTGATTTTATTCGTCATTATAATGAGTAAAAAAATACTTTAATTAATTTTTATGAGTAACCTGATTGTTATTATCAAGTTCGTTATTGCTTGCTGGTAATATTGTGCTAATACTCATTGAGCTCCCTAGAGTTTATTAAAGTAAACAAAGCACATAAATAAGTCGATGTTAATCAATCAGCTAAAATAATTGTTAGGTTTCACTAGTAAGTACGGTTTACTTGCTAGTTTGGGTTTAGAACAGAAAGGCAAAAATTATGTCGAATAAAGTTGCAGCAGAAGGAATTCTGAAAGGGATTGGTGGGGCAGGAAACATTAAGTTCTTGTCATGCTGTGCTACACGTTTACGCTTTGAATTAAATGATGCATCAATTGTTGATAAAGCTGCATTAGACGCTATTCCAGAAGTGATGGGTAGCATCCCTCAAAGTGGTGACCGTTACCAAATCGTTGTTGGTGGTGGTGTTGCATCTATGCATAACACGCTAAAGCAGATGATTGAATCAGGTGAAGGTGGTGAAGCACCTGCGGCTCCTGCAAACAATGAAAAATCTATCGATGATATTAAAGCAGCTAAGCGTTCGGAAGGTATCCGAGGTAAAGTGGCGTGGGTTGATAGCTTTTTTGAATACCTTTCAGATTCATTCCGCCCAATTTTAGGTATTTTACTTGGTGCATCACTGATCATCGCCTTAGCATCTGTACTTGATGCGCTTCATATTGTTGATTTCCGTGGTGAAAAATCAGCTGGCTGGGTTTTCGTTGACTCAATGTGGCATGCGGTTTTCTACTTCTTGCCAATCATGGTAGCTTACAACGCATCGAAGAAACTGAATGTGGATCCGTGGCTAGGTGCTGCGATCATGGGTGCATTAATGACACCTGAATTCCACAAGCTATCAACAATGGCTTCTACAACAACAGTTAAAGATGCAACCTTAGGTACTGTTGGTCATGTTGCGCATATCTTTGGTTTACCAATGCAGTTAAATGATTACTCAGGTAACGTATTCGTGCCTTTGATCATGGTAGCTGTATTAGCGCTTGTTTACCGTTTCTTAAAGAAACTTATTCCTGATAATTTACACATGGTTTTCGTACCATTCTTGTCGCTAATTATCATGGTACCGCTAACTGCGTTCTTGATTGGTCCTCTAGGTGTTTGGATTGGTACTTACCTAGGTACAGGTCTAGCATGGTTGAATACTAACGCACCATTTGTGTTTGCGATTCTGATCCCATTACTATACCCATTCCTAGTACCACTAGGTCTACACTGGCCGCTAAATGCCCTAATGCTAATGAATATTCAGACATTAGGTTACGACTTCATTCAAGGTCCTATGGGTGTTTGGAACTTTGCATGTTTCGGTGCAACAGCAGGTGTATTACTTATTGCACTACGTGAGAAGAATGCAGTGATGCGTCAAACAGCATCAGGTGCACTAGCGGCTGGTCTGTTCGGTGGTATCTCTGAGCCATCACTATACGGTATCCACTTACGCTTTAAGAAAGTGTACTCTCGTATGCTTCCAGGCTGTCTAGCGGGTGGTCTTGTGATTGCTATTCTTGGTGCACCATACGGTGGTGTGAAGACAACTGCATTTGCATTTACTTCACTACTAACCATCCCTGTATTTAACCCTATGTGGGTATACGCAATTGCGATTGCAGTGGCGTTTGCAGTACCTATGCTACTTATCTTCTTCTTCGACTACCGTACGGCAGAAGAAAAAGTGGCAGAAAACAAAAAATAATTGTTGTTACTAAGGCTAAAGAGCGAATACGTTTCTGAGTGAAAGAACAATAGATAAAGACCGCATTATGCGGTCTTTTTTTGTTTTAAATAAGCAGAGAAATATTTG
>NZ_SSMG01000368.1 GCF_009873615.1 Photobacterium lucens
ATCTTATTCAGCTAGCATTTTACGTGCAGCTTCTACCACAATCTTAATAGATTTCGCTTCAGTTTCTTTAAGCGTTGCGTGGTCTGGGATCTCTTTTTGAGTACGGTTGATAATAACACCAGCTACACAACCTGCACGTAAGCCAGAACTTGCACACATAGTTAATAGCGTTGCTGATTCCATTTCAAAGTTAAGCACGCCCATTTCCTGCCACTCTTTCATCGAGCCTTGGAAACGACGAACAACACGGCCTGAGAATGTGTCGTAACGCTCTTGACCTGGGTAGAAAGTATCACTTGATGCAGTAATACCTGTATGTACTACCGCATGTGCTTCATCACACGCTTGTTTCATTGCAGTCGCAACACCGAAGTCTGCCACTGCTGGGAATTCCATTGGAGCAAAGTGCAGGCTTGCACCGTCTAAACGTACTGAACCTGTTGTTACAATCATGTCACCTGGGTTGATGTTTGGCTGGATTGCACCTGTTGTACCCACACGTAGGAACGTAGTTACACCAAGCTGTGCTAGCTCTTCTACTGCGATAGACGTTGATGGACCACCGATACCTGTTGAACATACCACAACAGATTTACCGTCTAGTTGAGCACGGAAAAGTGTGTACTCACGAGAACTTGCAAGAAACTCAGGGTTATCCATTAAGTTTGCAATCTTCTCAACACGTGCAGGATCGCCAGGAATGATGGCAAGCTCAGCACCATTAAGATCAGCTTTATTAACACCTAGGTGGAATACTTTATTGTCAGACATAATGTTACCCTTTAATTTAAACGGCTCTGTTGTAGGTTCAGAGAGGTTCCATGAAACTCATTATTAATAGAATGTTTTGATAGAAAGAGTCAAAAACATAGCAACATGCTCTATCAAAAGACCTAGTTACAATACCCAATGATTTAATGAGTTTTAGTGAGCACAGTCACACCAACAAAAAGTAACGAAAATTTTTGTTACACGTAAATATGATTCAAGTCACAAGTAAACGTTATCTTATTGCAACAATCACAAAAAATTTTCTCATTCTGCTCGGTTATTTTTCTTAAATTCTCCACTTTTCTAACAAATCAGCTCCATAAAAAAACGGCATAACTCAGCGCTTTGCTCTGTCATGCCGTTTAAAAGATTAGCTCAATTGCTAATAACTGTAGTTATTTTTTAGGTTTAAAGCGAAGTAAGCGCAATGCGTTTAAGGTTACCAATGCAGTTGCACCACTATCTGCTAATACCGCGACCCAAAGCCCTGTAAAGCCAAGTAATGTAGTGACTAAAAAGACCACTTTTAAACCGAGTGCTAATGTGATGTTCTGACGAATATTGCTCAATGTAGCGCGAGACAATTCAATCATCACTGGCAACTCTGACACCCGGTTATGAGTGATCGCCGCATCTGCTGTTTCTAGTGCCACATCCGTACCACCGCCCATTGCAACACCAATGGTGGCAGTTTTCATCGCTGGCGCATCGTTAATACCATCACCAACCATAGCTACTGTGTGATTGGTATTGAGTTTACGCACTTCAGAGACTTTATCCTCTGGCAGTAAACCTGCGCGGAAATCAATGTTGATCTCTTTAGCAATCGCTGCAGCGGCACGTGGGTTATCACCCGTTAGCATGACTGAATTAACACCGATATGTTTTAGTTTGGTAATCGCTTCAAGTGCATCACTACGTAAGTTATCACGCCATGCTACAAGACCAACCGCTTGTTGATTACGTACGGCAACCACCAAAGTTTTACCTTCACCTTCCAGCGCAATAGCTTGTTGCTCTTGCTCTGCTGTTAAGCTAATAGTTTCTGGTAGACGATCAGCGGCACATAACATGAAGTGATCGCCTTCAGTTGTGCCTTGAATACCACGCCCTGCTAATGCTTCACGATTATCGGCTTCAACTACTGGTAGTGATTTTTCTAGCGCAAGGTTCACAACCGCTGTTGCTAATGGGTGTAACGATCCAGATTCAACCGCTGCGGCTTGACGCAATAGTTTGTCGTCATCGTTATCCCAGCTAATTAAATCAGTCACAACAGGCTTACCTTCCGTTAGCGTACCTGTTTTATCAAACGCCACGGTTTCAATATGACCCAGTTGCTCAAGAGCCGCACCACCTTTGATTAATGCGCCACGACGTGCTGCAGCCGCTAAACCTGAGGTGATCGCAGCAGGTGTTGAAATCACTAGCGCACATGGACAAGCAATTAACAGTAATGCTAAGCCTTTGTAGATCCACTCATCCCATGATTGACCAAATACCAATGGCGGAATGATGATGACTAATGCAGCCAATAAGATCATCGCAGGCGTATACCAACGGCTGAACTTATCAATGAAGCGTTCTAATGGTGCTTTACGTGATTCCGCATCTTCAATCATATGCAAAATACGGTCGATAGCGTTTTCACCTTGAGCAGAGATAATGGTTAAACGCACCACTTTATCTGACGCCATGCTACCCGCCATGACCTTTTCACCCGGTAGGCGTTCAACAGGGACAGATTCACCGGTTAATGCACTTTCATCAAAGCTCGCAACCACATCTAACACTTGACCATCGGCTGGTAAACGCTCACCCGGTACGACTTCAATCACATCACCCGGTTTTAGCTCGCTCGCTGGGACTTTTTTCTTTTCACCATTAGGAAGCACAACGTTGGCTTCTTCTGGTACTAAGTCCATTAATGCTTTTACACCACTACGGGCACGAGAAGCGGCATACCCTTCTAATTGTTCACCAATTAAAAACAGTAAGATAACCATTGCCGCTTCGGCTGTTTCCCCTAAGTACAATGCACCAATGGCTGCGATACTCATTAGGGTTTCAATGGAAAATGGCGAGCCTGATTTACCTAAGCTAATGGCTTTTTTCACAATCGGTACTAAACCGACAATGGTGGTTAAGGTAAAGGCGACTAAACCAACGCTATGAGAGACTTGGTTAAGTAAGAAAGACAAAAACATCATTGCCGCAATCACAATGACTTCTAAATGCGTTTGGATAAATGATTTTTTCGGCAACGCTTCTGCTGCCGCAGCATTAGCAACCAAAGTAAAGCCAGTATCTTGTGCTTTATCTTCAATGCGTTTTTTTAGTTGCTCTGTTGTCGCTTGCTGAGATGGCTGCATATTTACGATCAGTTTTTCTGTCGCAAACATCACTTTTGCCGTTTCAACTTCAGCAAGGCTTGAAATCGATTTTTCTAATTTAGCAGCGCAGCTTGGACAATCCATGCCAACCACTTTCCAGCTAAAGGTTTGACCATGTGCTGATTGCGTTAAAGAAGCTTCTAAGGCTTGCTCTTGCGCTTTAGTCATACTTGGCGCACTACAGCAGCTTGTTCCTGAATGCGAATGACCTGCATGATCATGTTCACCATGAGCGTGATCGTGCTCAGCGTGTTCTGATGAATGCTCGTGATGAGAATGCGTGGTTGCAGATGAAGTAGCTGACGCTATTTTAAAGGCAGTTTTTACTGGTGCAGAATGGAGCGCATCAACCTGAGGTGATGTTTTCGATGAGCAACAGGAAGCGGGGCCGTCGGTATCAGATTCTCCACAACCTTCCGTGTGTTTTTTCACACCGTCAGCAGCTGTTGATGAGCAGCAAGACGCAGATTCACAAGATTCTACTGTTACTGTCGCTTTGGTTACTGCCGTTGGTTTTGCCGCGTGAATGTGCGGTTTCTTATTATGGCATTGAGCACACATAATCGTTCTCCTTGAGTGCTATTTTAATAATCTATGACTGACTATAAACCTTGGAGTTAAGTCTAAGGTCAATAAAAAAAGCCAAATATTTACTATTTGGCTTTTTAACACTCAACGTATTTTAGAAAGAGGCGTTACACTCAAAAGAGATTACTGAGTAATCACATATTAACGTAGGCGACGTAATACAGTGGTGTTATCAAGTATTTCGCCCCAGTCTTGATAATCAAACCCCATATCGAAAATGTATTCCGTCAATAGTGTTCTAGCGCAGTTTACCAAGGTTTCTGCATCCCAAGGCTTTTCAAAATAGCTTTCAATACGGGCTTGGTTGATTGCAGCAATGGTATCTTGGTGCGTTGCTTGCCCTGTTAGTAAGATCTTTTTGGTTTTGATAAAACGACTATCGTTAGTAACATCAGTTAATAACTCCACGCCATTTTTACCCGGCATAACATGATCTGAAATCACTAAAGCAATGTAGTGCCCTTCCGCATCTAACTCATCCATTAGCTCTAGTGCTTCTTCACCTGAATCACACTCTTCAATCATAAAGGAAGCCTGTAACGGTGAGAGATCTTTTAGCACTGCGCTTAATACTTCTTGTTGATCATCAACACAAATAACGACTATTTTTTCCATAACTCATCCCTTAGATTATCGGTAGCTTAATCCGAAACGTCGTTCGTTCTTCATCGCTTTTCACCACAACCGAACCGTCATAACTTTGTATGATCCTTTGTACAATTGATAAACCTAATCCTAAGCCAAACGATAACCCGCCTTTCTTAGTAGTAAAGTTAGGATTAAAAATCTGCCTGCGCGTTGCTTCATCAATCATGGGACCATTATTGGTAATGGTGACTAAGATTTTATTCTTCACATGGCGTGTCACTATCTCAATTTGCGGTGCTGTAGTGTGCTCCATCGCATCACAAGCATTCTTGATCAAGTTCACCCACACTTGTACTAACTCGGTGGAGCTTGCCATTAATGGCGGTAATACAGCTGGGCGCAATATCACTTCAACAGGACGTAAATTGCTTTGTAGCAGTGCCAATGATTTATGTAGCGTTTCATTAATATCAACATCAGGTTGTCGAACATGATCGCTACCACCTAGCTGTTTTACCGATTTCACAATGCTGGCAGAATGTTTCGCTGCCAAACGCATATCACGTAAGTCACGCCCACAATCCCAATAGCGTAAAGCTTCATCCAGATGAGTTAACCACGGTGCTGGCACTTCACCTTCAGGTATTGCTCTGGCTAAGGTTTTGGCTTGCTCTCGTGGCAAATGATATTGCTTCATTAACACCTTGGCTCGCTCACGCACTTGTTGAGAGCCCGCCGTTTGCCCAACGTTAATACCATGCTGGAGAAAAGGTAGCATTTCAGGCTTTATTGCCGAAGCAAAGTCCATAATATCGGTTTGGATATTCTCGGTCTTACTGCTGATGACACCAATCGCATTATTAAGCTCATGGGCAATACCCGCAGCAAGTTGACCAAGGGTGCGCATTTGCTCGCTAGAGTAAAGTTTTTGTAGTGCCTTTTCTTTCTCAAGCGCTTCCATCCCCGTTAGCATTTGTCGACGTGCCAATTCATGTACCATCACTGGCATAAATTGCTCGGCAAGTGAGCCATAGGTTTCAGGTTCAACAGCCTGTGTTAACAAATCAATCCAAGCTATTTCACTGTCTTTTTCTGCAACAACGGTCGTGGTTGCCATTAAGGTTTGGGCAAAGAAGCTATGCACCCCAAAGAACATCCCTTCTTTAACTACAAACACCTTGGCACTTGGCCCCTGCTCATCATTTTTTAAATACCCCGATAACTCACCACTTTTTACCCAGTACAGTTTATCGTTGTAATCATTCTGACGAAGCACTTGCGTCCCAGCTGTCACTGACATGGTTCGCTCCGAATCACGGAAATAGGTATCAATGATCCGTGTTAATGCTTGGGGTTGAACCATTTCTGTATCCTTATGGTTAAGCAAATATGCGATCATTAAATATGATCAATTAAGTGCAAGACCCAAATCATGGCAAAGCTCATTGCAACACCAACCACACCAATGATCACCCCGACTTTCGCCATTTGGTTACTTTCAACATGACCTGTTGCGTGTGCCAATGCGTTAGGTGGTGTACTAATTGGTAATGACATACCCAGTGATGCCGCAAAAGTCACCACCAGAATCAAGGTCACTTCCCCACCTAATGGCGTAAGAGAAGTCATAGATGTACCCAATGCCGCCATGATTGGCATTAACAAGTTCGCGGTTGCGGTGTGTGACATAAAGTTAGCCATCACTAAACACAGTGTCGCCGCACCGATTAATACGATGTATGGCGAGAAGCTATCAAACGGAATACTGTTGACCACCAGCTTAGCTAAACCTGTTTTATCCAGCGCTAAACCTAATGCAATACCGCCCGATACCAGCCACAACACATCCCAAGAGATCTTCTTTAAATCTTCTTTATTGATGATCCCAGTTAACGAGAAAATCGCCACAGGAATAAGTGCCACAGTGTATGAGTTCATACCGTGAGTAGAGCCCATTAACCAAAGCAGGATCGTTAATGCAAAGGTGATGTATACCGTGATTGCTTTTGGTGTTTTTAAGAATTTACCTTGAATGGTTAACTCGATTTTCTCTTGTTTAGCAGGGTAAAACGCATTAATAAGCAGCCATGCAAACACCAACAATACCGCCACAAATGGCACACCAAAGAACATCCACTCTCCAAAAGTGATCATGTTCTCTGCTGACAAATATTTAAGTGCAATAGCATTCGGTGGCGTACCAATTGGAGTGCCGATACCACCGATGTTCGCAGCCACTGGAATACATAATGC
Organism: Photobacterium lucens; assembly: GCF_009873615.1. Taxonomy (GTDB): domain Bacteria; phylum Pseudomonadota; class Gammaproteobacteria; order Enterobacterales; family Vibrionaceae; genus Photobacterium; species Photobacterium lucens. Next base: position 6,594 of record NZ_SSMG01000368.1, read on the forward strand.
AAAAGCAATTTTACCGGGATCTTTCGCACCAAACAGCGCAATTACAGGCGCTAGAATCGATAACATCATGGCTGTGGTTGCGGTGTTCGACATGAACATCGAGAAAATAGCGGTGATCAGCATTAGACCAAACATCACGTATTTCGGTTGATGACCAAAAGGCTTAAGTAACACTCGCGCTAAGTTGACATCTAAACGGTATTTGGTTGCAGCCATAGCAAGGAAGAAACCACCTAAGAACAGCATAATGATTGGGCTGGCAAAGGTTGCCATGATCGCACTGTAATCAAGCAGCTCACCAAAATGGGGTTGGCCGTGATCCATTCTAAACAGATACAAGCCTTTATTTGAAAGCAGTAGCAATTCTAAAACGATGATCACAACAGAAGTTGCATAAATTGGAATTGGCTCTAATACCCAACATAAGGCCGCCAATAAAAAGATCGCAATAACACGTTGCTGAATAACTGTCAGTCCCTCAACCGGAAAAAACGAAGCCGGTAAAAGCAGGATAATTAATGGCAGCAAAATAGGTATGATGTAACGAAGACTTTGACGCATATAGCATTATTCCCTTAACAATAACTACGCCATCACCTTTTTATTCCAAACGTAAAAGATGAAGTAAATGGCAAAATCACAAGACTGAATAAATGGGCACCAAATGAGACTCTCCCATCATAGTCAACACTGTGATTAAAAGCGTAATTATTGTGTAATGCTGATAGGCGAATTTCACCGCGTTAGATCAATAAAGCGGTGAAATTTAAGTTTTTTTGCAAAGTTTGCGGTCACTAAATTCGGCTTTTTCTGCCAACAAATGAAACGCCACAATCGAAAAATTTCGGTTCAATCACAGTTATCGATTTACTGTGATTGAACGCTAATTTATGACTTTTTCTGCCCACTCTTTTCACTGTCTGTTTCTGACTCGCTATTTATCACCTCTTCTAATACCCCATCCGTCCCCATATAGGTACGAGAAGAACAAAATGGCGTAATAGGAACCACTGGCTCTAAACTCTCGTGATCTTCAATATCTTGATGCTCATGAGCAACGCCCATTTTCTTCACTTGCTGAATAATTAAAGCAAAGCCTAGAATACCAAACACCACTGAGCCCACTGCTTGCCCGACAAGTACACCGCTAGCGCCTGCTAAATGACCACCAATAAGCACAAACGGAATCGTACCAATCGTCGCTTTACCCATGTTCAATGCCGTTGACCATGTAGGACGGTTCAAATTATTAAACGCAGCATTTGCCACAAACAGTGCGCCATTAAAGATAAAGGTAACAGCGATAAAGGTACAAAATACCCCAACAATTTCAGCCGCATCACCGGTTAAGCTAAATATTGAAATTAAGTAATCTTGTCCTGCCCATAGCGCCAGCGACACTACTACACAGTAGGCTGCGGTAAAAATCATGGCATCGCGTAGCACTAACTGAATACGATCCCAACGCTCAGCACCAAAGTTCTGTCCGATAATTGGGCCTACAGCACCTGATAGTGAAAATACCAAAGCAAAACAGACTGGCATAATCCGGCCAATAACGGCGTAACCTGCGACAAAATTCTCACCAAACTGGGCAATATTGCTGGTTACCACCGCATTACCAATCGGCGTTGCGGTATTAGTTAAGATCGCTGGAAAAGCGATTTTAGCGACTGTCGGAATTGCTTGTTTGAATCCTGTAAAATCAGGTTTTGCTAATAGCTGATGCTTATAAATCACCACATAAAGCGAAAATAGCATCACAGCTAAACGCGCAAACACTGAAGCTATCGCTGCGCCTTGGATCCCCATTGAAAAACCAAAGATAAACAACGGATCCAGCACTGCGTTAACGGCACCACCAATTAAGGTTGCAATCATTGAACGTCTTGCATCACCCACTCCACGCAGTGCTGCACCAGCCGCCATTGAAACAGCAATCAGCGGAGCGCTAGGTAATAAAATCGTTAAATATTGGCTTGCCGCTTCTGCTACATGCCCTTTTGCACCAATTAAATCGAGTAACAACGGCAATTGCCATAGCATCAAAGAAACCATCACGACACTGATCAGTACCGCAAACAACATCACATTGGTTGCCATACTTTTAGCATGTTCACGATCATTTCGACCAAGAGCACGAGAAACTAACGCCCCTGCTGCGATAGATGTACCAATGGAAATAGAGGTAGAGAAAAATACTAAGGTACCGGCAAAACCAATCGCAGCAGCAAGCTCTACTTCACCCAATAAACTGATGAAGAACATATCAAGTAAATCGACCAGAAACAGTGCCATTAAGCCTATTGCACCCGTTCCTGACATCACTACGATGTGCTTCATCGGTGAACCGGTAACAAATTTTGCTTGATGCACTGGCTCTGCTTTAGATGATGATTGTTTCACATAAACCTCTAGTTAATTGCCTTAAATAATTCAGCAAATTGTTCATTGTAAAGACAAAAAGAAAGGCGCTAAAAAGCGCCTTTATATCATGGTTAATTTTTAATATATCGCATCACAGTGGATGTTTAAAGCTGTCGCCAATTTGATTGCTGATCGCAGTCAACACATCACGACGCGTGATCACACCTTGTAACTGCCCGTTATCCACTACAGGATAAATTTTCGGTTTCTGTCCTGTCATAATTTGTGCTAATTCAATAATTGAATCATCACCTGTGACCGTCAGTACATTCGTATGCATACAGTCTTTTACCGTATGAGAGTCTTGGCAGTGATAACCCACTTGAAGCAATCTATGGAGCATATCTTGCTCTGAAATAAACCCAACCACCTGCTTGTATTCATTAACTACAGGTCCACCAATTTGTTTCGCTGTTAAAAGCTTGTCGAGCGCAACTGATAATGACATAGCTTCGCTAAATGTCACTGGGCGGACATTCATATAATCTTTTACTTTTAATGATTCCATATATCCCCCAAACAACCTTTTGAGTAACAATTGACTGACAAGCTTTATTATTATTGTGGCTAAAAACCTGCCCCTACTTACAAGTAAAGTTCATTTCTTTAAAATTACTAAATTAAAATTTTTATTTTTATCAACGACTAATGAGAACTGGCTCAAAAGTAATACACTTAAATTGGCTCAGATACAAAAAAGCGCCTCTAAAATAGAGACGCCTTTCACTATTAAACCAGACTATTGATTAATGCATCATTAGCATAGATAGCATAGCCAGTGGGATCTTAAGGCCAGAGCCAAAGACTAACTGTGAGTTTTCAATCTTCACCGTTAACTGATAACTATCTTGATTTTCAGTGATCATTTTTTGCTTTAACAAGTTCGGAATTTGCTCTGCTAATAATGGCTCATTAGCAACAAAGCCTTTTGGCATTGCGATATTCACATTACCTACCAATTTACTTGGTAGTGCTGCAAGGTTTTCTGAAGCACGCGCTAAACCAGGCTGAAGCTCAAGTAACAGTGAAGCATTCACTTTACCTTGCTTCGTCATCACGCTGAGATCAGATAAATCAACTGTTGCACCTTTTGCCACCAGCAGATCAAGTGCCAACATCGCTTCTTGCATTTGCTGTTGTTGCTGCTCGTGATTTGTCACTTCTTCCATTGCAGCTAAACGGCTTACCGCTTTGTAATTTAAATCTTTCAGTGCCAGTGCAAAGTTAAAATCCGTGTACTCATGACCATCAAGCGTCACAATTTTCTTCACGGATACATTATTAGTATTCGTTACTTGCTGCGTTTCCTCATTCGGTGCTTTCTCATCTTTCGGCTGGCTTAACGCGTTCTTCATCACGACATTCATGCCATCAATTTCAACGTGATGTTGATTATCAAAAGAAGCGAAGTCAGCTTTACCAAGTGTGAATGTTTGCTCACCAATCCAGAAATTACCTTCCATGTGGCCTTTACCATTACCATCAAGAGCCGTTACTTGCATGGTCTCACCGCTGTCTGTTTTCACATTCAGTGTTGGTAATGAATAGCTGAAATCACCTGTACCTTTGGTATCAGCGGTACCTTTAAGCACAAAAGCTTGGCTGTTAACAAAGGCATCTGCATGCTTGTAATTAACTGGGCTGATTGTCATGGTGAAATCAGTATTACCTGTTAGCGATGAATCCGTCACTAAGGTAATAGGTTGAACGTTCTCACCCCAAATGTCTTTTACAGTTGGTGCAATGTTCTTATCAATTTCCAACTCACTGGTTGATTTCACGCCTAAGAAACCATTTTTGATGTGATGTTTTACCAGCCATGTTGTTGGTAAACCTTCATTTTCAAACGTCGTTTTTAGCGTATCTTTTAGCTCAATACGAGATACCGCATCTGACGATAAGTAACCACGCTCAAAACTTTGATTAGTGATTGTCATATATGGGCTGTGATAGTTCTTAATTGCACCCATGTATAAGCTTTCACCAATTTGACCTGTCGCTAGCGGCCAACAAAGGATCACGGCAACCGCACCTGCTCCTGCAACAACGTTCTTCAACAACATATTGAATCCTGAATAATTAAATTTAAGTGCAAATGAATTGCCACATCATCAACTTTTTACAGGGCTTACGTCAACTAGAACTCACTGATAAATAAGAAAACCGATCAAGTTTGCAATATGTCTTTTTGATCCTTTTATTATCAATAGTTGAGTTATTTGATATGGTATTTAATAAATACAAATGATAATAACGAATAGATAGGTAGTCAGTCTTATGAAAATCGCACTCTTTAGCGCCAAGAAGTATGACGAAGAGTCCTTCTCTAAAATGAATCAACAATTCGGTCACGATATTACTTACTTTGATTTTCCACTCAATGAACAAACTGCCAAAATGAGTGAAGGTTTTGATGCCGTTTGTGCCTTTGTTAATGATGATCTTAGTGCGCCAACCTTAAGATGCCTCGCCAAACAAGGGATTAAAGTCATTGCGATGCGCTGTGCAGGCTTTGACTTAGTCGATTTAGAAGAAGCCAAGAATCTGGGAATGCAGATTGTCCGTGTACCTGCATACTCACCAGAATCAATTGCTGAACATACCCTTGGCTTAATGTTAAGTCTTAACCGTCATATTCACCGCGCATACCAGCGTACTCGTGATGCTAACTTCTCCCTTGATGGTTTAACCGGCTATAACTTCCACGGAAGAACGGTCGGTGTCATTGGTACCGGTAAAATTGGTTTAGCTACGATCCGAGTTCTTAAAGGCTTTGGTATGAATATCTTAGCCTTTGACCCATACCCAAACCCTGCGGCGGTTGAATTAGGGGTTACTTACGCAAGCCTTGATGAAATTTACAAAGTGGCAGATGTGATCACATTGCACTGCCCTATGTCAGAAGAAAACTATCATATGCTTGATAAAGCGGCCTTCGACAAAATGAAAGATGGTGTCATGATCATTAATACCAGCCGTGGTGGACTAATCAATTCAAGCGATGCTATTGAAGCGTTAAAATCACGTCGTATCGGCGCGCTAGGTGTGGACGTTTACGAGAACGAAAAAGATTTATTCTTCCAAGACAAGTCTAATGATGTGATCCAAGATGATGTCTTCCGTCGCTTATCGTCTTGTCATAACGTACTGTTTACAGGTCACCAAGCTTTCTTAACCGAAGAAGCCCTTGGCAATATTGCAGAAACGACACTGCAAAATTTATCTGATTTTGAGCAAGGTAAAACATCAGGTAACGAAGTATTAAACTAAGCCTATAACGCAAAACGTCGCTAACAGGTTAATGTTAGCGACGTTTTATTACTCTGTTACAGACTAACTTATAGCACTTCAATTTGAATATTCAGCATCAATTTCGCTAAATAACCAATCTCGAAATGCTTTGATTTTCGGGGTGTTCTGCATGTTCTGACGACACACCACATAATAACTAAACGGTGAATTTGTCATCATATCAAATGGCGTCACTAATCGTTGTTGGGCAAGTTTCTCAGCAATGAAAGATTGTCGTCCCATTGCGACTCCCATACCACACTCTGCCGCCTGCAACGCAAGATCTGAACGATCAAACGTACATTCTGATTCTGGCAATTGAATTCCGTATTGCTCTGCCCATAATTGCCATTCGTCATTGCGTCCCGCTCTCGCCCACGGAGCAGCATCATGCAATAACAAACAACCCATTAAGCTTTCAGGATGATCATATAAATTATGCGCTACCGCATAATCATGACTACACACAGGCTGCATGGATTCATCCATCAACTTACAAGTATGTAACCCTTGGTATTCCCCTTTACCAAAGTAAATTGCGCAATCAAAACTTTCCGTTTGAAAATCCACCAGATCATTACGTGTTCGCAGATGAATTCGCATGGAAGGATAAAGATCAATAAAAGATTTTAAGCGTGGTAACAGCCATGTTTGCGCAAATGTAGGTGGCACTGAAATATTAATATCACCACTTAATTCAACATTTTTCAGATCGCGAATTTCATGGGCGATATCACCGAAATTAGCCGCTAATACTTGTTTTAATCGCACACCTTCATCTGTCAGGATCAACTTACGTGGCTGACGAATAAATAATTGCACGCCTAAAGCATCTTCAAGATTTTTGATTTTATGACTTACTGCACTTTGCGTTAAAAACATAACTTCAGCAGCACGAGTGAAACTCATTTGCTCTGCCGCAATAAGAAAACAATGTAAACCAGAGAGGACTGAACCAGAAAGGTTAGTTAGTTGCATAGTACCGCCACGTAGAAAATCTTGTAGCAAGCATAGCAAGAAAATAATCGGGGCTCAGCTTTAAAATGCTATTCCCCGATGTTTATCAATTAATTAGCAACGCTGTGATATTGCTCAAGAAGATTTGCTTTGAAATCATCTGTTAATAATTGCCAATGACATCCTTCTACCGCACCAGCAAAAATCCATAACAGCTTACGATCAAGCTCTTGTCCATTATGTTCACACACTTTGCGGTAAACATTTAACGCACCCAACTCAAGAAAAGCAGCCACATCTGCAATACCTGCTTTTTTCACCATACGCTCTAGCGTTAATCTCATATTAGGTAAATCGCGTAAACGCTTATTAGCGCCAGACTGCTTATACGCTTTATCTTTACATGAAAATTCAATTGATTTAGCGACAAGCTCACTACACGTTTGTGGATCTTTTTCAAAAAGCTCTCTTATCTCGTAGTAGTTCACTGTGGCTGTTTTACTTTTTTTAATATGTCTAAACTTTGAGCACCCTAACTTTACTAACTGTGGATCCAACTTTTCACCGCCACGAATGTACATAGATGCAGGAGTCACAATGGCAAACATTGCCCCATCCATGAACACACCCGTACCACCAAACATGGATCGCTTTTCTTGTTCTCCGAATTTCTTTAAATAGTTTAAGTAATCGTCCTTAAGTGATGTCACAACTAATTCTCCATAACTCGGTGATAATCAATTATTCCAAACACGTCAAATAACCTAGCCAAACAATAGATTACATTGTCAATTATTCGACGAAGCAATTGTATGCTTTTACTTACAATGGATTAAATAACCATCAATCAAATATGAGATTACTCGCATATTTTTTGTCGCAAAATAATGTAATCAAAATAGATTTGCAGCTTTTATCACGCAAGAATCAATAATTGGTTGCATCTCTTATCATCATTATTATCAGCGACGACTATCTTTAAGATATTCAGTCTCATTAACGGTATTCGCTGTAGCTATGATCAAAATTCCTCTCCTGCCACACACAGAGCATGTACTGCCTTCAGGGCGTGTCAAACTAACGATCGCTCAAGCTCATCATGTGCGTATGGTAAAAGAGGCCTTATCGTCTAATGAGGGATTTGTCATGGCAATGGTAGATAGCAATAGGAAGGATCGTGAAATCACCGAAGTCCCTGCACTGACAACTCGTGTACAAATTATTGACTTTCATCGCTTAGCTGGTGAATTGTTGGGGATAACGGTTGAAGGCGTTGATATTTTAAGAGTCATGAAAATCGATGTCGATTATGACCACTTATTACTTGCTGACTGCAAACCTTATTTTATTTGGCATTCTATCCCGGTTAATTCCACTAATCAGTCCCTTGCAGATAAGCTACAACAACTGCATAGCAGTATTCGTGATGTTGGTGAGCACTATCCTACGCCATGCTATAACGATATCACTTGGGTGTGCCAACGTTGGCTTGAAGTGCTGCCCATTGATGTAAAATACAAACAATTATTGATCCATCAAGAAAGTCCTAAACTGGCTGTTCGCTTCCTAATGAAGCTGCTACAAGATAAGAATTTAATTTATTAATGGGATATGCATACGTAATTTGTAAATTATAAGCTACTCACTTCAAAGAAATAACGTGACAAACTACTCGGTAACTCGATAAACCGTTAGAATTTCGAAAATGTCTTATAACGTTAGTTTTGCATGTCACACTTATCTTTTTTTTGGTTAAAACACAGTCGAGATCATCAAGTTAAAGCGCTTGAATCTGAGTTCTGCAACTTAGTTAAACAGTCTGCGCAACAAAATAAACTTGCTCTTCCTCCGATCCCTGATGTGTTAATCAAGCTGCACCAGCTTTGTAATAATGATGATACAACGATCCATGATGTTGCTGATTTACTGCTCGATGATCCAGCCTTAACTGCCACCATTATCCGAACCTCAAATACGGTTTTATTTAATCGTCGTAATGTGGTGTGTAACGATCTACTGACTGCGGTTTCTCGTTTAGGTCTACTCCGTGTTCGTGATATTGCAACAGCGCAAGCCATTGCTGAATTACGTAAAAGTCAGACCGAAAACATTGAATGTAATCAACTACTCAATCAAAGCGCACTTCGCTCTCGCCAATTTGCGGGGACGATGGCGCTGATTTGCCAAACCTTGATCAAGCATAGTGAAAAGCCGCTAAAACTGGAGCCAGAAAAAGCCCTACTGACTGGTTTATTAGCTGATATCGGTGTCTTTAGTTTGATTTATGAATATCTGAACTACTTAAAAGATGGTAACTATTTAGATATTGATATTGCGAAATTTATCTTCCAAGAAACCTGTACCCAAACAAGCTTGGTGGTACTTAAAGAGTGGGGATTTGATGATGACTATCTTGAAATCGCATCAAATAAACGCATGGCATACCGCACTCAGCAAGATTCCCCTACCTATTTAGATATTGCTCGAATGGCGCATCACTTATTGCTATTTAAAAATGACGATGATGCCATTGATGAAAATGACGTAGAGCTGGATTTACTTGGTGCTGAAGTCATGTATGAGCTAACCAATCTACCTAATGAAGAATTCCACCAGCGAGTCAAAAATATCGCACGTGAAAGCGGTTTTTAATACTTTAGCCCATCTATCATGATGGGCTTTTTATTTGCCCACAAGTTTCTCCCTCTATACTCCCACTTCCTTGCTGTGTTACATTTCCATTATGTTAAAAATGTAAACGAAGCGCATCAATATCACTGCGTTAGCTTGTTTAGATAAACACATCCACTATCACAGACCATCACACCCGATGATTACATTTAAGGATTGATATGTTTTCAGGGATCTTATTGATTTTTTTGCCACTGATTATTGGCTACCTTATTCCTGTCCATAATAAAAAGCACCTCGACTTTATTAATACTCAAACAAGTCGACTGGTTCTAGTTATTCTAACACTGATGGGATTAAGCCTTGCGGCACTTGATAACCTCAGTCAAAACCTCAGCCAGATCCTGATCTATACCACTACATTCTTTATTGCAATTAGCGTGTGTAACTTAGCAGCACTGCCCTTTTTAGATCGCTTGTGGCCAACCGAAACCGTTGATGGACATCATCATTTACCCATGAGCAAAATGATGGTGGAATCGGTGAAGTTAGTCTTTGTTGTTGCGGCAGGATTAATTGTAGGTCTTGCGCTTGATATCGATTTAAGTTGGGTAGATCAAGCCAGTGAAGCCATTTTGCTTCTTCTACTTTTCTTTATTGGTATTCAACTGCGTAACAGTGGCATGAGACTCAAACAAATCGTGCTAAATAAGAAAGGGATTATTATTGCTTCAGTGATCATTGTGACCTCGTTTACTGGCGGGATCATTGCAGCACTGATCCTTGATATTCCCATTACTCATGGTTTAGCCATGGCATCAGGATTTGGTTGGTATTCACTGGCTGGGATTTTGATTGGTGATGGTTTAGGAAGTGTATTTGGTGGCGCTGCTTTTCTTAATGAACTGCTACGTGAAATGCTTGCACTTATGTTGATCCCACTGCTTATTCATCGCTACCCTAATACGGCTATTGGCTATGCAGGCGCAACGGCAATGGACTTTACGTTACCAGTGATCCAAAACACGGGTGGTGTTCGTTGTGTACCGATTGCGATTGTCAGTGGTTTTATTCTTAGCTTACTTGTGCCTGTATTTATTTTGTTTTTCTTATCACTTTAAACCCGCTTTCTAATAAATATAGATATAAAAAAACCGCAGCTTTTGCTGCGGTTTTCATTTTAACGCTCTACCACATTAGTATGATTTTTCTTGTCATGCCAAGGTGGATTGGTAAACGTAAGGTATTGCACACCAGCGTAGAGGGGGTACAAGCCCAGTGTAGCAATACAAAGATAAATCTTATCAAACTCACGTTTTAAGTAACGTTGCTTAGTGAGTAACTCATCGTCATTAGATACCACTTTCACGCTTAACAATGCACGTGATAATGACGTACCTAGTAAGCGGTAACACAACCAGTGATAACCCATAAAGACACCAATAAATAACGCCATGATGCCAATAATTAACAGTAACAACACTGGTAGCGCCATCGTATCGTTAAGCGATAACGTGCCCCCTGTGCCATTGGTGATATAACCAATCACACCTAGGAAGATATCTTTGGCAACCATTGCAAACATCTGCACGATAGCCATATCAATCATGAATGTACCGACACGCCTATATTTTAACGAAAAGCTACTCATCACTAATTACTTACCTAGTTTCGAGTTAATTTGTGCTTTAAAGCCAGCTGCTTGTGCACCGTAGATAGCTTGGATACCCGTACCGCCTACTTTCACTAAGCCTTTCGCACCTAGGTTTTCAGTCCAGTACTTGTTGTCTTTAACCAAGTCACCATCTTTAACTGTGATACGTAGACGTGTAATACATGCATCAACGTCAACGATGTTATCTTTACCGCCTAGCGCTTCGATCATCTCATCAACTTGGCTGTCGTTAGCACCGCCCGCTTTTGCTTCTTGGTAATCTTTCTTACGAACAACTGCTACAGCACTGCCTTTACGACCAGGCGTCTTAATATCGAACTTCACGATGAACCAACGGAACAACAAGAAGTATACAGGACCGTAAATTAGACCTAGTAGTGGGATGTAGTACCAATGGTTCTCAGTACCCGTTAGGCCAGGAAGCATACCGAATAGTGCGAAGTCAATGAAACCACCACTGAACGTCATACCTACTTTCACGTTTAGTAAGTCCATGATCATAAATGATAGACCTGCTAGTGGCACGTGAATGAAGTAGTAAAGCGGTGCAGATAGGAATAGGAATGTGAACTCGATTGGCTCTGTAATACCTGTTAGGAACGCTGTTAGCGCAACAGAGAACAATAGACCACCTACTTCTTTCTTATTCTCTTTATCAGCTAGTGTGTACATTGCGTATGCAGCAGCTGGTAGACCAAACATCATGAATGGGAATTTACCTGTCATGAAGTTTGTTGAAGAGAACTGAGAGTAATCGCCGTTAGCTAGAGAGCCAAAGAAGATGTTTTGTGTACCTTTGTAAACGTGACCTGCGATTTCAGCTGTACCACCGATCTCTGTCTGCCATAGTGGAAGATAGAATACGTGGTGTAGACCAACAGGGATAAGTGCACGCTCAATGATACCGAAGATGAATGATGCAATGTAACCGTGACCAGATGCAGTCATTTCACCCAGTGTTGCACCGATAGAACCGAATGCAGCACCGATGTAAGGCCATACGAATACTAGCGCAATACCGTAGAACAATGCAGAGAATGCACTTACGATAGGAACGAAACGTGCACCACCGAAGAAGCCTAGGAATTCTGGTAATTTAACGTCATGGTATTTGTTATGCAGAATAACAGTGATACCACCTGCGATCAGACCACCAAAAACACCCATACTTAGCGTATTTTGAATGCCTAGTACGTCTGCTAACACACCAGCGTAATGGTTACCCATTAACACAACAGTATTGTTAGTAGTATCTACCATGCCAGCAACAGAAAGCGTTTTCGCAATCGCAACGTTCATTACTAGGTATGAAATAGTTGCTGCTAATGCTGCTGCGCCTTTTTCAGCACGTGCAAAACCAATCGCAATCGCTAATGCGAACATTAATGGTAGGTTTGCAAAAACGATACCGCCCGCTGCGGTCATAACCTGTAAGAAACTATTTAAAAGTGTTCCGTCTTGCAAAATACCAATGTTGTATGCGTCAATCATACTTTGGTTGGTGAAGCTACCACCTAGGCCAAGCATAATACCGGCTGCTGGCAGTAGTGCTATCGGCAGCATTACCGCTTGCGATAGTTTACTAAAGAAGGCTTTCATTACCTTATCTCCTCGATATGGGATCTAAACTTGTATCAAAAAATAACTCAGACTTTATTGGTCTTTTTTTAACATTATTTTTACTTCAATAAGCGTAGTAATGAACACTTACGTATGCGAGACAAGCTCAAATCACCGAGGTGAGGTGAATTGATACGTTAGTGAACATTGTGCTCCTGAGTACAATATTGGTTGAAATAACATAGACACTAACGACATACCCCCGTAGTCATACTGTTAGTCTCTATTTTTTGCTATTTCGGCATCAGTATAGAATGCGGCGGCTAATATAACTTGATGAATGTCATATTTGCTAATTACATCGATGACTAATATTGCAAAATATAAGCATGATCACAGCGGGTTACATCTGTTAATTTTGAACAGAACAAATATAAGACATTGATTTAATTTGATTATAAAAAGTAAAGGCAAGCTAAATACTGCATATTTATTTCAACAGCGCAACGTTTGTAACGCTATGTAACAGAGCGACATCATTAAATAGATTTAAGAGAGATAAAGGTAAGTATTATTTCGAAGATAATAAGTAGAATAGCTAATATATTAATATTCTCGTTTTATTGCCAATA
>NZ_SSMG01000369.1 GCF_009873615.1 Photobacterium lucens
GATTATACACGCACAGATATACAGAAACTGGTTGGTGGAGAGTTGCAAACATATTTACCACAGAAAAATAAACGTATTCTTGCTGGTTGTTTTAATCAGGAATTAAATCCTGATTGCCCATATGAGGTTCAAGCTGGAAGTAAGCCCCAAGTTAAAGCAAAAGCTGAACTTTTACTTTCTCAGTCTGATAATGTATTTCCTGTATTTATTAAGCCAACAATGAAAAGTAAAGTTTATCGTTATGCGGGGCAATTTAAATGTATTGGTGGAAGTAATGAGCCTGAGATATTAAAAGTAGCCGAAGAAAAGTCCGAACGCTATGGTTGCTTAACTTACGTGTTGAGTTTACAGCAGGTATGTATTGAAAAATAATGAAAAAAGCCCGTAACGATCACTCAATTACGGGCTTTGACTTATTGTTGTTTAGTTAACGATTAGAGCTTACAGACAAATTTCCATGCGCTGTCGCTTGCTGATGGTGCTGAGTTGATCCACCAGTTTGCTTGCCATAAACCACCATTGTGGATCACTTGATCGCCTGTCGCAGCGTGATCGCCTTTGGGTAGTTCTGGGTATGTAGTGGCTTTTGAAGTATCAACATCGGCTTCTTCACATGTTTTGCCTGTTCCACCGTTGCCTCCTTCATCGCTTGAGCCTTCAAATGTAGGTAGGGTTGGGAAGTCTTTCTTCAAGCCGATTGTTTCTCCGTCGACTTTAAAACGAATACCGTTAGCTACACCTGAAACAGGGGTGTAGTACACCATAGACACAACATATTCACCGCCAGCAGGGATAGATTCCGTTGAACGTAGTGTTACTGCCACTTTATGAAAGATCTTACGTTCGCCATCGACATTGAAGTTACTATCCGTATGACCGCTTTCAACTACGTTTAGCCCAGCGCCAGACCAGTCTTTAACAAGATCGCCTGTTGAGGTTGGCATTAGGAATTCAATCGTTGTGCCACCAGGGATAGCTACGCCTGAATTATTTGTAAATACCAGTTTCGGATTAATCGGGTAGTTACTGTCACCAGCCGGCCATTCTGTTGTTTTCACTGATACATCAATCACGGAATCGGGTTGTGGCAGAGCGTTGTGGTTAATGTCCATCGGTGCTGCGGTTGAGAACACTTCATGGGCGTAATCTGTCATGTCTGAGCCCATTTTGTATTCATTTTTCACGGCATCATAGCTGTAGTCACCGGCCATTTCCCATACCATCATGCCACCTAAGCCTGTGTCGATGATGTAATCCAGTTTTGGTTTGAGTGAGTCTTTATCTTCAATACTTAGGAAGACTTTCTTCGCTTCATTCCACAGCCATGCGGTTTGTAATTCGTGACTCCAAACACGCTCGTATTCGCCTTCGATCAGATCTTTCGGGTTATTAGGATCTAATCCCCACGTTGGGCCGTAACTTGGCATACCATCGATCCCAAGTTTCTGTGCATGCATAAGGTTCATGGCGTGCCACATTGGTGCGACACCTGCTTTGATTTCATTACCTTGTTTATCAGAATCGTGCCAGATGTTATCAGTCCCTTCTGCACCCCAACCACACACGGTTGTACCTTCAGGGCAACTTGCTTGATTTGGCTCTACCGCTTTACCCCATAAGCCTTTCTCGCCACCAGTAACACCTTGCCAACCTCGGGTGTAATAAGGGATCCCCATGTTGATTTGGCTTGGTTTAAACGCACCACGGAAGTAGTGATGTGCCCATGCTTGGTTCAGATAGCCAATGCCTTGGTATTGATCGGCAGTGTAAACGCCCCATTTAGCTAGTTCTGCATCTTTGCCGTCATCAAATAGTGGTGCTTGTGGGCCAACAAATTCGTTCCATGTGCCGTGTAAGTCGTAAGACATGATGTTGACGTAATCAAGTACGTCTTGCATTGCGAAGTCTTCCATACCACGTAGTAGGTACGCCGATGATGGTGAGGCAATGGTTAACATGTAGCGACGACCGTCTTCTTTACCTGCTTTATCAAGCTGGGTACGAAGCTCTTTCATCATCACCATGTAGTTTGTCCATAGCGATTCTCGACACTTGTTTGACATTTCAAAGTCGATTGGGTTACCTGAGTCTTTCATTGACGACGGGTATTCGTAATCGATATCAACACCGTCAAAGCCATACTGACGGATAAACGCCACGGCTGATTTACTAAACTTATCAATGCCTTCTAAGTTCACTTCACAGGTAGCAAGGTTTGTCGTCATTGGGTAAAAGTTGGTGGTTTCCGCCCAGCCCCCGACAGAGATAAGGGTTTTTACATCTGGGTATTGCTTCTTAAATTTGCTCAGTAAGTTGAAGTGACCTTGGTATGGCAAACTTGGATCCATTTCAGCACCTTCAACACCTTCCCATGTCATCTTGGTCGCAGAATCATCAACAGTTAGCTGGAACTCGTCTTTACTGACACCAGCAAAAGCGTAGTTGATGTGTGTGAGCTTATCCCAAGGTAGATCATCTGCTAGGTACGCAGGTAAACCATTTTTACCAGTGCGCCATGAGGTGTAATAGCCGATGATACGACGAGGGTGATCGTCACCCATACATTCGGTGCCATCTTCTCGGTAGATCTGTTGAATGTCACAGCTTAAGTTGCCATTACCCATTTCAATGGCATTGACTGTGATCACACCTGTTGATGTGTTGTGGTTTGCAGCATCTGTTGCAATAGCTTCAATTTGGTATTCACTTTTGGTTTCTGGTGTCCAAACCGCTGTAAATGGCGCATGGTTAACTATTGCAATGGATTGGCCGTTAACACGGAACTCAACCGAAACCAGATCGTCATTCACATCACTTGCTTGTGCCGCAATGGTTAATGGCTTGCCAATAAACACTTGTTGACCCGGACGTGGGCTGTTTAAAGCAATCACTGGGGGTTGTGGTTCAACTGCTTTTTCTACCACTTCGATAGTGACGTTATCTGATGCGCTTAACCCTGTTTTATCAAAAGCTTTTACGCTAATAACATGCGAGCCAATAACGTCTGCTGTCCAGTTAAAGCTGTAAGGGGCTGTGTTACTGGTGGCGATATTATTGCCATTAATGTGCAATTCAACATGGCTTAAATCGTTGTCGAGATCAGCGGCTTTTGAAGTAATAACAATGCTATCACCTTCGGTAAATACGCTACCTGAATGCGGTGAAGTCAGACTAATGGTTGGGGCATTAGGCTCCACAGGGGGAATAACACTGTCTTTAACGATAGAAATGCTCACTTGTTGTTCTGCAGTAATGCCGGTGACATCGGTAACGACAGCTTTTACCGTATTTTCACCTTCGTTAGTGGCAATCCAACTGACGTGATAAGGTGCTTTTGATACTTTGCCAACTTCTTGGTTATTGACAAGGAACGTCACGTGCTTGATTTGCGTATTCGTTGCTTTGGCATTTGCAGCCAGTAGTACGCTTTCACCCAGCTTAAATTGTGCGCCTGCGGTTGGTGATGTCAGGGTCACATCGACGAGTGGCTCATTACCTTCACTGCCAGTGGTTTCTACATTCAAGCTGCTTTCTAGTGAAGCAAGATCCAATACACCATTCACACCAAGTGTTAACTGAATAGTTCCTCCGACAGGTAGCTGCGTTTTAACCCAACTGCTTTCATCAAAGCCCAAAGTAAGGGTGTTAGCAAACTGTTCACCTTGATCATTGCTGGTAAAAGTCATGGTTGGATAGCTGATGTCTGTCGCTGACCAAGCTGGTGATGATATTGAAAGGTTTGAATTGAAAGTGATTTTTGCATCACGCAGTTCAACGACTTGGCTGCCATTATTGGTTAAGGTGACTTGGTAGGTATTCCACCATTGGCTTTCTGTGCCAACAACGACTGATTCAGTATTAATTGTGGCATGTGCAGGCAGCGCCATACTAATTGATGCTGCTAATAAAGTAGGAATTAGCGCAAGTGTTTTTTTATTCATGATACTCGACACGGTTATGGGGAAAGTGTGAGCAGTATATGAGCTGCATGATCAAAGATATTTCTATGCGTGTAACAAAATGTAACAGAGCAAATAAAAGCAGCGTCAAAAATATAACATTATGATAATTAGATATTTCACATGACTCTGACATTGAGTTTAAAAGTAAAAAATTATCGGAAGCGTGATCTAAATCTGGCTAAGCAGCCTTTTTACGATGATCTAAAAATTGGCACTGGAATAAAACAAAATGATGGAGTAGTGCATAGTTGCCAAAAAACTGGCTGATACAAATATTTACACTCATCCATAAATACAGTATGGTGTTCTGTATGATTTAAAGTGGAGGTCGTGAAATGATGTTGGTCAGGTGGTGTGTAATATTTCTTATTGTTGGTCTACAAACAGGGTGTGCGTTTTTCCCGCGCGATGTTGCAATAAATGTTGAAGGGAAAAGCACTTTGCATTTAACTCCGCAAGATTACGATAAATTGTATATTTCCCCTGTCCAGGTCACACAAGCCAGTGATCGCCAAGTTTCTAAACGTATTGTGAACCGATTAGAACGGTCGATTCACGATGATCTACACACTAAATTCGCTGATAGTGTGAAGGTGGTTGAATCTATTGATGAACGAACCTTGCAACTTGATGTTGCGTTAGCAAAAGTCCATACCTCACTAGAAGATATGAGCATTGGTGAGCTATTTCCGTACCGGGCAGCATTAGAAGGGATGATTTTAGTGTTAGGTGAGCGTGATAGAGATGTACATATTGCAGCTCAATACCGTTTAAAAGATGCGAACACGCAAGAGTTACTCGCAGAAAGAGAAACTTTGTTTACTTTAGAAGCGGTACTTGAAAATGATGAAGCACATTTGCAATATCATGAATTACAGTCGCTTAAACCTAAGATCCAGCAAGATATTGTGTTATTTGCCACTCAAGTAGCGGCAAATCATATCAAAACTCAAAGTACAAATAACAAAACGCCCTAACTAGTAGGGCGTTTGGTTTAATGGGGAAGAGGATTAAACAGCAACACTGGTCGGGTGTAAGTATTGCTGCCAAGCTTCTTGATATAAGTGCAATGATTCTTGACGTAGGTTTTTAATTTTCTTCTCTTCAAACTCTGTCAGGGGGCGTTTCTCATGCAGAGCTAAACGTTCCATCTTTTGAATTTGTTCGTAAATATCGTGCTCTTTACCATTTTTCACATCAGAGATGTCTTTTAGGTGGAGTTGAACTTCAGCAATGATTTTGCTGTGTGGTAGTTCAACCAATACATTTAAGTCACGATAGCCTGAGGCGGTTGGTTTTTTAAAACGGTTTTTAACACCAACAACGGTTGCTTCTTTATTCAGTAATTCGAATGATTGCACCAGCGATGAAATGTCTTCAGCAACTAATGAAGCACGGGCAATATCAGTAATTTTGTTGGCTTGACCATTTAGCTCTGTGGCAATTTTTTGTTGTGCACGTTGTGCTGACTTTACTGGTGGAATCAGTGCTTCAGCAGAAGAAACAAGACAGATGCTACGCATTAATTGCTCAAGTTCTACTTGTGCTTGTGTTGATGCTTGGTATAGCGCATCAAAATCATTGTAAGGTTGCGTGATGTTGTCACTTTTCCAAGATTGAATGCTGTATAAGCCACTAATATCGCGCTGAAAGGCTTTGCGGCTTGCTTGTGATAGGCGCGTAGGTGATGGTTGATCAGTAATTGTATATGCAGGTGCTACAGCAGGTGCTGCAACAACCGAACGACTTAACATACAGAATAGAATGAAGCTTGTACGTAAAGCAGATTTTATATCCATTAAACAACTCCCAACGATATTGCTTTCTTGCAATATCAACACACAAAAAGGGGTAACAAAGGTGGTGTGTTTTGTCGTGCTTTATTGTCTAAATTGATACTAACAATATAACCTGAATGAATAGTAAACTCTGTGTCAATATCCATAAAATGATAAAAAATCCGCATATAAATGCGGATTGGATCACATAATTGAAGGCTGTTTTATTAGCTGACTAGGCTTAAAGGTGTGGTGTAGCTTTCCCAAGCTTGAACATAAAGCGCTTTTGATTGTTGTTGTAGACGCTTTATTTTCATCTGTTCAATGTCATTTAATTCACGATTTTGCGCTATGGCTAGGCGTTCGATGCTTTGGATCATCTTGTAGATATCGTGCTCTTCACCATTTTTGATCTCTGCAATGGCTTCAAGATGTAATTGAATCTCGGCAACAAGGCCACTGTTGTTAAGGCGTACCAGCATCTTAATGTCGCGATAGCCAGAGGCTGCAGGCGCACTAAAACGGTTCTTAACTTCCAGCAGTGACGCATGTTGCGCAATAAAATCATAGGTTTTGATCAAATCTGAAATATTGTCACACACTAGGCTGCCACGAACGATGTCTGTTAATTTATTGGTATGACCATTTAGTTCTGTGGCAATTTTTGTTTTAGCACGTTGTTGAGACTTAATGCCGGGTAGTAGAGCTTTCGACTGACTGTAAAGCGCGCTGGTTTCCAATAGCATATTAAGCTCTTGCTGAGCAGGAAATGCATGTGTGTATAGCACACTTAATTGATTGTAAGGTTGTGTAATATTGTGCGCACGCCAACTAGGAATCTGCTGTAGCTCGTTGATAGAATGCGTTAAGTTATGTAGCGTTGATTCGGTATGAATTGTTGTTAGTTTGTTTACTTGCTTGTGAGCTGAAGGCTGAGGCAAGGTTTGAGCAATAGGGTTACGACCAAAAGTTAGTAGCAATAAACAACATGTAGCACGAGCTACGGAATGAACAACCATTTTTACTCCTTTAGCACAGTCCTCTAGCAAATGGCGGCTGAGGCTGTGGTTTATCTTTGAACGTCCTGTTCTGGCACTAAAGATAATACGGAATGTTGTTTTTTGGTAATAAAATTCGTTATTTTTTTTAACCACAAAACAACATTGTGAGTAGGGTCATAAAATAAAGGGCTTTTAAAGGATAATTATGCTTTATTGGAAGTCTTAATTAGCTTTTACTGTTTAAATAATATGCAATTCAATTTTTTATAGTATTTAATCGTAGGGAATGTAAGTAATGCAGGAAAATCTATTAATTGGCTTTATCGTTATTTGGGTTGCGTTAGTGTTGGGGAGTGTGATGCTTTTTCAGCGCGGTAAAGATGTGGCACGTAAACGCAAGCTTTGGCCAATTTATACCGTATTCAGTAATGTGGTGATTGGTGGTTTTATTGTTTATATGCAGCCGCCTACAATGTGGATGATGGCGATTTTAGTGCTGTTGGTACCATTAACCTTACTGACTATTCGCTCAACCAAATTTTGTGACAGTTGCGGACAGGCGAGTCGCTCACCTTTCTTTATGAAGCCACCACAAGTATGTAGCCACTGTAATAAGCCGCTTAGCTAATCAACGCCATAGAATCAGTCACTAAAAAAGCCATCATGACTCTTCTACTCAAAAGAAAGACAATGATGGCTTTTTGTTTATGGAGGATGCTTTAGACGAGGTTTAAGCTTTCGCTGTCAGTGGAAAGGTTTCAAATTGAATACCTGACCAGCCAAACTTTATGAAGTGACGAATGTTCTGATGATCGTTATTTTCAGGATGGGCTAACACATCGTTACGGTAGTATTGACCAAAACAAGCCAGTGTTTCTTGCTCTGAAAGCTGGTTTAATTTCGCAAAAGCAAAAATTTTGCACGAACCTTCATTAGTGCCAGCATCATTTTTTAGTGTATCGTTATCCAGACCATTGTAAAAAGTGGTGGCTTGATAATCGTAATGCTCTGTGATCACAGCCATAACTTGTGGAAATTCTACACTTTCAGGTGTGTCTTTAAGTGCTTGTAGTAATGCGTCCATTTGAGTTTTTCTCCTTATAAAAAAGGTCAGATTTGATCTGACCTTTATGTTACAAAATTGATTATATTGCAAAATCAATAGCGATTAAGCTGACTTGATTAACGCTGCTTTTTCGCTTGGTTCTTAAGCTCGTAATCTAACTCGTCTGGGTAGATCACTAAACCTTCTTGATCTTGAATTGGGAACACCACGATAGCCAGCTCGTCATCTTCAAGGCCGTGAGTCCAACGGCTATGCCATTTATTTAATGAAATAGACTCTGCTTTACAGTTATCCCATTCACCGGTTGCCCATGCCTCGGCAAACTCTTTGTTTGGCCATACAGGTACGCAATCCTCGTCGTCTGTATTTAACATTACGCAGCCGTGTTCATCGATTAGGATCCAAATTTCGCGGTTAGCGACAACTTCTTTTACTAAATGCTTATAACGCTTTTCTGCATCAAAACCTTGGATTGTTTCAATTGCTGTCGCATCTAATGGCGTAGACATGATGTGATACCTTGATGATTATGTCGATTGGTTGTAAGAATAAATCAAAATAGAACAGAGATCTTGTTTTATCCTGTTGATATTACAATTTAATGGGGTTTCACTATCTTCTGGTGCAAGATCTTTTTCAGATTTTAATACTTTACTTAGTTAACTACACAAGGAGTGCGTGTTGTTACGTTTGTTGGTGTCTGCTGCGACAGCTGTGTCATTATCATCCATGATGGCGGGATGTAATTGGGTTTATTGGAATGAAGATTTTGAGAGTTACAAAGATCTTTCTTTAACCAATCCTTATCCATTCCATAAAGTGGATCGTTTTGATCCCCAAACCGGGGCTAAGCGCAACGAGGTGATGGTATTAAATAATGGGCTGGTGGCACTCCAAGCGCGTATTGATATGATCCGTAGGGCGAAACAAACTATTGAGGTGGAGTACTTTATTTTCTCTCCTGATATGAGTGGGAAAATTTTAGTACAAGAGCTGATAGATGCTGCGAAAAGAGGTGTCAACGTTCGGATCTTGATTGATAAGTCGGCCACTGTCTTTGAGTTTGATGAATTTTATGCCGAAGGGTTAAAGCCTTATGGGATAGAAGTGCGTTATTACAATGCTGCGCCTATTTATTATATTTCGACCATTAACTTTCGAAATCACCGTAAGCTATTAGTAGTAGATGATCGTGAAGCGATCACTGGCGGGCGAAATGTTGAAAATGATTATTACGATTTATCAGAGCATTATAATTTTCTCGATCGTGATTTATATGTAAAAGGCTCAATAGTGAAAGCCATGCGTGCTTCCTTTGATGCTTTTTTTGATCATGACATCAGTGAGCGTTATCAAGCCCCTGACATCCCGAGTAGCCGTATTGATTTACAAAAATATGAACGAAAAGTGTCTGAAGTAAAAGCTTTCCTCTCACACAACCCACATGAAGTAGAGACTCGAGCAAAGATTGAAGCGATTGCTCGACCTGTACTAGCGTCAAAACCTCTATATTCTTGTCCTGAAATGACGTTCACCTCTGATGCGCCGGGGGGCTCGTTTTGGACACGCTTTAAAGATCCATATAGCGATAACTATCGTTTTTTGCGTAAGACCATTTTCGATAAGGTGATGACGGTAGATAAGGGGCTGATCCTTGCGTCACCGTATTTATTGAATAACCGTAAGTCTGAGCATTTAATGCAAGTGTTACTTGATAAGAATATCGATATGACCTTGTACACTAATTCATTATCGTCAACCGATGCCACCTATGTAGCAGCCCAGCTTTATACTCATGTTTACGATTGGCAAGCCAAAGGGATGAAAGTGTACCTTCATGCTGGTGAGTGGTTAGATGAAATGGCAACAGTTAATCCTTCAATCCAATCGGCTCGATGGGGCATGCATGCTAAAACCCAAGTCTACAAACGCCGTGGTGATGGACAGAATGAAATCATGGTGGGGACTTATAATATTGATAATCGCTCTAATCACTACAATGCTGAAATGGCGTTATTTTGCCGAGGTAACGATCAGTTGGTCGCCGAAATTGAACAAAATATTCTTTCTAGAGCGAATAATGGCTATCAAATTGTCGGTGAGAATAAAGCCATTGATGGCCAGGGAAATGCGGTAAATGTGTATGGCTCAGGGGATCCAGATACCACGAAAATGAAATTTATGTGGTTACCTTCATGGCTGTTTAATTTCTTACTATAATTAAAATGTAAATATAGCCATACAATAAAATACAAG
>NZ_SSMG01000370.1 GCF_009873615.1 Photobacterium lucens
ACCACTGTAGTTATTTGGCAGTAAAATAAATTTAGAGTTTGTTTTGTAATTATCATCGTAAGAAAACAATTCAACATCCATATTCACTAACGCTTTAAACTCTTTCAGAAACCTTTCACGTGGCAGTACGCGAAACAATGGATAGCCATCATTGTCATTGATCAAAATTTTTACGCCATTAATTGTTAAGAAACGTTGTAAGTCACTATCATGATCTTCTGTAGTGATATTCGCATTTACCATTTCTTGCTTAGCGTGGAACAGATCAAATGCATTTTGTATCGCAGCTCTGCTGGATTTCATTACAGCAACACGAGCATCAGACGGTAACTCCATTGTCTTTAACGATGCAACAACACCTATGATGCCAAGAATGACGATAACGACAACCAGCTCTATAAGTGTAAATCCTTTATTTTTATTCATTTGTCGCATTCAATCATCCTAAAAACACAAACCAACTTACTGAGTAATTCACAAAAGGAATTAGCTAACAGAAAGATAATCTATTACCACAATATTCTACAAGTATTTATTCTTTACATTCCCCTTTCATCGTAATAACAACCGCATTAGAATACCGCGCACATTCACTGGGAGAATAAGATGCGCAACCAACAACGCACGGCTCAACACCTGCCCTTATTTACACTCATTACGCTATACATCATTATCTTTCTTGGCTCTGCGGGATTTTTTATTACTATCCCTGCCTACGTCAGCTTATTTTTAACAGATCATTCGTTGGAATTTGCCAAGAGCATGCCGATTGAACAACGCCGCATGTTGTTTGGTACGGTTATGTCTGCCGCTCCATTTATTTCGATGTTCTTTACCCCTTTTATTGCCCGCTTTGCCGATAAATTTAGCCGTAAGAGCGTGATTGCTATTTGTTTGATGATTGCAGCTATCGGTTTCGCCTTACCGATTTATGCGATTGTGGTGAGCTCTGTGATCATTTTATTTGTCGGTAACATGATCAACAGCTTAGGCTCGGCAAGTCAGCCGATTGCGCAAGCGATCTTGGCTGATAACAGCGAAGGGAAAAACAAAGCAACATTAATGAGTTTAGTTGCAGTGGTAATGACAGCGGCCATGTCTTTTGGTCCTGCGCTTGGCAGTAAATTGTCTGCTAGCTATGGTGCTCAAGCGCCGTTCTATGCTTGTTTACTGATAGCTATCGTTAGCTTAGCGTTACTGTTTATTATTCGTTTACCGATTCAAAATACAGTAAAAGAAGAGAACCCATTCTCATTTGCTAAACCATTAAAGCGCAGCCAAAAAGGATTATTAAACTGTCTGTTTATTGTATTTATCTGCCAGTTTAGCTGGAGCCTCTATTTCCAAAACATTGCGTTTATCTTCCCACAGAAATGGAATATTGCGGTAGAAAGTGAATTCTACCAATACTTTATGATGGGCATTGGTATCGTAATGATTTTCTCTTTGCTATTACTCCCTCGCCTGATCTTGAAACGTTTCTCTTTGTCCTCTGCACTTCGAGTAACAACAGCGCTTTCGGCAATGGGTATGTTACTGCTAGCTATCTCGCCAACACCAACCACTCACGTATTGGCGATGATCTTTACTGCAACTATGGTGGCACTGTGTTTTCCTCTTTACATCACAGCCCTTTCAGACAGAGCAAGTGATATCGACCAAGGTTGGGCAATGGCGCTTTCAAGTGCAATGGTTGGCTTGGCGTGGACATTAACTGGATATTTGACTGCTATGATGGTGAATGTGCACCTATTATTGCCAACAGGTATTGCGGTTATTGGCTACCTAGCAGCAATGGTAATGGTGCCTACTCAAAATACGACTATAGAGAAGAAAACACCATCAGAATTGGAAGCAGCATGACAAACAGCAAAACATCACTAGAACATCTACTTAAAGCCCATGACTTTCACCCTGTCGTTCCAAAAGAATTACAATTTGGTACAGGGTATATTGTTGATTTAACACCAAGTAGTGATTTATGGAGTATGGTTACTGCAGAGCATAGCTTTGCTGATGAAATCGTAAACCGTGCTATTGCAGCGAATGCTATGGTGGTGATTGGTCGTTATGCTGAACATCGTTTGATCTACCAAGATAAAGCTAACTTTACCGATTCCCCTGATCGTACGGTTCATATGGCGATTGATTTAGGTTTACCTGAAGGTACACCTGTTTATGCCCCACTTGATGGTGAAATATTTGGTATTGCTAACCACACCGCAGACGGTGACTATGGTCCAACCGTGATCCTCAAACATGAATTAGAAGGTCATGTTTTTTATACTCTTTATGGTCATTGTGCGACAGAGTATTTATCAACCCTTGCTGTTGGACAGCAAATCACAGCAGGTCAGCAATTTACGGCAATAGGTAAAACGGAAGAAAATGGTGGCTGGGCACCCCATCTGCATTTTCAAATCATCAAAGATATGGGTAACTATACCAATGATTACCCTGGTGTAATTGACCCTGAACATTTGGATTTTTACCAAGATAACTGCCCGAACCCTAATCTAATCTTAAAACGCTGCGATTTAGATTAATACCAATGCCCATATAAAAAGACATTGCGGCCTTCAACAAAAGCCGCAATGTCTTCCTTTCTTATACTTACTTCGTCCAGCTGAATTTCTGGAACATAGGATCGACAGGTGTTTTCGCTACACGATTAACATAGTTACTGATCACCTTTTGCGATAAACCTAGAATGATCTCTAACACTTGCTTGTGCTCATACCCTGCTTGATAAAACGCCTGAAGCTCTTCTTCTGACACATTGCCACGTTTGCGAGTCAGGCTTAATGTGAAGTCTTTTAATGCCTGTAGCTTAGGTGTTGGCAGCTCATCATTATTACGTAACGCTTCAATCAGTACTGGATCGACTTTCATTGAATGAGCAATCAATGTATGAGCAGGGACACAGTAATGACACTCATGCTCAACGTTAATGGTTTGCCAAACAACCGTGAGTTCTTCTTTATCAAACGATGTTTCAGTAAATAACTGATGCAGCTCAGTATACGCTTTAAGTAACTGCGGAGATTCAGCCAATGTCGCGATTAAGTTCGGAATACTGCCCATTGTTTTCTTTGCATTAAGTAAAATTGGTTGTACTGATTGTGGTGCGGTTTCAATTGTATGAATAGTAAAGCCTGTCATTACGCTTTCTCCATTTGTTAAATTTTATCTGTCTATTTGTTGCGTGGAAACAGCATAAACATTTTTGAACACTCGTTCAATTATAATTTTGAACGATCGTTCAAG
>NZ_SSMG01000371.1 GCF_009873615.1 Photobacterium lucens
CATACTAAAAAGTACAGTTAAAAAATGAGGCATTGCCTCAATGACTGATGGAGAAATACATGAAACCTGTTCTAAAGATGTCTGTATTGGCAGCAACAATTTTTCTAGCTGTTGGTTGTCAGGATGATAATAAAGCAGACACTAACAAGCCTGCAGAACCTGCGAAAGTAGAGCAGGTTGCTGCTAAAGCTCCAGCTGCTGAAGATGCAAAAGTTGAATTCAAAACTGAAGATCAGAAAGCAGCATACGCAATCGGTGCGTCACTTGCTCAATACCTATCAGCTAACCTTGATCAACAAAAAGAGCTTGGCTTAGATCTAAACCGTCAAGACGTACTTCAAGGTGTTGAAGATGTATTTGCAGGTAAGAGCCGTCTAACACCTGAGCAAACTCAGCAAGCACTTCAAGAGCTAGATCAACGTGTTGCGAAGATCGTTGAAGAGAAAGCAAAAGAAGAAGCAGCTAAAAACGTAAAAGCAGGTGAAGAGTTCCGTGCTAAATTTGCGAAAGAAGCAGGTGTAGTAACGACGAAATCTGGCCTAATGTACAAGATTGAAAAAGAAGGTACAGGTCCTAAGCCAACGGCAACAGACACAGTTGAAGTACACTACAAGGGTATGCTAACTGACGGTACAGTATTTGATAGCTCATACCAACGTAACCAACCAGCAACTTTCCCACTAAACCAAGTGATCCCTGGTTGGACTGAAGGTGTTCAGCTAATGCCTGTTGGTTCTAAGTTTGAATTTGTTATTCCGCCACAACTAGCTTACGGCGCACAGGCGAATCCAAGCATTCCTGCTAACTCAACACTAGTATTTGAAGTTGAGCTACTAGGTATTAAAGGTGACAAGACTGCAAAACCTGCAGCGGCACCAGCTGAAAAACCAGCAGCGGCTGAGACAAAAACGCAATAATTGAGCATTATTTGCCAATAAAAACGTTGATAAATACCAAGACCCGACATATGTC
>NZ_SSMG01000372.1 GCF_009873615.1 Photobacterium lucens
CTATTGTAATGAATAGTTTTTTATATCTTTAAATATATTTATAAATTACAGGTTAATAAGGAAGTAAAATAATTCACTTCCTTATTAATAAATGCTTACTAGGTATTAACCTACTGCTGGAATAATACCTACCATTTGCATGGTTTGTGCTGAAATAATTAATACTCCAGCTAACGTAACAATCGCTAAGGCAAGGTTGCCACCTCGTACCATGTATGAAGGCATAATGTTATCAGCTTGATGTTTCTTACGTTGTGAACGAACCATCGCAACAGGTAAGAAGATAGCTAAGATAACAAGTGCAATGGCTGCGTAACCCAGTGCCATAATAAAGCCTTGTGGGTAAAAAATAGCGAAAGCTAATGGCGGCAAGAAGGTGATCAAGCCTGTTTGTAAACGACCAGTCACGTTGCTAGCGCGCTTTAAGCTGTCTGCCATAAAATCAAATAGACCTAAACTTACCCCTAAGAAAGACGTTGCCAATGCTAAGTCTGCAAAAATAG
This sequence comes from Photobacterium lucens, assembly GCF_009873615.1. GTDB lineage: Bacteria > Pseudomonadota > Gammaproteobacteria > Enterobacterales > Vibrionaceae > Photobacterium > Photobacterium lucens. Next base: position 504 of record NZ_SSMG01000372.1, read on the forward strand.
ACACTGATTTGCTGACCATTGGGTTATGTAATAACTCACTTAAGCTCGCAATAAATGCTCCGAGTGTGGTACTTGCCATTAACTCAGGTTGGCTCATTACCCCTTGGCTAGCAAGTTGCCATAATAAGTAGATAAATAGTGGCAATGCAGAGCCTAAGATCATCACTTTCTTTAATGTCTTAACATCAATACCCACGTAGCGCACGATAGATGGAATACTGCCGTGGAAACCAAACGAAGTAAATACTACCGGTAAGGCTGAAAGGATCAGTCCTTTTTGTACTGGCATTTCAACAAGATGTTGGCCTTCTACGTGTGGAACAAGTAAGCCTAACATAACGGCGAGTGCCACAATTTTTGCCGTGAAAAGGATGCGGTTAACCAGATCAACGGTGTGTGTACCAATAGATACAACGCCCGCAATCAAAAGAGTAAAGAGTAATGCGCCAAGCTGAGGCGGAATAGAAACGCTTAACCAATCACTTAGTTTTTCACTTAACTGACCACCACCACCGGCAATGTAGGCTGCACAAAGAGAGTAGAGCAAAAACATCATGGCAAAATTAGCAATAATTTGCCCTTTACGACCAAGAAGTTGCTGAGCCAAAGTATTAAGCGTCGCATCTGTTTCTGCGTGTTGGTGGATTTCAATCATTAGCAGCGCGGTGTAGGTCATCAGTGCCCACATACCGAACATTGCAATTAATGCTGTGGTAAAACCAAGGCCTGCTGAAGCCAAAGGTAATGCCAACATGCCTGCACCTATCGTTGTTCCTGCAATGATAAGCATGCTGCCAAGTGTTTTATTTAAAGCCATTTTTGTTGCTCCCAGAGGTAATGAATTAGATCGGGAGGTGGTATTGATCACCTGTCGTTGCTCCCTACGAAAATAGAGGCCACAGAGGCGTATCGAGATGAGTGTTCAGTTAAGTTTACATCCTGATAATAGCCACTGTGGCTATCGATAGGTATTGGTGTGAGGGATAAATTTCATCAAATGTACTCAGTGTATTGTTTATTAATCTATGTGCTGTTTTTGTTAGCGTTATACGCTAGAAATGTACATTAACGGTAGATAACTTAACTGTCAACATTAGTTTAACTGGTGTAAATTTTGATTTACACATGAGCCGTTGGGGCAAAAATACTGCTTTATTTATATCGGGTAAAAGAAAGCTGTATCTGGTAAGTCGTTGAGCATAGACTAATAAAATAAATCATAAAGCCACAGATTCAGAGGGAAATGATGATTGAAATAACAATGATCAGTACAGGTGAAGAAGTATTATTAGGTGATATTACTGATACAAATGCAGCATGGTTATCCCGATTTCTGTTTGAACAGGGCTTAACAATGACACGTCGTGTCACTGTTGGTGATCACTGTGAGCGATTAGCGAAAGAGATCGAATCGTGTAGTTTAAATAGTGACATTGTTATTGTTAATGGTGGATTAGGGCCAACCAGTGATGATTTAACAGCAGTCGCTGCTGCAATGGCTGCAAACGTAGGATTAGAGCAATCTGATCATTGGGTGGCAGAAATGAAAGCTAAATATGAAAAGCTTAATCGTGAAATGCCTGCTGCTAATTTAAAACAAGCGATGCTACCTGAAGGGGCTGAGCTGATTGATAACCCTGTTGGAACTGCTTGTGGTTTTGCCATTAAACTCAATCGAGCGTGGATTTTCTTTACGCCAGGTGTTCCGAGTGAATTTAAAATCATGGTGAAAGATCAAATCCTACCTCGTCTGCAAACGCAATATCCTGCCAATCAACCTTTACATTGCTCCCGCTTATTTACCTATGGTCTATCAGAATCAAGCATCAGCGATGCATTTCAACATCTTACTTTGCCGCAAGGTTATGAAATAGGCTATCGCTCATCATTACCTTTTATTGAAGTGAAATTATTTGCACCAGAGCAGGGGAATACTGCTTTGGTACTGTTAGCTGAAATGGAAGCCTTGTTAGGGGATAACATTGTAGGTAAGCAGGTAGGGTTAATAGAAAACCTGTCAAATTTACTGACTCATCAAAATAAAAAGCTGGCTATTTTAGAGCAATCCACCGGTGGTTTTGTTGTTAATTGGCTGAATCAACAGCCAGAGCTGAATGAATATGTGGTATCCGCATCCGTCCAAAACATCGTTGTTGATACGAAGACTGATATGGATGCTTTAGTCAACGTAGCGAGTGAGCAATTACAGGGTTTAAGTCTAATACCAAATAGTCAGATAGGGCTGTTTTCTGGCACATTGCATGATGGTGCTGTCACGGTTGGATTGATCACAGATGAGGGACAATGGATCCAGCATGTACAGTTTAAACGAGTCTATAGCCATGATGATCAACGTTGTGTGATTGCGACTGTTTTACTAGATATGCTTCGCCGATATCTGCAAGGTGTTGCGATATTTGGTCATTATGAATCACTGAATAGATTATTCGAAAATCATAGTCTATAACTTATGAACTTACAGAAATGATAAAAGTAAAATATAGCTTTCTTGAGTATTAACAGAGCGTAACATTTCTGTAATCTATAATGATTGCGTCATATTTTGAATGCTGTATTATTGTTTGCAGTTCACAGATAAATAATTCTAAATCAATATGCTATCTCAATGATGGCAACCTTAACTGAGTAATGATGAACGTTACTGTGGTTATGATTTGAAATGTATAAAAGGATAATTAAAAATGACTTTTAAATTAAAAAAGCTAGCGTTAGCAACTTCAGTTGTACTTTCTGCATTCATGCTACAAGCATGTAATGACGCTGACACTGCTGCAAATCAAAACCAACAACAGACAGCACCTGTTGCTAAAGCTGAGAAAGTAGAAATGAAATCATTAGAAACAAAGGTGATTTATCTAGATCGTCGTATGCTACCACCGGGTGCAGTATTAAATGTAACGTTAGAAGATGTTTCTTTAGCTGATGCGCCATCAACCACGATCACGAGTGAGTCGATGGATGTAGCTGGTGCGCCACCATACCCTGTAACACTAGAATATGATGCAGCGAAAATTCAAGATAAGCATCGCTATAGCCTACGTGCAACGATCAAAGTTGAAGATAAGTTGGTGATGACCTCAACGACCAGCATTGATCCATTTGCTGCTGATGCGAAGCAACCGATTGAGATCAAATTAGATCGTGTTGCGCATCAAGTACCAGCAGCAACTGCGGCGACAGGCCTTGCTGGTCAACCATGGGAATTAGTAACCCTTGAAGGTGAAACGGTTAAACCTGGGGCTGGTGGTAATATGGCATTTATTCAATTTGATATGGATAAAAAGTCTGCACATGGTTTCTCTGGCTGTAATAACTTCCAAGGTACATTTGAAACATCAAATGGAACATTAACAATGGGACCTGCGGCATCAACACGTAAAATGTGTATGGATGGTATGGAGCTTGAAAAAGCATTCCTAGCGTCAGTACCAACCTATGCTAGCTATGTTATTGTTGATAACGTTTTAACAGTAAAAGATAAGCAAGGAAAAGAGGTTGCTACCTTCAAAACTGGCAACTAATAACGAAAATAATAAAAACTCGTTTCTAATTGTTTGATAAAGCGTATAAGTTGTAATTTGAAATTGCAGCTTATGCGTTTTTTTTTGTCCCTTGATTTGGCATAACAATATATTCTAAAT
>NZ_SSMG01000004.1 GCF_009873615.1 Photobacterium lucens
CCGTTTACCCCATTGGTTAATTGAGCTTGGTGCTTATCAGCTTATAAATTAGCTTTTTTACTTTTAAGCACTTATGTATGGAAAACAAGACAACTATACACCTTAATGCACATATAGTCATTCCATACGCAACACTTTGTTACTTTTTTAAAGAAGTACGGGGAAAATAAACAACAAACGTTTTACTGAAATTACAAGGCTATAAGAATAAACAAAACTAATCCCAAACCACGTTAACACGATATGAATGAGTAAACGGTCTAACGTGATGTATGGAATCCACTCCCTCTCCGCCAATCTAAACTTAGCGGAGTGAAATTATCTTTGAGGGTTCCAACATGTTAACTAATAACGTTATCGCTATCGATTTAGCAAAAAATGTTCTTCAAGCCTGCCATATCAGCATTCATGGCGAGATCTTGTCTAATAAACCTCTAAGTCGACAGAAAATGAAAGAGTTCCTTGCCAACGCGAAACCTTCGATTGTTGCGATGGAAGGTTGTTGCGGCTGTCATTATTGGGGCCAATTAGCTGAAAGTTTTGGACACGAAGTTAGGATTATCAATCCTAAAAAAGTGAAAGGATATTTAGAAGGCCATAAAACTGATCACAATGATGCTCTTGCCATTGCTAATGCTGCTATGCAGATCGGTATCAAATACTCTCGACCTAAGTCATTAGAACAACAATCTATGCATTCATTAGAAACCAGCCGCAGGTTCTTATCTCGTAGTGTGGTTTCCTTAGGGCTTCACATTAGAGGGACGATTTTGGGCTACGGGATAGCAAACCCTAAAGGTGAAAAAGGTTTAAAAGCGTCGGTTCAAACAGTACTTGATGGAGAAACCTCAATACCAGCAAATGTTGTATCCGTTCTGTCCATGTTGTGGGAGCAATATAAGGAACTGAAAGCAAAGCTCATCGCGTTCGAAAAAGAGAAAAATGCGTTAACCCGTCAGATAGAACAATGCCAACGATTAATGGAAATTGAAGGTGTTGGTGAAACAACAGCAGCGATGCTTTATACCACTCTGGGTGATGGAAAGCAGTTCAAGAATGGAAGGCAAGCTTCAGCGTTTGTTGGTCTTACGCCCAAACAACATAGTTCAGGTGGTAAGGTCTTTATGGTTGGAATCGATAAATGCGGTGGTGTGAAAGAGCTACGCTCCCTTCTCTATCTTGGTGCAATGTCTTACGTTGGACGACTACCAGAAAAACCGAAGACTCAAAAGGATGCTTGGTTGAGGAGTATCATAGATCGTATCGGATTCAAGAAAGCCTGCATTGCACTCGCGAACAAAGTGGTACGGACTGCATGGGCAATGTTACGGTATGAATCTGAATATAAACCTGTTTTACTCACCGATTAATCATTAATAAACTCTTAAATTTTACAAAATGATGATGCATAAAAGGTAAGACCAACCTACTGAAAACCTGACCATTCTGTCATGCTAAGCAAGCTGCTAACTCGATAAGGACAGTAGGTGCGCAAAACATCAAAGGCTAGAAGGTAGCTCCTTCAATAAGAAGCCGAATATACGACCGCATCTTAACTTTTATTACCAAAATCACTTTGTAAATACGTGGATTCCATATACATAATGGGGCAAAAGCATGATAGATAATTTAGTAGATTTGTTCTGAAACAAATAGATACACAACGAATAACACAATCTCGCCTCTTCCCCTGTAATCACGTATCATTGATTCCTCTCTTTCATCAATGGATTGAACTATGCTGCTGGAAGGTATCGAAACCTTATTAGTGTTAGCGGAAGAAGGCACCATGAGCCGTACTGGTAGCCGTTTGTATATTAGCCAGTCGGCAGTGAGCAAACGGATTGCTAAGTTAGAAGCGACGTTAGGCACTAAGCTGATCATCCCTGCGGGCAGGTTAATTAAGCTCACCCCCGATGCCCATGCGTTAATCAAAAACGTGGGGCCAAGTTTTAATGAAATTCGTGGGCTGATTTTTGAACATCAGAATTTGGACGATCAAAGCATTATTACCTTAGATTGCTCTGAAACTTTGGTGGCAGGTTATTTGGCTAATGCGTTAGGGACGTATTTTCAAAAAGATAAGTACATTTCAATTACGACACACCATACCCCTGTGATTGTCGAAAACGTGCAATCTGGTAAAGCGTCCATTGGCTTTTGTGCTGGGCATTTACCTGCGCAATACAGTTTTATTGCCGAGCATTTGATGGATGAGCCATTTAAGCTGGTGTTTAAACAACCGCTGACGGCATTACCTAAAGCGATTGTGGTGAATGATTTGAAAAACCCGTCGAATATTTCTCAGGCGGCGGTGTTACAAAAATTAGGCATTACACCCTTGATGGAAATGGATTCTTATACTGCTTCAGCGCAGTTAGCACTGGCAGGTATGGCACCTGCCCTTGTGCCGCAATCGATAGTGAAAACGTTAAGTATTGACGATAAATACTGTTTTGAATTTGCCGAGCTTGCTGAACTTACTCGCCCTATTCACCTGATTTATCGTCAAAATAGTTACAAGCTCCCAAGGGTTAAACACCTAGTTGAAACCATTGTGGATGCTGTTCCCAAAGCAGTTTAACCGCCATAATCATCGACATAATGATCACCATTGGGCGAATGAATTTTTGCCCTTTGTTAATCACAATATGCGCACCTAATCGTGCACCAATAAAACCACCTGCTGCCATCACTAAGCCTAATTTCCATAACGGTAGCCCTGCGATAATAAAAAAGATCAATGCCGCAATATTAGAGGTGAAGTTTAAAACTTTGGTTCTTGCGGTTGCTTCTACTAAGCCAAATTTGGCAATGGCAACAAAACAGATGGTAAATAATGAGCCTGTACCGGGGCCAAAGAAACCATCGTAAAAGCCGATTGATGTGCCCACTGTAAAAGCAAACATGGCTTCAGATAGTTTCGGTTCGCCTTGTGGTTTACCCACGTTAGGACTTAATAAGAAATATAGCGAAACAAAGATCAATAATACGGGGATCAGGCTGGTTAATATCCCTGCATCTATATGTTGTACCAACAGTGCCCCAAGAGCCGATCCAATAAAGGTACAGGCAATAGCAAGGCGCATTTCACTGAGTTTGACTAACCCATTACGGACAAAGTACAAGGATGCGGAAAAACTACCAAAGGAGCTTTGCAGTTTGTTGGTAGCAAGTACTTGAGCCGGTGGAATACCAACCGATAACAAAGCAGGTACGGTTAATAGCCCACCGCCCCCTGCAATAGCATCAATAAAGCCTGCTAGACCTGCAACAAAAAACAGTAAAACGAATATTTCTAAACTTAATTCCATGTTAATCAACGTCGTAAGGTGGTTCTCAATAACGAGATATTACCTTTGTTGATCATAATGCAATAGCGAAAAACAAGACGACAACCTATTCCTATTTGGAAACGGTTGTCGTGATTGTTTTATTGGGCGGTATTACCAGCTGTTTATATTTACAAGCTAGATTGAGAGGCTATCTGCGGTTTCGGCACATTTCAGCGGGGAACGAAAGCTGCACCATCACATAGCGTTTGAAGGTTTCTTCATAAGGCTGATCATCGAGGGCTTTTTGCATACACAATAGCCATGCATTTTTCTCTTCAAGCCCAATGTCTAAATGACTGTGCGCCCCGGGGATATTCATTGAACCGTAGATCTCTGCATAACGGGAAGGTCCACCCATCCAGCCAATAAGAAAAGTGGTTAATTTAGCTTTGGATTCACTGAGATCAGGGTTATGCATGGCACGTACTTTAGCTGCGACGGGAATGGTATCCATATAATGATAAAACGCATCCACCAGCTTTTTTACGCCTTGCTCACCACCAGCGGCTTGTAAGGTACTATCACCTACACCATAAACTGGGGCTTGGGTTTTCTTTACGCCTGAGATCTCATCTTGCTCTGGGTATTCTGAATTGTTCAAACTCGACTCACTGTCTTTTACTGTCCTCATTTGTTTTATTATATCTAAAAATAATAAAGAGCCTTGCTATCGGCTCTTTATTGTTTAGTTTCTGTTAGCAAAATCACGCCTTAACTAACGTGAATTGGCCCGCTGAATGAAGTAACAGGTGGCACTTCGCCTTTGTGTTTTTCAATATCGACCACCACAGTATTGGCACTGGTTGCTTGCGCTAACTGAGAGGTCGGTATATCAATGGTCACGGTATTTGGATCGCCATACGTATCTATTGCGCCTATGTCGTTATTGAGTGGTCCAAACCATGCCCCTTCATAGATACGAATAACCCCTGTTGGGTAATCATCTGAAAGCACTGCCCCTGCTAATAATTGCCCACGATCGTTAAACACTCTGACGATATCACCGTCTTTGATGCCTTTTTTCTTGGCGTCGTCTGGGTTGATATATACAGGCTCATGACCTTTCACCGCATAGGTGTTACGAAAATCTTCCGAGTCACACATTTGCGAGTGCAAGCGTTTATCAGGGTGGCAAGATTGCAACCAGAATGGGAATTTGTCAGATTTAGGCCCACCGTGAGAGCGTTCTTCTTTCTCAAACCACATTGGATGCCCTTGGCAATGCTCGTAGTTGTAGCGGGCTATTTTACGGCTGTAGATCTCAATAAAGCCTGATGGTGTTCCCAAGGAGTTGATTTCAGGATCGTCTCGGAACGCTTGGTGGCTAACGTAGGTTTGATCGGTTTTAAACCCTGCGAAACCCTCTTTCCAGAACTCATCAAATTCTGGCATTGGGTTTTTATCTTTATTGGCATCACGACAGTTGTTGTACAGCTCTTTGATCCACTGAGTTTCATCCATGCCACGAGTGTATTCTTTGCTTTTGCCAAAGCGTTTACACAGCTCGGTAAAGATAGCGAAATCCGTTTTCGATTGATAAAGCGGATCAACCAATTTGTGCATAGCTAACACGCCAGCGGTGGAATAGGTGCCGTATTGGTCAATATCATCACGTTCAAACTGGGTACAAGCAGGTAATACAATGTCGGAGAAACGACAGGTTGGCGTCCATGTGTAATCAATATTGACTACGGTTTGCAGTTTTCTGAACGCCTCTTTCATCCGGTTACGTTGTTGATGGTGATTCCACGGATTACAGCCGCTAAATATCATCATTTTGATATCTGGCAACACTACATCGCTGCCATTGAATTTGATCTTCTTACCCGGCTCCATAATGGCATCAATCCACCGAGCGACAGGAATAACCGCGCTATAACCTTTGAAATCGTTATTATTCCAAATTGGGACTTGCCCTTCATCAACATTACGTGGAAAGCCCCCCGGCCCTGCTGCGGTACTAAATGGCAGACCAACACCACTATAAAAGTGCGAATAAGAAATACCGCCCCCCGGCAGACCAATTTGCCCAATCATGGAGGCTAACACTGCCCCCATCCAATAAGGCTGTTCACCGTGTTGTTGACGTTGTACCGCCCAGCCAAACATCAGCATGGTTCTGTCTTTGACTAAGCGACGGGCAAATTTACGAATATCATCGGCTTTCACGCCACAGATTTTCTCTGCCCATTCTGGTGTTTTCTCAGTCTTATCTGCGCCTGTTCCCAATAAATACGGCAAGAATTCATCAAAGCCTAAGGTGTAAGTTTCAAGGAACTGCTTATCGTAGAGGTTTTCTTTATACAGGGTATGGGCGATCCCTAACATAAATGGCACATCGGTTTGTGGATTGACATATTGATGTTCACAACCGAAGTATTTTTGGCTTTTCGACACCACGGGATCGACCGATATCATGGTGAGCTCGCCTTTAGCGACTTTATCTTTTAATTGGGCGTAATAGCCATAGGCATCGTGACTTTCACATTGCCAACCGATTTGCCCGTTTTTGATCGGATCGCTCGACCACCAGATCAAGGTTTTGGTGTCTTTTAAAATGGTTGTCCATGTGGTGGCTTGGGCATACACCTCGGTTGAACCTAACACGTAAGGCAAAATAACTTGTCCCGCCCCTGTGGAATAATCCCCGACTTTTTTAATGAAGTTACCGTGCATTCCCACAGCGCGTTGCATATGTGAGGTACAGCTTTGAAATTGCCCTGTTTCACGCCAGCCTGTTTGCCCAGCATGGAGTGCCCAAGGGCCATAATCTTTTTGGATCCGTTGTAGCTCTTGGTAGAACAGATCGAGTGCTTCGTCCCACGTAACACGTACAAAACGGTTGCTGCCTCGGGTTTCGCCACTGTATTTATTTTTCTTAAGCCAATCTAACCGCACCATCGGATAACGGATTCGGGTTGGGCTATATATCATCCCTTTAATGCCGTTAAGCATGTCTGTTGGGTGTTTATCGAGATCAAAGGGTTTAATTTCAGCGACTTTCCCATCGTAAATACGGGCTCTAAATGCGCCCCAGTGTGAACCTGACACTTTCCATATGCCCGGTGGCTCGGTTGATTGGGTCACTTCTTCTGCGGCTTTGGCAACTTGCATTAATAAGCCGGGACCAATAACGGAAGCAGCGCTTGTGGTTGCTAAACCTTGCAAAAATTTACGCCTACTCAGTGACATAAACAATTCCTCACGATTAAAACGTAAAAAGGTTGCTTAGCATTGAGCGAGACATGCAAAGCAACCTTTAGTTTGATTAATGTTCAGCTTTTGAAAAGTTGGACGAATGATTTTGTAAGTACTTCAACACAATCGCTTCGCTATCAGTATCAAAGTTCACAAAAGCGAGCATACCGTTAAACATGCCAGGCCAAGTGTTTGCATCAAAATGGTTTTCTGCTGGCTGAGTGTGGCAGACGCTACAGTTGGTGTTATAGGCTGATTTTGCTGCGGTCCAAATCGTACTGACATCACTGACAAAGTTCTTTTTCTCTACCCATAAGGTAGCTGTCACTTGTTGCCATTTAAGCCCCGTTACGTCGTCTTCTTTTTGATCGAAGCCTTTGATCACCTCTGGACTCTGTGCCGCATTTTTACTCAGCGCTGCGGTTGGAATGTTTAAACCGAAATCTTGGTTGATCACCCGACCAAAGCCTTTTTCTTTGCGCCAGCCGTTAATTTCGATTTGCAGCATGTCATCTTTAATATCGACCACTTTGACCGCTGATGCTGGCTCTAATGAACCGCCATCTTGGGTTTTCGCCTGATCTTCATAAAGCGGTGTAAATTGTACGCTGTAGTAGGTATTACCGGTTGAATAGTCAGTACTATGGGATGACGCAATCAGTTCAGAGACAATACCACCAGAGGATGCCATATCGGCAGGTAAATGGTGTGCTATCCCTTTATGACAGTCGATACAACTTTGATCTTTGACTGCCGCCTGTTTCATTTGTGCTTGGGCGCGAGGCGACATCTCATCCCATTTCATACTGGCGTAGCTATGACAGTTTTTACATTCTAATGAGCCATTAGCAGAAAAACGTTTCCACTCGTGCTGTGCTAACTCAAGACGTTTTGCTTGAAATTTTTCAGGAGTATCAATGCTTCCGATAATGGCACCAAATACCTCCTTACTTGCCTGCATTTTACGGGCAATTTTGTCGGTCCAATTATGGGGAACATGGCAATCAGGGCATGTTGCTCTCACCCCGGCATTGTTTTCCCAATGAATCGTACCTTTAAGTTCAGGATAAACTGTATCTCTCATGGAATGACAACTAATACAAAACTTCTCAGTATTGGTCATTTCGAGTGCGGTGTTGAATCCCCCCCAAAAGATAACCCCCGCAACAAATCCACCTAAAGCCAACACCCCAAGGCTGATCTTGGTCGCTGGACGCCACAATGTGATCCAAAATTTTTTTAAGGATGACTTCATCATCTACCTACCTGTTTTATTGAATGTTGACGAATGCTTAACCGTGGCCAGGAGGACCAAAGACAAACACTTGTAACGCCCAAACAATAAATCCGTATCCGCTAACAAACATCACGGACAAAATAGGAAACAGTAATACGACGATGAATAAAAACGTGCGCCATTCATAACGACCTTTGTCTTTATCATCAATTTCATCACTATACATTATTGCTATCTCGCTTTTTCAATAAGCCAACTGATACCTAAAAGGCTTTATTAGTGCTTAAAATGAATTATAGACAATAGATTTACATTTAATTAACAGTGTTATTAAAAAGCCAGTTGCATCACATTTTTAACACTTGTTTTTATCAGCGAAATTTATCTAACTTATTATTTTAGTGATAAAAAAAGGTCAGCATTGCTGCTGACCTTTAGGATTATTTTACCGAGCTGATTATTCGGCTTCTTCGATTTCTAGTACCGTTTGAACGGGAGCTTCAACTTTCGGTGTATTACCGAAACCACGTAAGCCCACCACGTGTACGTGTTCGCGATCTTTGAAAATCTTACGTACCAGTTTGTAGGTTGTACCCTTCTCTGGACTGATATTTTCAGGTGCTGCAATCAATAACTGCATGTCTAGACGTTCACAAAGCTCGAATAGCGTTGCGATTGACTTACCATCAAGACGCGCTGCCTCATCCAAGAACAGTAGACGACAAGGAATAATGTCTTTACCACGTAAGCGGCGAGATTCTTCTTCCCAGCTTTGTACTACCATCAATAGGATTGCCTGACCTGTACCGATCGCTTCACCTGTTGATAGTGCGCCTGATTCCGCTTGTAGCCAACCGTCTGTACCACGGTTAACTTCGATGCTTAGCTCTAGATAGTTACGGTAGTCAAGTAGTTCTTCACCTAAGATCTGTGGTGAACGCTGACCCATATCGATATGTGGGTTCAAACGTTGGAACAACTTCGCAATCGCTTCTGAGAACGATAGACGGTTGTTACCAAACAGATCGTTGTGCTGATCTTTTTGCTCAACTAAACCAGCCAGTAGTGATTCGTGCGTTTCACGTACTTTCACGTTTAGACGTACGCCGTTAACCTGACCGAAGCCCACACTTTGTAGACCTTGGTTTAGCATGCGGATACGGTTTTGCTCACGCTGGATGGTCTTACGAATAATGTTCGCAACAGAATCTGAGCTGATCGCTAGACGTTGTTCACGTGCAGTTAGCTCTTCTGTTAGACGACCAAGTTCAACTTCCATCTCTTCGATAGCTTCAACGGGATCATCGGTACGAATAATATCGTGACGAATACGCTCACGTAGGTGCTGGTAAACTGCAATGTAGAACAGCACTTTACGCTCTGGACGTGTCACATCTTCAGAAGCACGTAGCGCATCACGTAAGTCTTCGTTATCCGCCACAGCAAGACGTAGTGAACCTAACGCTTTATCCGATAGCGAACGTAGTTCATCGGCTGACATGTACGCCATTTCACGACGGTGTAGACGACGTTCAACATCGCTTTCACGTGCTAGACGTAATACTGCACACCAACCTGCTTTAGCGTTAACTACAAGTTTACGAATGTCTTGGTAGTCTTTGCCAACTTTGCGCAGACGCTTCACTAGCGACTTCATTTCTAGATCAACAGAAGTGATTGAACGCTCAAGCTGGCTACGACGGTTACGTGAACTGTGTAGACGCTCGTTTAGCTCATCACGACGTAAACGCGCACGCTCTTCCGCCTCAATATCAGCACGTACACCTAGCTCTTGTAGTTCACGTTCAAATTCTTGAACCGTTTCTAGTTTCGCTTGGTGTGAACTCTTCAGTGACGCCATTAACTGGTTGTACTGGTTCGCTTGTGCTTGTGATTGTTTTAGGGCTTCACGGCTACGGTTACGTGCTTGCTCTGCGGTTGCCAGCTTCGCTTTTAGCTGCTCATTTAGCTCTGAGCTCTTACTTAGAAGCTCAACAGCATCGGCATAGCTAAAGTAATGACGACGCTCAGCTAAATCCGCGACTGCGAAGATCAGTGTTTTCAGCTCTTGTAGCTTCTGATCGGCAGCTTCGTAATCAGCTTGTAGCGCATCGAATTGCTCAGGATCAGCCTCTAGTGCAGAGACTAATGTTTCAAGCTCAGCTAACGCTTTACCGTGACGGTCAAGGTAGTTACGTGCTTCATCCATTTGTGAAAGCTGCTGCTCTACTTCTTCAAAACGTGCGGTTAGCGTGTCGTCTTCAAGTAGTGTCACCACTGGGTTTAATTTAGCCAGTAATGATAGACCTTCACGGGCTGCTGCCAATTGGCTGCGTTGTTGTTGTTCTTGAGATTGCGATTCTGCAAGCTGACGTGTGATTTGGTTGCGCTCATCACGGGCTTGTTTTAGCTCAACTTCTGGATCTGGGTTAAATGCCACTGCCATATGCGTTGCAACAAAGCTGTTGAAGCTTTGGTATAAACGCTGAAGTTTTTGCGAATCAAAGGATGCTTTTGCGTGATCTTCGACAACTTGTTCACGCTCATCACGAAGAATATCTAGGCGTTGTTCACGAGCCGCACGACCAAACAGTGGTACTTTCGGGAAACGTGAGTAACGTAGTTGGCGATCATTTAAGTGAACACAAACTGCATCTTCTAGTTCATCAACGTCAAAGCCGCTGTCATCAAATGCATCTGCATCACCTTCAATGATGTATAGATCATCTGGGCAATCGTCCAGTGCAACTAGCTTCTCTTTGATGCCTTTAAGATCTGGCACCACGATAGCGTGACGCGCAGGACCGTACATAGCACTGAAATATGGCGCATCATCAATGGTAATGTCGTCGTAAATTTCAGACAACATAGTACCGCCAAGGGTATCGGCTAATGCACGTAGACGTGAATCATCGCTACCACCCGGTTGCGCTAAACGTTCTATATCGCTATCTAACTGCTTCTTACGTGCTGCTAGTTCATCACGTTGACGAGAAGCTTCACGCTCGTTATCAAGCGTTAACTGCATTGCTTCCATCACAGCTTGGCTGCTATCAAGCTCGGCATTAGCTTGCTCAGACAGTTTTTCTAACGCATCTGATGCCGCAATCCATGTTGGTGCTTGTGACTCAAGCGTTGCAATGCGAGAAGCTAAACGTTGCTCGTTGTGACGCATGTCATTACGCTGTTCAACAAGAGCGGCTTGATCTTGCTCTAGGCTTTCTAGCGTTGCTTCATGGCGCGCTTGCTCTTCCACTAAAGCTAATTCGCTATCTAATGTTGTAGCGAATTTCTTGGTGTAAGTTTCAGCTAACTCAAACGCTTGACGCTGGCTGCGAACGCTACGCTCTAAATCACGGTATTGCGCCTTTAGCTGCTCACCACGATCTGAAATCGCACGTAGTTGACGACCGTGGTCAATCAATTCACGGGCTTTATCACTGGCGTTGGCACGATCAATAGCACCTGCGATAGTGGTGACAATCGCCAGACCTTTATCAAACTGTTGCGCTGCCGCAGACGACATATCTAGTTTATGTTTAAGAGCTAGAAGTGCTGTGGTTTGAGTATCTTGTTGCAGCTTAAGCTGAGCAAGATACGGTGGCGCTTGGTCTGGTAGCATTTGATGATCACCAGACAAATCACGTGCTTTTTCTAATGCTTGCAATGCTTGTTGGTATTGCAATGCACGGGTTTGCTGCATGTCTAATGCTTGTTGGTAATCCGCTAACTGCGTTTTTAAGCTATCTACTTCTTCTTCAGTTAGTTGTGATTGTTCTTCAGCCATCGCAAGTTGCTCTGCTGCTTCTTCAACCACCATTACCTGCTCTTCAAGACGCTCTGTTAGCTCTTCAAGATCTTCTTTATAACGCTCGATTTTTTCTGCTTGGCGAACGGCTGTTTGCACTAATTGCAGGTGATCTGATGCGGCTTGGTAATCTTGCTCTAATGCACCTTCTTGATCGGTTAGCTCGCTTAATTCGTTCGACATGTTGTTGAACGATGCTTGCTGATCAATCAAGGTTTGGCGAGAGCCCATTAGATCGCCACGTAGGCTTAATGTTTGCTCTAGTTTCTTCTGACGCTCGTTGGCATGACGCATGTAGTCTGCCGCAACATAGTTGGTTGCTTCAGTGATTAAATGCTTGAAGAGATCACGATCGCTTTGAGTTAGCTTGATCGCTTCTAGCGTCATGCGGTTTTCACGCAGTGCTGCTTCCATATCTTGGAAGGCTTTCTTAACACCGGTGTTGTGCGGTAATAAGTAGTCACGTAGCGAACGTGTGATCGCACTTGAAATACCACCGTAAAGTGATGCTTCAATTAAGCGGTAGAACTTAGAGCGGTCTTGGCTATTACGCAGTTTCTTAGGTAATACGCCCATTTCAAACATTTGAACGTGGTAATCAGTTACCGAGTTAAATGCTTTAAATTGTACGCCTTCAAACTCAGCTACGATGTCTTTTACGTCGTTTATCTGACGTACACGAGCTTGGTTGTCTGAAATCGTTTCAATCAACACATCTGTTGGTTTAATGTGTGATGGTAAGCCTTGAATTAAGAAAGGCTTGATATCAACTTTCTTATCGCGACCTGCCACTTGCTGTAGTTTAACAGCGAAGATAATGCGTTGTTTTTTCGAATTAACAACATCCAGTGCTGCGTAACACGCACCTGGCTTTAACTTACCGTGTAGACCTTTGTCACGAGAGGCATTCGAGCTACCCGCTTCTGTGGTGTTACGGAAGTGTAAAAGACTTTGGTCAGGAATTAGTGTGGTGATGAAAGCCGCCATTGTGGTTGACTTACCTGCACCGTTACCGCCTGAAAGCGTTGTCACCAAATTATCAATGTCAAAAGTACGAGCAAAGAAGCCGTTCCAGTTGACCATGGTGAGCGATTGATACTTACCGCGTTCCATTAGCTATTACTCTCCTGTTCCACTTGTTCTGCTTCTGCGTTTTCAAGTGGTTCTTGATTTTCTTGTTCAATCTCATCTAGCAAGCTTGATTGGCTTGGCTCTTGGTGGTGAACAACGGCTTCACCATCACGGATCAAGCGAAGCTGTGCTTCACGAATGTCATCACCAGTACGGACATCAGCACCAAAACGGAATACCGCTTCACTGATACGGAATTTACCGTGATCACCAATCGGAATTAACATGCCAATACGACGTAGACGACGCAGTGAGGTTTTCACTTTATCGAACAGTTTTTCACGATCAAGATCGGAACCCGTTGCACGGTTAGTCACTAATTTCATTAGCTTTTGTTCATCAGCTAATGCCACTAACTCGTCAAACAGTTCTTGGTTAGTAAAGATACCTTCGTGCGCCAAACGCTCTGGGCTTAGGTAGAGGAAACACAGCACTTTACCCACTAACATGTCGATTTCTGACAGAACAGAACGACCAATTAATGAGGTTGAACGTGGACGAAGGTATAGGAAACCTTCAGGAGCACGGACTAATTCTGCGTTGTAACGCTTGTAGAACATTCCTAATTCTTGTTCAAATTCAATCAAGAATGCGTGGTTATCTAAATCTTCACTAGAAATATGGCGACCTGAACGGAGCGCGTTATCCAGTGCAGGGAAAAGTGGATTAGCAATCGCTTTTGCTAACTTTTCCGGCATGAATTCTTCAATATTTGTCAATGACATGAGCTTGTACCTTGGCTCCGTATTCGTTAATTGCTTCCCAATCCGGCTGAATAGCGTTGAAATCCGCTTCCGAGTATCCCATTCTGACTGCTTGATCAATCACGATCCTTGCCAAGTCAAAATGCTGGGCAAATGGGTGTTGAGCCAAATAATCTTTAAGAAGTAGGCTTAAGTTAATTGGGGCGCCAGTTTCCTTATGCGCTTGAAGCATTGCTGCGACTTTTTCAGCCAAAATATCGTTGACTAAATCCAGCTCTTCAAATTCCATCTCAGCAGGAACAATACCTGTCACTTCGTCATCACGAAGCACGAGTGCTTCATCACGCATGTCTAATAGACGTTCTGCATCGGCATAGGTCAGTAGCCATGGCGCATCAAAATAATCAGTAACCGATTGACGTAAACGCTGGCTAAAGGCACGGTTCTTATCCATGTCGATAGCGGTACGAATGAATTTATGTACGTGACGGTCATAGCCAATCCATAAATCAATCGCTTGCTGACCCCAGCTGATAATACGGTCGAGTTTCATTTGCAGGATGTAAATCATTGCATCAACGAAATCGAGATCATCGTGACCTTGGGTCGCTTCTTGAATGGTCAATAATTGTGCTTGTAGCTGATCGCCTGCTGCTTGCAGGGTATCTTGTAGCTCTTTAAGCGTTGATGAAGTTTCATCAAGTAATTGCTCACAGCTACTGATCGCAGCACGCCAGTCTTGGTTTAACAACTCAGCAATGTCGACTTTCACTTGCTGCTGTTGTTCATCCATGGTGCGCTGGTTTAAATCGATACGGTCGAAAATTTCAGCTACTGAATATTTCAATACGGCATGAACGTTTTGACGCCAGTGTTTTTCATCACCGCCTTCTTGCGCTGCTGTTGCGGCTTTATTAATTTCGTCAGCCACCATTGCTAACTGAATAGATAGCTTAAGTGTTGAGAATTCACGTTGACGAACGTAATAATCAGTAATGCCAAGTGCCAGCGGGCTTAAACGGTAAATACTAGCGCCATCGGTTACTTCACTGGTAAAGCGCGAAATTAATCGTTGTCTTACCAATTCGTTAATGGCGTTGTTGGCGCGAAATGCCAGGGTTTCTTTTGACTGGCCGAACATGTCGCTTACGATGCGAAATGCGTCAACTAGTTCACCTTCCCCTAATTCTTCATCAAAGCGATCACCGCTTAATACGGCAATGGCTAACAAGAACGCCAGCCGTTCCGTTGGTAGGTTTAAAGCAAATTCATTCTGCTTTACCCAGTTAACCAACTCAGGAACCGTCTGGGTAACTTCACTCATCCCTTGTCCTTATTGCTGTTATTTGTATTTGTCGTTGTCATGCTCGTTTCTTCAGCAAAAGGCTTACGGGCATAAACATGAATATAACGACCCAACGACAAAAACGGTTCCTGACGACAGAGCTTTTGCTCCATATCAAGAACTTGTTCAAAACTGTAGTCACCTACTCGGAAGTTTTGCATGTAATCATGGAAGGTACGAACCCCTGTTTTGCCCATGATTTCAAAACCTGCATCAGTAAGGCACTGATATACCTCGTCTGGTTTTATTCCTTTCTGCGGCTGTAATTTAAAACGTTTACGATGCGGCATACCTTGCTCAATGTGAGTCAGGTTGCCACAAATCAAGTTCTTAAACAGTAGACCGTTGTAGTTATAAAACATCACGGAAATAGCGCCACCCGGTTTCACGTTCTCTAATAGACCCGTGAGTACCTCAATTGGTTCAGCCAGCCATTCCATTACGGCGTGAAATAATACCAAATCAACAGGTTCAGGTAAGAACTCCCCGATTTCTTGTACCGGGCAGTGCACCAAACGATATTGCTCAAGCAAACCGTTTTTAGCAATTTCTTGTTGAGCTAGTGTCAACATTTCGCTAGAAAGATCACATAACGTCACTTGATGTCCAAGTGATGCAATTTTTTGTGATAACTGCCCTAGTCCTCCTCCTGCATCAAGTACAGAAAGTGGTGATACACTGCTAAGCGCGGCGAGAATTTGTTCAATATCTTGCCAAACGACAGTTTGCCGAATCTGCCCTTTTGCGGTGCCATATATGTTTTCAGCGAACTTTTGCGCCAAATCATCAAAATTTCGGTCTTTTATCACGGCTGCTTTACGTTATGATAGCGAATCTAAAAAGTGACTTATTTTCTCACAAGCAGTAAAGGAATAAAGGCTTGTGATGCTTTTTCAAGCTCAACTGCTGAAATTTCGGACTACATTTCATGTTTGAATTAAAAAAATTAATCGCAACACTCCTTATGCCCCTGCCTGCGTTGCTGATCATTGGTGTTATAGGATTATTGGTTTTATGGTTTAGCCGTAAAACGAAACTGGCTTCTGGGATTATCGCTTTCTCTTTTCTTGGCATTTTTGCGGTCTCTTTCCAGCCTGTTTCTACCAGCCTATTACGCCCTTTGGAGCAAGAACACCGCGCGTTTGTTGGCAGTTCAAAGCCTATCGATTTTATTATGGTGCTCGGTAATGGCCATGTGATCGATAAAACCTTTCCAATAACATCAGAGCTGTCACGCACTGCGTTAATGCGCCTTGCTGAAGGGATCCGTATTTACCGTATGTATCCGGGGTCAAAAATGATCTTATCGGGCTATAGCGGTGGTACAACAATCAGCCATGCACGTATGCTAGCAAAAGTAGCTTTAGCGCTCGGGGTGAGTAAATCTGACATTTTGCTACTTGAAACAGCAAAAGATACGTGGGAAGAAGCACATCAAGCGGCTTCTGTAGTCGGTAGTAAGAATTTAGTGTTAGTAACATCGGCAAGCCATATGACACGAGCACTGAATGAGTTCCATCAGGCAGGCTTAGATCCTATCCCTGCTCCAACCAATTTCATGGCAACCAATAAAATAAAACAACCTTGGGTTCGCTATGCACCAAGTTCACAGTTCTTAAACCAAACAGAACGCTACTGGCATGAAAAACTAGGCATGTT
Source organism: Photobacterium lucens (assembly GCF_009873615.1). Lineage (GTDB taxonomy): Bacteria > Pseudomonadota > Gammaproteobacteria > Enterobacterales > Vibrionaceae > Photobacterium > Photobacterium lucens. The sequence continues at coordinate 16,418 of NZ_SSMG01000004.1, forward strand.
ATGGCAAGATCTTCGTGATTTTCTTGCGAATACAGATAAAAACAAGAGTGAAAAAAACACCGAAGAGAACACTGACGCACTTACGGTAGCAGGCTAACTCACTGCTATAACCCAGTCACATTAACAACTTGGTTCTCTCCATTTTCTTAAGCCCAATGAGCGATACTATCCGTTGCTTATTGGGCTTTTTTACATCTCAAATCCAGATTAACACTTTATTTATCATTTAATTAGCTATTAAGAGTCAATCATTGCGCTCTTATTGCATATAACTAAAAGCTATATATAAATTCATTTTAAGCTAATAAAAGCCATAAAAAATGTATCTGAAATCCACATTAAATAATATGATTCTTTCCAACACGAAACAGTAAATCGCTTAACATTTTAAGTTAAAAATTTAACAGCTATCAGTTTGATTAACTGCGAATTATTGCTTTCAACTATAAATATACGAATAAATCAAAGGTTCGCAGTATGTACCAAATACTTAATTTAGCGATTTTTGCGCTACTTATTGCTTTACTTATTAAGCAGCAACGCACAGACAGTACACTTTCAAAACGCGTATTTACTGGCCTATTTTTAGGTGTCCTATTTGGTGCTTCTCTACAATGGTTTTATGATCCTGCTACCTCAGTAGTCAGCGATACGCTTGAGTATGTAAACATTGTTGGTGCTGGCTATGTGAGCTTACTGAAAATGATTGTGATGCCACTCATTATGGTATCTATCATTGGTGCAATCATTAAAGTGAAAGACTCTAGCTCACTGGGTAAGATCTCTTTCCTAACCATTGGTATTTTACTGGCAACCACTGCGGTGTCTGCTCTAATTGGTATCGCTATCACTAACGCCTTCGGTTTAAGTGCAGACGGTATTGTTGAAGGTGCACGTGAAATTGCTCGTGGTGAAGCGCTACAGACTCGCTTAGGCAGCATTGCCAATGTGTCATTTGCCGACATGATTATTTCTTTCTTCCCATCTAACCCGTTTGCAGATCTTGCTGGTGCTCGCCCAACTTCAACCATTGCGGTAGTGATCTTCTCTGCGTTTGTTGGCATGGCTGGTTTAACGGTTATCAAAACTAGCCCTGAGATTGGTGCAAGTTTCGAGAAATTCATGCATGTCGCTCAAGAAATTGTGCGTACTCTTGTTCGCATGGTACTTAGCCTAACCCCTTACGGTGTATTGGCACTGATGACTAAGGTTGTTGCTGGCTCTAACTATGATGACATTCTTAGCTTACTGAACTTTGTGGTCGCGTCTTATATCGGTTTAGGTTTGATTCTGGTACTGCACCTTGTGCTAGTGAGCTTTACTGGTGTTAACCCATTCCGTTTCTTTATGACGATCTTGCCTGTACTGACGTTTGCATTTACCTCACGCTCTAGCGCAGGCACGATCCCACTGAACATTGAAACACAGGTTAAATCTTTAGGTAATGGTGATGCTGTAGCTAACTTCTCAGCCTCTTTCGGTGCCACCATGGGTCAAAATGGCTGTGCTGGTCTGTACCCTGCTATGCTTGCAGTAATGATTGCACCTACCGTTGGTATTAACCCATTAGATCCTAGTTTTATTGCATCATTAGTAGCGATTGTCACGGTAAGTTCATTTGGTATTGCAGGTATTGGTGGTGGTGCTACTTTTGCAGCAATCATCGTGCTATCAACAATGGGTATGCCAGTTGCCTTAGCGGGTCTACTAATTTCGATTGAACCTCTGATTGATATGGGACGTACTGCAGTAAACGTTAGTGGTGCAATGACTGCGGGTACGATGACTTCTCGTATTCTCGGTTTAAACCAGTCCACTGAGATTGATAAAGAAAAGCAACCATCTGTGGTTAATAGCAATAGTTAATTTTTAGCCCAAGTGTTCTCAAGTTACTTGGGTATATTAAAGCTGTGAATTTCTCNTGGCGCTTATTGTGCAAAAGCAAACCACTTTATTTTCTTTAAATATTTTAAATGGCTTAAAAAGCACCATTTTCAAGCTTTTATTAACAAATAAACCCTTAACTTAAAATGTGACATAAATCACATTTAATTCCCCACTTTAGGTTCAATTTAATAACCATGAACTCCAACGAATTTATGGGTAATTTATTATGAGCATTAAAATTACAGCACGTGGTTTTGAACTTCCTGACTACCTAGAGCAACATATTAAAGAAGCTTTCTTCAAGTTTGATAAATTCAAAATTGCTTTCCAAAGCAAAGATGTATTTATGAAACTTGAGGAAGGCCGTAAGTTTATTGTTGAGATCGCAACGAAATCTAACCTAGGTAAAATCGATGCGACGGGTGAAGCTAACGAGCTTATTGATGCATTCAATGAAGCATTTGATCGTCTAGAGCGTCAAATCATCAAGCACAAAGAAAAGCCACAAGCTCACCTAAGTGAAAAAGCACAAAAAGAGAAAGAAAACTTAATTAAAGAAGAAGACGAAACTTTAGCTAAGTTATAAACCATCTTGCCACTAAAAGCGGTCACTGTTTTTCATCCTTTATTTCGGTGATCGCTTTTACCTTTCTTCCTTATTATTTCTTCTCAATCTGATTTAAGTAATCCAGTAATTTATTTCTTACCCAAATATGGGCTTGGCTTTTATTATGTCGGTTATGCCATACCATTTGTTGCGAAATGGGTTTAACTGTAAAAGGTAAAACTAATATATTTAAACCTAATTTTTCTGCATATTTATCCGCTAAACTCCCTGCCGCAACGCCTAAACAATTACTTTCAGATACCATTGTCATCATGGATAACAACGATTCACATTCACAGCTTATCTGACGATGTAAAATTGTATCTTCCGTAAAGTAATCTGCAGCGTACAATTCTGAACGTCTGATTTTTAACGTGATATGTTTTTCTGCGTAATACTGCTCTTGGGTTAACTGCTGATCTATTCGTGGATGTCCTTTTCGGCATATCGCAACAATATGATCGCTGTAACACGGTTGTTGATGGTATCCCGCAGCTGGATGTATTCCGACATCTATCGCTAAATCGGCTTTTTGTAAGCTTAATATTGAAAACAACTCATCTTCTTGCGGTGGTGTTAAGCCAAAGCAAATCTCACAATTGCCTAAACTGGTATCAGCTTCCACAAGCGGTTGAAGCAACTGCATCATAGGCTCATTGACTAATACATGAAATGTCCGTTTCGCCTGTACATCGAAGCGATGAACGTTACTTAATCCCATCTCTATCTGCTGCAACGCAGGGTTCACCGATTCAGCCAATTGAATAGCTGTATACGTTGGCGATATGCCTCGCCCTTCTCGGACAAATAAATCTTTCCCCAGATATTGTTGCAACCGTTTGATTGCCCCACTGACGCCTGGCTGAGTTAACCCTAATGATTCTGCCGCTAATGTAATCGACTTGAGGTTATACACCTCGGTAAATATACGTAATAAGTTGAGATCGAATTTATCCGTCATAGTTACTCACAATACATAACTGATGCTTATGTTTTACATAGCTTTCACTTTATATATCACGATGAGTTAGTTGCATAGAATGGCTTCATCGAGTTAAGACATTCATCTCAAACAAGTGGGTTTTACTATGAAAACATTACCAACTGCATCTAAATCTGTTCTTACTTTAATTTTGGCAATGTCGTTTCCTACCGTTGCAGCGAATCATGATCACGACCATGTTAGCGGTGACTTAACCATTAATGGCAAGCCTGCTACAGAGCAAACCATTCAGGTCAATAAAGCACTGAGTAAACAATTGAATTGGGAAGACCGTGACGCGTTTGAGCGTAATAAAAAAGGTTTGATCGTACCGCTAGATGAAGCAAGCGCAAATATTATGCGTAATAGCTACGACTTTATTGATCAAGACAATATTGCTGATTCCGTTAACCCTTCGTTGTATCGCCAAGCACAGGTCAATAACACCGCTGCGGGGTTATACCAAGTCAGTGATGATATTTATCAAGTTCGCGGCACTGATTTATCCAACATTACTTTTATTAAAGGTAAAACGGGTTGGATTGTTTACGACGTATTACTAACCAAGCAAGCCGCTGAAATATCAACAAAATTCTTTTTAGAAAATGTACCAAAAGGTGGCGATTTACCGATTGTGGCAATGATTTACTCTCATAGCCATGCTGATCACTTTGGTGGGGCTCGTGCGATTGCTGAGATGTTCCCTAATGTGAAGGTGTATGGTCCACACAATATGACCAAAGAAACGGTAGATGAAAACGTACTGGCTGGTAATGCTATGTCACGTCGTGCCGCTTACCAATACGGTGCCACCTTAGGGGCTCATGAACACGGTATTGTTGACGCAGGCTTAGGTAAATCTATGTCGACCTACTCGCCAGAATATGGTGCAGGGGAAATCACTTATGTAAAACCTGATTACACCTTTAATAGTGACGGTAAATTTGAAACTTATGCAGTTGATGGCGTTGAAATGATCTTCATTGATACTGCAGGTACAGAAGCCCCTGCTGGTATGGCGACCTTTATTCCATCAATGAATGCATTGTGGACAGGTGAAATGATGTATCACGGTATGCATAACATCTATACCTTACGTGGTGCAAAGGTGCGTGATTCATTGAAATGGTCTAAAGATATCAATGAGATGATCAATGCTTGGGGCACAGATATTGATGTGCTGTTTGGCTCTCATTCATCACCTATTTGGGGTAATGATGAAGTCCTCGATTTCATGAAATTACAACGTGATAACTACGGCTTTGTTCATAATCAAACCCTGCGTTTAGCAAACAATGGTGTCGTTATTCAAGACATTGGTGATGCGTTAATTGAAACCATTCCGACCAGCATTCAACAAGCTTGGCACACCAATGGTTATCACGGTTCATATAGCCATAACGCCAAAGCGGTCTACAACATGTATCTGGGTTACTTTGATATGAACCCAGCAAACTTAAACCCATTACCAACACAGCAAGAAGCCAATAAATTTGTTGATTACATGGGTGGCAGCGATGTGATCGTGAAAAAAGCACAAGCTGATTTCAATAAAGGGGAATACCGCTTTGTCGCCACTGTTTTAGATAAGGTTGTGAAAGCCGATCCTGAAAATAAAGATGCTCGCAAATTACTTGCTGATACTTATGAGCAATTAGGCTACCAGTCTGAAACCATGGGTTGGAGAAACACGTATTTAACAGGTGCGCAAGAGCTACGTATTGGTACTCAACCGGGTAATCCAAAAACCGCTTCTGCTGATGTGTTATCTGAAATGAGCATTGAAAACTTACTGGATTTCATGGCGGTGAAAGTAGATTCAACCATTGCCCAACACACGCCATTTACCATGAATGTGATTGTGCCTGATCAAAATGAAGTGTTCTTCGTTGAGATGTCAAACGGTAACTTAAACAATGGTTTGGTGAAACACCCAGTAGAAAATGCCGATGCAACACTGACAATTAACAAGTCAGATGTTACTCAAATGCTATTAGGTAAAGTAGATTTACCACAACTTATGGCAGATAAGACGGTATCTCTGAAAGGCGATAAAACAGTGCTTGCGAAGCTAAAAGCAGCTTCTATTGAATTTAACCCAACGTTTGAAATCGTGCCTCGACCTGCAAAAGGTCAGGAAGTGGATGCCAACTTATATCACTAAGTTTACTTCGGTTAATTAAGTGCTCTCCCCTCGTTAGCCAGAGCTACCTCTGGCTAACACCTTCATTTTGTCTTACTGCTTAAAATAGGTGTTCTCATGACTTCACGTTCACTTGCCCTTGTTGCTGCTTTCATTGCCGTTCCTTTTGCCTCCGCTTCTAGCTCAGAAGTACAAGATATGTCCGATCCACTCGCTGTTTACACTCAAGGTGGTGTGGGTATGTCGAACAACGGCTTAAATTTAAAAATGGGTAAATCTTACGACACTAAAGATCCCACCACCATGGCGATGAATATCTTTGAAATTAAAGGTTTTATGGGTGAACACATCACACATGATGGTGATGATTCGATTGATAGTATCCGTTTTCGTAATTTCCAACTAGATATGACTAACGGACGTGGTAGCCAAATCGACGTAAACTGGAATTTCGATAATAACCTAGGTAGCGCATCGTACAGTATGATCCAAGCACTGCCGAAATGGGGAGCACTACAGCTTTACCCTCTTGCAGGTTTAGGGATCACCGTGACAGATACAGCTGAAATTCGAGGTATTGATCATGACTATGGCAGTGTTGGTTATGCCATCCCAAGCAGTTATGTGGTTGTGGGAACATACGCCAAAGTCGATGTAACTGATAAGATTTGGCTCAATTACAACCCGATGTATATCTCTACACTCAATAACAACGAATATATGTCTGATTTACTGGATGGTTTCCACCATGAAGCAGCGGTGAGTTATAAGCTAAATGATCGACAAACCATACGTACCTTTGCTAACTGGGATCATGATACTCAGTTTAAAAACGGTGATTTCAGATTAGAGTTTAATCATCAGTTTTAACCATTGTTAAACGCAAATCCCCATTTAACGGGTAATAAAAAACCGAGCCCTTTGAGCTCGGTTTTTGCGTTCATGAAAGTATTCGTGATGATCAATTAACCAACGATAGCACGCACTTTTTCGAGATCTTCTGGCGTATCAACACCCGGTGCTGGTGCATCAATTGCCACATCAACGTGAATCTTCTCACCGTACCAAAGCACACGTAGTTGCTCTAGTGATTCAATTTGCTCTAACGCACTTGGTTCCCAGTTAATGTAGGTTTTAATAAAACCTGCACGGTAGGCATAAATACCAATGTGACGTAGTAAATTATGGTGAACGATACGTGGCTCTTTCGCAAAATTGTCACGATCCCATGGAATCGATGCGCGGCTAAAATACAGTGCATAACCGTCTTTATCTGTAACGACTTTTACCGCATTTGGATTAAAGACTTCATCATGGTGATCAATTTCAACCGCCAATGTCGCCATAGGCGCATCTTTATGAGCAATGTTATCAGCTACTTGGCGAATAATGGTTTCAGGGATCAACGGTTCATCACCCTGCACATTCACCACAATGTGATCGTCTGCTAATTGGTATTTCTCAACCACTTCAGCAAGACGCTCTGTACCTGATTCGTGATCTGTGCGAGTTAAACACACTTCACCACCAAAGCCTTTCACCACATCAACAATGCGTTGATCATCAGTTGCGACAATCACTTGGTCCGCACCTGATTTCATCGCTTGCTCGTAAACCCATTGCACCATAGGTTTACCTGCGATATCTGCCAGTGGTTTACCCGGTAATCGTGTTGATTGGTAACGGGCAGGAATAACAACGGTAAATGTCATTATTATTTAACCTCGTCTGAGCTTAACGTACGAGCTTCTGGCTCTAGTAAAACTGGAATGCCATCATTAATAGGATAAGCTAAACGATCGAACTTACATACAAGCTCATTTTTTTCTTTATCGTAGTTCAGCTTGCCTTTACATACTGGACAAGCAACGATTTCAAGCAGACGGTGATCCATACGTTTCCTTTACCTCAATGATCCGTTTAATAATGTCTGTAGCCTGAGGCTGTGCGATATCTGCATCAACAGGAAGATACCACCAGTTTTCTTCAGCAAAGCCGTAACATTTTACAGCGTCTTTTTCAGTCATTACTAAATGCTGCCCTTGGTGGGCTAAATCTAACAATGTTTGTTTTTCAAATGCTTGGTGATCAGCAAACGGCTGACATAACACAGGTGTCACACCTAATTGATTTAGGGTAGTAAAAAAGCGTGGTGGATGCCCAATCCCCGCCATTGCAATCACATCATTTAGGGTTGAAATTGCGCGGCGCTTGCCTGTTTTTACATTAATTAAATCGGTCGGTACCAACTTCATCGCAGCTTCATTCGCTTGCGCAGTACCACCATTACAAATCAGAAAATCGACTTCGTTTAAACGCTGGCAAGTTTCACGTAATGGTCCTAGTGGTAATAAGTGTTCATTACCAAAACGACGTTGACCATCAATCACCACGATTTCAATGTCACGCTCAAGAGCATAATGCTGCAAACCATCATCGGTGATGATCACATCAACATTGTGTTCAAATAGCATTTTCACCGCTTCACTGCGCTTTGGCGCAACAGCAACAGGCGCATTGGTGCGACGCTGAATAAGTACAGGTTCATCACCGGCAATATCTGTACTCGTTGTCGCTTCAACAAAGTACGGATAATGAGGTGCTTTACCACCGTAACCACGAGAAACCACGCCTGGCTTTAAACCTTGCGCTTGCAGCTGCTCCACCAGCCAAACTACAACGGGGGTTTTACCGTTACCACCTGCGGTAATATTACCAACTACAACCACAGGAACAGGCGCTTTATATGCTGCTTTTTTACCAGAAACATATTGCTGACGTTTGTGTTGGCTGATCACACCAAATAAGCGACTTAACGGCCAGAACAAAGGCCAAAGTAGGATGTAAAGAAACAGCATCCCCCCTTTAGGAGGATGCTGAAACCACATTTTTTCGATAAGTGATGCCATTAGTCACCAAACTGAATACGGTGAAGCTGGGCATACGCACCATCATGGCTGATAAGCTCTGCGTGAGTTCCACGTTCAACAATTTCACCGTCATCAACCACTAGGATCTGATCGGCATTTTCAATTGTTGATAGGCGGTGAGCAATCACCAGTACGGTACGATCTTTTTGCAGTTCATCTAATGCACTTTGAATTGCACGCTCAGATTCAGTATCCAGTGCTGATGTTGCTTCATCCAGAATAAGCACCGGCGCATTACGTAGCAATGCACGAGCAATCGCTAAACGCTGACGCTGACCACCTGATAAGCTCACACCATTCTCACCAATAACCGTATCTAAACCATTGTCCATATCTTTGATAAAGTCCATCGCATAAGCTAGCTCTGCAGCACGTTCAATATCTTCACGGCTGTAAGCATCATGACTTGCATAAGCAATGTTGTTAGCAATAGTGTCATTAAATAGGTGAACGTTTTGCGAAACGACAGCAACTTGATCACGAAGATTCGCCAGTTTGTAGTCTCGAATTTCCACCGAATCAAGGTTAATTTCGCCTGAATCAATGTCGTAGAAGCGAGTAAGCAAGTTAGCAATGGTACTTTTACCTGAGCCGGAACGCCCTACCAATGCCAATGTTTTACCCGCTGGTAAGTTAAAGCTCACATCACGTAGTGCTGGCGCATCTTTGGTTGGATACGTAAAAGTGACATTCTTCACTTCTACATCACCTTTAACGCGTTGAACTTCTACTTTACCGTTATCTTTTTCTGTTTCTAAATCCATTAATTCAAACAAGGTGTGACAAGCCGCCATACCACGTTGGAATTGAGAAGTAACACTTGTTAATGCCTTTAATGGACGCATTAAACCAAACATTGCACCAAACACAACCGCAAATGTACCCGGTGTTAGTTCAGCACGTAGTGATGGTGTGTTTGCAAGAATAAGTACAACCACCAATGCTAATGATGCGATAACCTGAATAACTGGGTTAGCAATTGCTTGAGCCGAAACCAGCTTCATGGTTTGACGACGCATTTGGTTACTTACGTTGTCAAAACGCTGCTTTTCTACTTCTTGACCACCGTAGCTTAAAACGACTTTGTGACCTTTCAGCATTTGCTCAGCAGATGAGGTTACAGAGCCCATTGCATCTTGCATGTTGCGTGAGATCTTACGAAAACGCTTCGATACAGTACGAATACTGAAAGCAACGATAGGTGCGATCACGATCAGAATTGCCGACAGTTGCCAGCTATTCCAAAACATCAACGCCATAAGACCAATAATCGAGGCACCTTCACGGACAATACTGACTAACGCACTACTGGTTGCAGAAGCAACTTGTTCAGAGTCGTAGGTAATACGTGATAGCAATGCACCTGAAGATTCTTTATCAAAGAATGCAACTGGCATTTTCATGAAGTGTTGGAATAACTGACGACGTAGCGTCATTACAACGTTACCAGAAACCCAAGATAGGCAGTAAGTTGAAACAAAACCACTTACACCACGTAGGATCATTAAGCCAATTAAGTAGATTGGCATCATCGCGAGGAAATCTGAATCGATTTTATCGAAACCACCAAAGCTTTCATCAAGTAAAGGCTTGATCATAGAAAGCATCAGGGTATCACCGACAGCGTTAATAATAAGCGCAATTACCGCCACCGCTAAACCAGCTTTATAAATGCTGATATAAGGCCATAATCGCTTATAAGTATCTCTTGATGATTTTTCTGTTGATTGAGTCATGAAAACCAATTTATTTCTAATACAGTTTTTCTATTCTACCTCTAACTTGTCTCTCAACCAAATTTGTCACTCATCCTTTTGAAAAAATTGTCTTTTGCTCAAAAAAAAGACAATTAATCATTCAATATTATTGTTTTACTCAACAACAAGAAGGCGAAGAAGACACCTCTATAACTATAACCATTTAGGTCGATACCATTGCGTAGCTGTCGTACTGCGTTGCGTGCGTACCTGATAACTTTCGTTATCAACATCAATGGTGATCTGCCCTACTCTACCCGTTGATAACCATTGAATGTTTCGCTGCTGATATTTCTCTTTGACTGCTTGCGCAGGCAAATTCCACGAATTAAATACGCCTGTTGAAACCAAGGCTAATGAAGGCTTAACATGATCAAGAAAGGTATTAGTAGAGGATGTTTTACTGCCATGATGTGGCACTAATAAAATGTCAGCTGTTAGTGTTGGGGCGAGTTTCACTAACATTAGCTCAGCGATGGCATCAATATCTCCTGTTAATAACAGAGATGGTCCTTGCCCGTTTTCTGCTTGTATACGAACAACACATGAATGTGGATTTCGTGCTCGACTCACCTGTTGTATCGGCCATTGCACGGTAAAACTCAGCCCTTGCCAAGACCATGATTGCCCTTTAATACAAGGAAAATACCCTTCGTCATTATAATTGCTGCTATAGCTATATTGCGGAGAAAATTTTTCAGAAATAAGCGCTTTGCCTCCTGCATGATCGCTATCATCGTGGCTGATCACCAAGTAGTCCAACTGCTTGATCCCCATATTTTCCAATACAGGTAAAATCGTACTTCCTGCAACCACACTTTCTTGCCAACGGTTACCTGTGTCATACAGTATCGCTCGTCCTGCTTTGTGTATGATCACCGCTAAACCATGACCAACATCGAGTACCATTACCTGCCACTGTGACGTCTTATTGTTAGGCTTTAGAATCCCAATTACAGATAGGAAAAGTAGCGAAATATAAAGCCATTTAAAACGTCGAAATGGCAATAATGTCGCACCCAATACGATAATAACAACACACCATAATACCGGCTGATATGACATTGATAACCCGTACCATGCCCCTTCCAGCCAAGCAATCCCCTCAACCACAGGCAATAACGACCAATTCGCACATTGCCATAAGGTGCTGGATAACATAGGAAACCACAGTGTTATTACCGCAATTAATACTAAGGGAACAGTGATAAAACTAATCCAAGGTACTGCAAATAAGTTAGCAATAGGAGCAGCAATAGAAATACCGCCAAACCATAACCATTGAATAGGTAACATCAACACTAATAGCCAGCATTGAATTTTAACCAATTGAAGAAACGATGCATGTAAATGTGTAGTTGAAAATGTGTGATGAGGCATTTTTACTAATGGAAAATACCGTTGCCCAACACTAAATAAAACTAATACAGCAACAGCGTAAAACGACAACCAAAAAGAAGCGCTGTAAATAGCAAATGGAGCAAGTAATAAACTTAATGACAACGTCACTAACAGCACTTGCCAGTGCCGCCAATACGATCCCGTTGTCTTTAAACTGCCTATGATAAAGCACATTAATAATGCTCGAATGGTTGGAATCGTTAATCCGGCTAACCAAGCATAGACCAATGCAACAGTTAACCCCGTGATCATAGGTGTCCAAATAAATAGCGTTTTTTGCGGTAACAATAGCTTTAACTTTGCGCCAATCATCCACCCTAACAGCATGGCCAAAGCAATATGTAAGCCTGATATTGCTAACAAATGCGCAGTGCCGCTGTCTCTTAGCTTCGTCCAATCGTCTTTATCTAATCCACTGCGCTCACCAAAAGCCAAGGCTAATAAATACGCTTGATAAGGCATGTTATTAGTAAGTTGCGTTACCCGATCAAATAACTGCTGTCGCCATGTTATATGTTGAGTAATAAGAACAGGAATGTTAGAACCGCTTACTCGAACGACTGCTCTTCCATGAATGTTTCGACTTACAGCGTGACGTTCGGCATCGAATCCTGCTTGATTTATCCTGCCAACAATACGGCTTAATTTAACAGGTAATTGCCAGATCTGACCTTGCTTTAATACTGGCGCATCAGGCCACAAGATAAGTAAGCGATGCGAAGAAGATAAACTGATATCAGCCTGATTTGAGGGTAAATATGCATCAATAACCACTGCTTCGAAATACGTATTCGGTATATTTTCATTTAATACCGCACTAACTCGGACATTTATGGTAAGATTTGTCCGATTTAGCGGAACGTCATCAACCTTTTTAAGATATTGTTCGGCACTTAATGCCGCTAAGAAAGCACTTATTGAAAACCAAAATAAAAACTGGTTTCGACAATAATAATAAATAACAACACTGACTATTATCCCTGTCATATACCACCCGTAATGTGGAATAACAGATAAACCCAGCAGTGTATGAAAACCTATTGCGATACCTAATGCTATTTGTAACATGCTGTTATCGCCATGTGATTAAATACTGATTATGCCTAGACATCTTATTAAAAAGTTCTTACCAAGCCACGAAGTGATTAAGCGCCAAAAAGCCCTTAAAATCTTTGGTAATGTGCTTTATAACCCGAACTTATGGTGTTTAAATCGCCGATCTGCATCGGGCGCATTTGCCGTTGGCTTATTCATGGCTTTCGTTCCGCTTCCTAGTCAAATGATCATGGCGGCAGGCTTGGCTATTCTCTTTGGTGTAAACCTTCCCCTATCCGTTGCTCTTGTATGGGTAAGTAACCCTGTTACCATGCCAGTGCTGTTTTATGGTGCGTATAAACTTGGTGCTTGGGTACTCAATAGCCCTAATGTGGGTTTCCACTTCGAGCTATCATGGGACTTCCTGTTAAACCAAATGAGCCAAATTGGTCCTCCATTTTTGCTAGGTTGCTTTATTTGTAGCGTGGTATCTGCCCTTATTGGCTACTTTGGTATTCGTGGCCTATGGCGTTACTCCGTTGTTCGTAGCTGGAATAAACGAAAAATTAGAATCGGCTCTGCCCGCCCATAGTATCTACAGCTATAAATACGAAAAAAGCCTCCAATGATGTGAGGCTTTTTTGTATCCGCTTACTTTTTTTAGATCCGAAAAACAGTCACTAGTAATATTCAGTTCTATTTTTCAACCATTTTTACTGTGACTTCAAGATCTACCCCTTCATGATATTATTTTAAAACGTTTTGTATTCAAAAACTTAAATTGCTAATTATCAGTAAAAATTTACTAGCTAATCAAACAATTAGGTCTAATATTAGACAAAACATCTTAATTTACTCTTTTGCGTTTAAGGGATACGTTATGGAAAACCCAGTAAGTTCTATGCTTAACAAAGGCTGGAAATGGTTCGTGATTGTTGGTGTTATCGTGGCATTAGCCGGGGTATTCGCTATCAGCCTACCTATTGCAGCTGGTATGACAATTACCACTATTGTCGGCACTATTTTCCTTGTGATCGGATTGGTGCAGGTTTACCACACTTTCAGTATTCCAGATTGGAAAACCAAAACCTGGTATGTGATCAGTGCATTATTCTACTTACTAGGTGGTTTATTTATTTTAGGTCAACCTTTCATTGGCTTAGTGACTATCACTGTATTAATGATTGCAACCATGATTTTCAACGGCGTAACGCGTATGTTGTTTGGCTTTAATAGTCGTAAGCACCTTGCTGGCTGGCGTTGGATTGTATTCAGTGGCTTGATTTCAACCGCAATCGGTATCTACTTCTTTAGTTTGATGAATAATCCTGAATTCTCAATGTCTCTACTAGGGATCTTTGTCGGCGTATCACTACTGTTTGAAGGGTTCAGCTTTATCTTCATTGGTACACAAATGAAGAAAGTTATTCGAAACATGTAAAAATAAAAACATAAACTAGCCTATTGCCTCAACATTGGAATGTTGGGGCTTTTTTACACTCAAAAGAACATTTTGCTCGCAATATTTATACACAACTAATCATTTGCTTTTCAATGTGATTTCAGTACTAATAAGTGCGTGAATTAACTTGGGTTGGTTAGAGATAAAATGCGCTGTTCTCAACTACTATATATTCTTACTCTATTACTATGCAGTGCTTTCTTTAGCCATCGTGTTTCAGCAAATATTGAACACATTGATGCCCATAGTTATTTTGAATCGTCTTCAATCTCATATAATGCAGATCTTGGGCTGTTAACAACGCCCCAACGCTACCGTTTTGCCTCACCAACGATTAAACTAGCGCCCTTGTATCACGAGCGTGAACATTTTCTTGCTTTGTTACAGCAAAAGAGTAATGTCTTTTTAACTTACGCTCTGATACCTATAGAAAAATCGTGTTTAAAACGCAAGAACCTTTTGTCTCTCGCCAATTTTCAATTTCGTTTTACACATAGTCGGAATTTGCTGTTTTCATAACATCAAACCAATTCATTTTTCTATTTTATTTACAAGGACACATAGATGCTTGATTCATTTGTATCTATTTTTTCTGCGCTCTGGCACCAAGATTTTGTCGCATTACAAAACCCAGAAAGCATGGTGATGATTTATGTCTGCGTGACATTTGTTATCTGGTTAGAAAGTGCATTTTTACCGGCAGCACCGCTACCTTGCGATAGCATCGTGATCTTAGCTGGTACATTGGGTGCAATGGGGATCATTGATTTTAAATTAGTAGTCTTCTTACTGATTGTGGCATCAGCTATTGGTAGTTGGTTAGCTTACTTACAAGGTCGCTGGCTGGATCATTTACCAAAAGTGAAAGGCTGGGTGAGTATGGTACCACCGCACAGGATGCAAACTGTCGATAACTTGCTGATCCGTCATGGTGTGATAGCTCTGTTTGTAGCACGTTTTATTCCTGTAGTGCGCCCTTTGCTACCTTTAATGATGGGCTTCCGTGTTAAAAGTCAGTCCCACTTTTTCCGTTTTGCTTGGCTAAGTGCGACAGCTTGGGTATTACTACTAACAGGTTTGGGCTATTTATTAACGTTACTACCTGAAAAAATCGCTAAAGTAGCGACTATGATTTTAATGGTTGCACCATTTGTTACTCTGGCAATTGCCATTGTTAGCCTTTCAAGTAGTTGGATTATAAAGCGCGTTAAAAAACGTAACGCATTGTCTTAAACAGTTTCAATAAGCCATATAAATAGAGCCTGCTTCTATCACTATTGTGTGAGACAGGCTCTTTTTTATACCTGCCTTCTTATAGACATAACACTTTGTACCCAAGTAACTTCACGTTATCTCGATATATTATTTTTCATTAAATAATAAGGTCGCGTTACATAGCGACGCCCCCATCCACTTAAATATGAAAGCTTCCATGTGTTGTAATCGCTAGTCTTCTGTGGAATTTAGACGTAAAAAAACCCGCACATGGCGGGTTTTCATTACATCGTAATACTTGTTTAAACTTAGAAGTAGAAACGAGTACCGAATACGATGTTTGTTAGGCTGTCTTTAGCTTTCTGGCTAGAGTAACCGTCGCTTGAGAAGATGTCATCTGTAGCGATGTTGTAGTTAACTTCAGATGTGATAGCAACGTTAGGGTTAATAAAGTACTTAACACCAGCAGCTAGTTTAACGTTAAGAGCCCAGTTGTTGTCGCCCTTATCGCCAGCATCGATGTCGCCGCCATTTTTGTTATCGTAGCTTAGTGCGCCAAGTTCAGCTGCTGCACCAACGTAAGGTACCCAATTAGTAGAGTTAACAAAGTTGTACTCTGTGAATGCACCTAGTTGAGCGCTGATTGCGTCATCTTTATCTTGTGCGCGAACAGTAGCAGTACCACCCACTTCCCAGTTGTCTTTTACGAAAGTACCGTAAGTACCGTTAAGATCTGCATGCCAACCGCTGCCTAGTTTAGCGTTACCTTGAACACCGATCTCTTGAGTACCAGCTGGAAGTTGAACTGCTGCTTGTGCTGCTACTGGAGCTAGAACAGATAGAGCCACTAGAAGGCTTAGTGCATTCTTTTTCATTATATTTCCTAATTGTTTTTACTTTTAAACAAGTCGTCTACTTAAATGCAGTTCCTTTACTTAGTTACTTAAAGAGAAGTAACAATCCGTATAACGACAACTTGTATCCATAAATCAGTGGCGACAAAATTAGCACGCAGTTTCATGACTGTTAAATGAAACAACTTAATTAATTTCCAAATGAACACCATTCACAATTTATAAGTAAAAAAGTTCAATTTTTCAGTTGAACAACACCGCCAAAGACCAAAAAAC
>NZ_SSMG01000038.1 GCF_009873615.1 Photobacterium lucens
GGTTATTTTGAATTAAGGTTAAATAAAAACATCCCATATTTAAATTGCAACCACAGCGAAGCATCAAAAGTAAAAACTAACTTTTATATTTTAAAAAACCTATCTTCGAATTATTGCGCAACATCACACAAAAAATAGACATTAGTGCGAAACATAATCTACCAGAAAAAATAATCCCGCCATTTTTACTGCGGGATTATGTGAAAAAATATGACTAACGACGCCAGTTATGCGTGTGATGTTTCTCGCTCTTTAGGGTGAAGATACTGTTCGATATTCACCGCATCTATCTGCTGTTGAGGAAGATACTTTTCAGCATAGCGCTTATACACACCACTGGATAAAAACAGCTTAAATAGCTCTAAGTCAATATGCTCATCCAGCGCCATTTTATACAAGATATCAATCGCTACACTTAACGGCTTGGCTTTCTTATACGGGCGATCTGCGGCTGTGAGCGCTTCAAAAATATCGGCAATCACCAAAATACGCTCAGGAACACTTAAATCATCGGCTGATAATCGACGTGGATAACCCGTCCCTTTCATGGTTTCATGGTGTGTTGAAGCATAACGTGGCACGCGAGCTAAATCTTCTGGGAATGGCAAACTTTCCAACATCTTAATCGTACTGATCATATGCTCATTGATCTTAAAGCGATCTTCTGGGGTTAACGTACCTCGTTTAATCGTTAGGTTATAAATCTCTCCCAGATTGTATTGTAGTTCTGGTACTTGCATTTTGATCCCAAACGCAGGATCAAAATGGAGTTCATTAATACGTTCAATACGGTGCTCTGGTTTATCTGACAATAAATGCTCTTCAACTGGCAAAGTTTCAGACTTATCAGAAACTTTTAGCTCTTCTAATGGTGATAAACCAAGATGATCATCAAAATGACGCAGCCAAGTTTTATCTGCAATTTCACGAATACGCGCAATATGCTCATCACTCATGAATTCGCTACCAACATTGGCATTTGCAATAAATGCAAAATCTTCCTGAAGCTGCTTTTGGGTTTTATTCAAAGTTTCAATCGCTTGCTTTTGATCTTCTGGGTTATCAATAATGTGTTGGTAATAATCGACTTCCGCATCACGCCACAACACTTCAAAACGCATTCTGACTTCATGAATACGGTTATAATTAGCTTCAAGCTTGGTGCCTTTATCAACGATATGCTCTGGCGTGGTGATCTTACCGCAATCATGAAGCCACGCTGCAATTCTAAATTCTCGACGCTCAGCATCATTATTAAAACGGAACTCAGCAAATTGCCCTTGCTGTGATTTCTCCACTTCATCAGCAAACATTAGAGCGATTTCAGGCACGCGGTTACAATGCCCTGCGGTATAAGGGGATTTATCATCGATAGCTTGGGCGATCAGCTGAATAAAGGATTCAACAAATTCATCCTGACGCTTTTCATGTTCTTTCAATGATTCCGAAACCTGATATGTCGAGGTTGAAAGCTCATGAATTTCTTTAATATTGGTAGGGATCACTGTGACATCATTATAACGATGCTGTTTAACCTTCTTATTCTCAGCACGCAGCAACAAAATCGGCTTCACAATAGGTTTGGCACATAACGCTGCTAATGGCAGTAATAAAAGCAGTAGTATCGTTGAAACATAAATTGATGTGCGGATCTTCTCTTCACTCATACCATATACGGATATTTTTGGCACCATCGCAGCAAAAAAGATCTGATCATGACCACCACGGCGTACATCACGCACATAGTAAAAAACTTCATCACTGTCTTTGTAACTTTCAATCAGCTTATTTTGCATTGTTATATCGTCAGTGAACTCGATAAGCTCAGAGTACGGTACAATACCTGACCGATTGACTTCTGCATTAGGATTTAACCATTTTTGGTTCAAGTAATATTGCTGTGCTGGGGTTAATGCCTCAATCGCTCGGTTAATGACTTTTAATAGCCCCGCCTTTTCAGGTGATAACACTAAAGACAGCGTCAGAGAGTTTTCAATATTCAGATCATAGTAATTCAAATCATCAATCATGAACTGCTCTGAAACATAGTTCAGTACCGCTTTAGCATCAATAAAGGCATCGACTTCACCATCATTTACAGCATTTAACGCGTCATGAACATGGTCATAAGTAACAACTTCAATTAGAGGAAACTTCTCATGCACTAAATTGATAATAGATAAGTTATTTAACAGTGCTAACCGCTTACCAGAGAGATCTTGCAGGTTTCGATAACTATTTTTATTCGACACTGCGATAGCAAACGGTGACTCAAATAAAGAACGACTAAAAATACCCAATTCCTGATTATTCGGTACATTCGGTACTGACGTTAAAATATCTAGCGTTCCATTTTTATACGCTTCACGTAGCGAAGTGCCTGTCATGCCATTAAAAAAATCGAACTCCAATCCCGTTGCTTGCCCCACCATATAAAGCAAATCAGGAATAAGACCTGCAGGACGACCGGAAATAGTAAAATCAATCGGCGCCCAGTTTTCTTTGTTCGATACTCGTAAAACAGGACTTTCATCCACCAATACTTGCTCTTCTGGCGTGAGTATTAATGGAATAGATTTAGGGATCGGCAGACGAGAATACGATGATTCGCTGCTGGCAATTAACTCGCCTGAATTTAAATACAAGAAGATATTACTTTCATTATTAAAGTTTTTATCTTATAAAA
>NZ_SSMG01000373.1 GCF_009873615.1 Photobacterium lucens
CTAGATTGTTAACATTTCTGTCTTACGAAAATCTTAACCTTTATTCATTAGTAAGTATTGGTAGCCTTACGGATCGCATTTGATGACTTATTAATTAAGCCATTTACTGCGCGACGCTTCTGTTGGCGAACCTTATTTTCCACACGCTTTTCTACATACGTCCCATCTTGAATTTCACCAATAGCACGCTGAGTATTATCAATCTTGTTCTGTCCATTACGGATCGTATTCTGAGTACCGTGAATACTGTTCTGCACTTTGCTTAATGAATTATCAACACGGTTTAAACCTTGGATAAGTGAATCGGCATGAGCACTAGAAATAGCTAATAATGCAACAACGGGGATAAGAGTGAAGATACACTTGCTCATTCATCTATTCCTTTTAACTTATTGAATTTATTTGACCAATTAATACTAGCAACAGAGA
>NZ_SSMG01000374.1 GCF_009873615.1 Photobacterium lucens
ATATACAAGAAATTATGAGTAAATATAAAGGCGTACCTGTTTATATTATCAATAGAACTTCTGGATATATTTATGGTTTTCATTCGCCTGATACGCCTGAAGTGTATTTTGATCATGATTACAAGACAGTATCAAAACCATTTCTTAATGAGTTCTCTAAATATTATGAACAAACGATGTGTTCTATTGCAAAAAATAATCCTGTTTATATAACGACACCAACGCCAGAGATGCCATTCAACATACCAAAAGAAATGGCGAAGAAAGAGATGCTTAATAATCGACCGTATGAATATGATCTTGATGTGAAAAAATACAATACTAGGAATGCCTTTATCAGAGGCTTAATGGATAAAGTGCATCAAAAATGTGGTGTAACAATTTTAAATGTAGGCCCGTATTTTTGTAATTCGGAGAAATGTATATCATCCATAAATGGTGATTCTTTATACTATGACGATAATCACTTAAGTGTATTTGGTAGCAGATTATTATCACCATTATTTAAGTCAACACGCAGTAATGCACCTTTGAATAATAATGTTTTATAATAAAACGCCTTAAAGTTATGCTATATCAGAGCCTCAATTGAAAGATTGAGGCTATTTTTTACATGAAATTTGGATAATTAATCCATTGTTATTGAAGAGAAAGACAGAGAACTATGAAAGATGCGTCAGTGATTATTGGATTAACTAATCCTAAGAGTCCAACTAATGTGGGCGCAGTATTGCGAGCGGCGGGGTGTTATAAAGCAGACGCAGTGACATATACGGGCACTCGCTATGATTTGGCCGCGAAATTTCAGACGGATACCAAGAAAATGGCTCAGACAATTCCATTGTCAGGTGTTGAATCTTTGATTGATGATTTACCACAAGATATGAAAATTGTATGTGTGGATTTTGCAGAAGGGGCAACGTTATTACCTCACTTTGAACACCCTGAAAAAGCGATCTATATCTTTGGCCCTGAAGATGGCTCTATTGCTCAGGACGTTGCTGATAAAGCGGATCATGTTGTGTATGTACCAACAGTTGGTTGTATGAACTTAGCGGCTTCAGTTAACGTTGTACTTTATGATCGCCTAGCGAAACAACCCGACATGATCCAAAGTGATGAGCATATTCGTCAGAATCGTGATAATAAAAACAAGTTACGTGTTACGGCTAAAACATCAGCTTAAAACAGCCAACAATTGGTAATTCTTTAAAGTAAGACACTTCATTCAAATTACTCTTTTTATTACGCAAAAAAGTGCATCTAGATTCACATGAAAAATGCTCAATTGCTATATTGTGCTACTAGGTGCATTGAGATGCTTTTTTGTCATTAATAAAGAGAATTAAAAGATGAAACTACCAAAAACAACGTTGGCATTGTTACTTCCTACTTTATCAATTGGGTTAATTGGCTGTGGAGGTGGTGATAGTGATTCAGCCCCCACAACGACAATTCCTAAAAGCACAGTGATAACAGGGCAGTTTATTGACAGTGCGGTGTCTGGATTACAGTATGATTGTGGCGATGACTATAACGGGCAAACTGATACTGAAGGTAAATTTGAAACACTGGAAGGTAACAAATGCCAGTTTAGTTTAAATGGCTTTGACTTAGGCTCTGTCACCGTATCATCAGATTCCCTTGTTGTTACACCGTATTCTATTGCTGTTGATACGACTAAAGCTGTAAAAATTGCGGCGTTACTTCAAAGTATTGATGCTGATGGTAACCCTGAAAATGGTATCAGCGTTGAAGATTTTGATGGTACTCAATTGCCATCAAACTTATTAGATCAAGAAGAGCAGGCTTTCTTACAAGCACTAGAAGAGGTTGGTGTTGCTATTGCCAACCTTGTTTCTTTTGTAGATGCAAAGAAACACCTTGATGGTAATGTACCTGAGCTGAAAGGCTTTCATAGTCTAGCGGTAGCTGAAATCATTAACGATGTTGAAGCTAATCTCCCTAATTTGCATACTTTAAATTTCCAACAAAAATTAGCAGAGTATCAAGCAATCCTAGATAAAGGGGATGATAGTAATAATGCTGATATTGAAGTGCTGAAAGCTATTCTCGATATTGCTTATATATTAAATGATGATGCGGTTAAACAGCGCATTCAATTTGATTATTCACAAGTCGAGAACCCTCTATTTGCTTACGATAGCTTACTTCCTCAAGCTATTGATTATGCGATTAATCACAATGCAGATGTAGTTCTTGGCGCTAATATTGATCGAGCATTAGCATCGACAGATTCAGAGTCAAAAATGCTGTTTGAGCTGGCAAATAAGCTGGTTACAGCTAGCGATAAATTAGCGATCAGTTTTGCAGAAGTTAATCGTGTAGCTAAGTATGATCCTAGTGATGAGGGGATGATCACTTATCAAGATGCACATGCGGTACGTACAGTAGCATTAACGGTTGCAAATATACTGAGTACTATTTCAGCGTACAATGCAGGTAGTGATGTAAATTATTTAGTGCATACTGAATCAAATGTTACCGTGAAAGCGGTGAAATATGGATATGATCCTGATACATCATTTAGTGAATATACAAGTTTAGGCAGTGTTGATTATCCAATCACATCGGTGGAATACAATTTAGCCTCTTACAATCCTGTAACCTGGATGGAAGATCCCACCGTATTTACCTTACGCCAAGATCCTAAGTATTTAGTACAATCGTTGACGTCGCTTAAAGCAGCAATAACAACGGTAAAGACAAAATTAAATTTAACCGAATATTTTACAGCAGCTGAGCTTGCTGATTTAAAGCCAGTACTAACAAATTTACATGCCCACCTACAATCACCTGCTGATGATGTCATGTTATTTGAGCTATCTGACGATGATGTCAAAGTCACACTCGATATTTTATCGGCCTACGCGTTAAATACAGCAGTTGGTCGACAAGATCTTAATATTGAAAGAAACCAATATAGTTGTACTGTCGATGAAAAATTGTCGAAAGTGACCAACGTACCGTTCTGCTCTGAAGAGGGGATTCGAGGTTATTACTTAGGTAATGATGGACAGTATGACTACTGGTTAGAAGGTAAATACGCTGAACACCAGTTAGAGTTTAGTGTTATTGGTGGTAAATCTGAAGGCATTATTAAAAGTTGTGAAGAAAAGCCAAGAGACGGTGAATTTGTAACTTGTGAGATTTAATCATATATATCGATGCTTAGAATAATTACCATTTTAATGTGTTTATTTAATCCGTTGGTAGCATTTGCTATCAACGGTACTTTTGTCATGGGGGGCGTGAGCTACAATAAATACAAAAAAATCGATAACAAACTCTATTTGCAATATCGTATTACGGCAGAAAAGCAGACGGAAGTTGTTGATCTTACAAATCGTTCAATGCTTATCGCAGTTATATTTGATGAGCAAAAGGCTAAAACACGTTTTCGCTATGATTTAGGGAAGTTAACAGTAGGAACGATGGTCTCGATTAATTTTACGGAAGCTTACTATTACAACGGTGAGTTCGTCATGCTGAATATACATGGAACTTTAAATGGTAAACGTTTTTCAGCACCTAAAATGAGGTTTAATGAGCACATTCAAACAATAACAGCAAAGCGGATCATGTTTGAAATGGATAATAAAAAGAATATTTCGCACAAATTTATTTTTACTCTTTAGGTT
>NZ_SSMG01000375.1 GCF_009873615.1 Photobacterium lucens
CTTCATATTCTATATATATGTTGTTCTCAATGACTAATGCGGTAATATTTATCGTGTCGGAAGGGAACGACATGGGATTTGGAACAGCTAAGGATTAGCTAGTCTCAGGATGAGAAATAGATAGCGGAGCTATCTAACAAGGATTGTGCAGGAACACTACAGGATGTGGCGCAGTAAATTAGGATATTTACTAGTCTGGATGACACGGACACTTTAGGAACGAAGTTTAGGGATAGCGCTCTAGGATGGAGTAAGTGGAACACTCTAGGATAGAGTAGGGAATACCTTCATTGATGAAGTCAGGAACAACTTTAGGATGAAGTAGGGACACCTCCAGGAACGGGAGAGAGAGTCAGTATCGGATATATTGACGGGTCAAGGAACTACCGAAGAGCAACTCTTGGATGGAGTTTGGGGTTACACTGGGGACTTAAGTATATCAAGGATTGATAGCAGGGAGCACCATAGTAGCGGGAAATGCTACATGTAAAGCCATAGGGCGCAACAGATGTTGCGCCCGTTCTTTTTGTGGCTAAGAATTAATACTCTTCACCTTCAGGCAACCGATGCGGTGGAATAAAGAAGTGACTTGCTCGTAGGCGCTTCATTTCTAAATAGCCCTGATAAGCATCATGCCCATCAGCAGAAAATTCAAAGATAAATACTGTCCGCCAACCCCATTCACCATGGTGATCTTTAAGCTTGTGTTTACCTCTAGCAAAACTTAGCAGCTGTAATCCCATATTTTTACAGCGTTGCTCAATAAAATATTGCGCTAGCTCGGTTTGTCGTCGCTGCTGCCAGAATAAAAAAGCAATGATTGCAACGAGCAGTATTCCTAATAAGTTTTCCATCGATTAATTCCCGTGAGTAGGCTCATTACTGCCCACGCGCATGTTGTTGTAATTTTTGAATTGCAGCGATCAATTCAGGCTCCGCTTGACCATGTAATACTTGCAGCATGATGCCACGTAGAGCAGGTAGCATAACAAGATCGGCAAACAGCTGATTAAACAGTGCTTGATCTTCTGTTTGTGCTAGGCGTAATAAGAATCTAGCCGCAATGTCGGTGTTTGATAATCCAGCCCAGCAACGACCAGCAATGGCAATTAAGACTTCACGATGACACAGTTCAGGCTTATCGAGAATATTCTTAAGTGCTTGATGTAACAGTGAGGTGTTACTGCCAGATAAAGCACGGATTAATGCTGATACCAGAAAAATGTCAGGATTGTCGCTATTGATTTCAGCGTCAAGGTGTTCATTAATACGCGCACTCAGTGTGTCTGGTAATGAGCAATGCTCTAAACAGCCCAATAAAGCGTAAAGTGGTGTCATCGGTAAATTCGTAATCGATTTACGGATATAAGTCGCATTATTTTCTTGCTTCATTCGCGCACAGATATCAGCGAGTCCTTGTAAGCCAACACCTTGCCATTGTTCCCAATCCAATTGACCTGATAAGTAATGCTGTGCATGCTCATAATATTGGCTGGCAGGTAAGTCTAACTGTTGACGAAGTTGAGCATGGAAAATAGCCATTTTGTCATCAGTTGGTTTAAAAGTATAAGGATTGGCTGCTAGTTTTTCTTGCTCTTCTTCTGTTGGCTCAGCATTGAGTGTCGCGCCCATAGCCTCAATCAAATACTTAATAAAATCACCCACAGCGGCTTGTTTTAATAAACCACGTTCGTCAAGCGGCAAACGTAAAAACCAAATCCATGGCGAGTGGTTTGGCTGCCAAAATGAAATGGCTAAGTGTGCGTGTTGCTGTAATGGCCATGGATAAGGCTGGCGATTGTCTTCTACCGCTTTAAATTGTGAAACGTCAATTTCGTTAACACGGCGGCCGAGATCAAAAATATTGTACTGACAGCCTGCATTATCAAGTAGTTGGGTTAGTGTATGAAATTTATCCATGGACATATCTGTGCTCCTCAATCAGAAATTCAGTATAACTTTTGCAACGGGGCAATCCTACCTATTCACGAAAGGATTTATCTTTATATCAACACATGGGATGAAGTGTTGTGAGAGTGGAATAAGGCACAAATGAACAAATCCTTGGGTGATGTGTTATCCGATGCTATTCTGCGCGGCTTTAGTTCAGGAGGAAAAATGGATAAGTATCATCATAGCCAGCGTCTACTTGATGAGTTAGAAGTGGTTTTACGCCAACATTGTCATTGGCAATTAACGCCTCCTGATCTTCAAGCATTGGCTAGTACAGAGCCTTTTGCAATAGATACACTTGATTGTCATCAATGGCTGCAATGGATTTTTATACCAAAATTTGGTCAGTTAATTGCGCTGCGATTACCTTTGCCTGAAAGGTTTGAAATTAGCCCTTATGTTGAAGAGGCCATGAAAGAGCAAGCAGGTGTTGAGGCGATTTTAGCGATCACTCGTCAGCTTGATTTACTATTTAAACAACACTGAGTACATGTAATGGAACTTGAAATTTTATACCGTGACGAATATTTAATTGCGGTAAATAAACCTGCGGGTATGTTAGTGCATCGCTCTTGGTTAGACAGCCATGAGACTGTTTTTGTGATGCAAACATTGCGTGATCAAATCGGCCAACACGTGTTCCCATTACATCGCCTTGATCGCCCGACTTCAGGTGTATTGTTGTTTGGTTTATCAAGTGAAATTGCAGCAGAAATGATGCCAATGTTCGCTGGTCGCGATATGCATAAAACCTATCATGCAGTGGTACGTGGTTGGATAAAAGAAGCAGCGGTGCTTGATTATCCACTCAAGGTTGAGCTTGATAAAATCGCCGATAAAAATGCATCGGAAGAGAAAGAAGCGCAGCCTGCCGTTACGGCGTATGAACCACTTGCTACAGTTGAGACTGACATTGCAGTAGGTCGCTACCCAACCAGTCGTTATTGCTTGGTCGAAATGAAACCAGAGACAGGGCGTAAGCATCAGTTACGTCGTCATATGCACCATTTAAGCCATCATATTATTGGTGATGTTAATCATGGTGATGGACGCCATAATCGTATGTTCCGTGAACATTATGATTGTCATCGTTTAATGCTACATGCATCAAGATTGCAGTTTGCTCACCCGATCACAGGTGAGCCGATTGATATTCGTGCTGATATCGATGAAACATGGCAACGTGTAATGTCGGCATTTAATTGGTCATCAGATCTATTAGTGCGAGACTAATCGCGCTTTCACAAGTTAAACCTCATTGGCTTGATTTTTAAGCCTATCATTGCCACAGTGGTAATAACGCAACAGTGGCAATGGAGGGCACAATGGCTCGGTTAGGTATTTTTATTGGATCTGTTTATGGTGGCGCAGAAGATCTTGCTGAAGAATTAGCCAGCAGCGCAACATCAGTTGATACTCAAGTGTATTTTGATCCGACACTCGATGATTTTCTTGATTACAAAAATGACACTGTATTGATCATTTCATCGACAACAGGGCAAGGTGAGATCCCTGAAAATCTACTGCCGCTGTATGTCGCATTACAAGATCAATTCCCATTGTTACCTGAGCAAGGTTTTGGTGTGATTGCTATGGGGGATTCGAGTTATGGAGAAGATCGTTTCTGTGGTGCTGGACGCCAATTTGATGCATTACTTTCAGAGCTAGGCGCTAAATCATTACAGCCAAGGTTAGATATTGATGCTGGTATACACTTTGAGCCGTTAGAAGTGGCGCAAGACTGGTTTGATCAATTTGTTACCCAACTTTAAAAAGAGAGCCTGCATTACGCAGGCTTTTTTGTTGGTAATCAATTGTTCGTTATGAAGATTAAATCAGGCATGTTTATTAATCGTTTTGATCAGTGACGCTTTTAATATCTCTTGCTGCTCTTCGGTTAGATGGCTACCTTGTTCATTTACTAAAATAAAGAAGTCTTCAGCCCGTTCACCAATGGTGGTAATTTTGGCGGCCTGTAAGCTAACGTTATGCTCGGCAAACACTGAGCCCACTTTAGCAAGTAAGCCTGGCATATCTAAGGCAACCAGCTCCATCATGGTCTTTTTACCGGTTTTGGTTGGTAGAAAACTGACTTCTGTTGGAACATTGAAATGCAATAGCTTACGAGGTGCTCGACGAATTTTTCGCTCTGATTTCATTGCCATGAGCGCTTTGGTTAATGCTCGACGGATCGTGGTATGGCGGTTTTCATTGATCGCTTTACCATTAGGATCAAGCACCATGAAAGTATCTAGGGTGTAACCGTCTTTACTGTTCATGATTTGGGCGTCATGGACACTTAAGTTTTTCTTATCAAGCTCTGACACCACAATAGCAAATAGTTTGGCCTTATCTTTGCTGTAGACGAAGACTTCTGTACCACCGCGCGTGGCCTTTTTGCTCAATAAAATGAGTGGTTTGTCATGATCGTGTTGCAATAGTGCTTCGGCATGCCAAGCCAATTGTTTATGGGTATGACGTAAGAAGTAATCGGCTTTAAAGCGTTGCCATAACACCTCAATTTCACGAGGTTGGAAACCTTTGCTACGTAAAATGGCTGACGCTAGTTGTTGATTGTGGCGAATGCGATCTCGTACATCTGGGGTGTTTTCTAGCCCTCGACGTAACGCTTTTTGAGTGGAGTAATACAGCTCCGCAAGCAAGGTACGTTTCCAGCTGTTCCATAAGTCTTGGTTAGTGGCGCAAATATCGGCAACGGTTAAACAAACAAGGTAATCTAGTCTCTCCTCATCGCGCACTTGCTTAGCAAATTCTGCAACTACTTCAGGATCGTAAATATCACGACGTTGTGCTGTGACAGACATCAGTAAGTGCTTTTTCACCAGCCATGACACGATGTTGGCTTCGGGGCGTGAAAGCCCGTGTTGAATACAAAACTCATAGGCATCTACTGCCCCAAGCTCTGAGTGATCACCTTTTCGACCTTTGGCAATATCATGGAAAATAGCGGCAAGGATTAATAGCTCTTTTTTGACAATACGGGGATAGACCTCACAGCAAATCGGATGGCGTTGTTTGTTTTCGGGATCAGCAAACTTATTGAGGTTTTTGATCACTCGAATACTGTGCTCATCCACGGTATAGACATGGAATAAGTCAAATTGCATCTGACCGACAATGTGACTCCATTGCGGTAAGTATGCAGATAAGACGCCATGACGATGCATTAATCGAAAGGCTTTTTGCAACGCATTCGGTTGGCGTACTAGTTCCATGAATTTTTCACGGGCAGCAGGAATATCAATGAGAAAACGATTTAAACGACGACGAGCAGTGCGCAATTGACGCAGTGTTGGCGCTGCAATACCTTCAATTTCGGAGTTTTTCGCTACATGTAGAAACATATCTAAAATGGTTTCTGGACGAGCCTGAAATAAAGCAGGTTTAGTCGCTTCAATTAAGTGTCCACGAATTTGGAAGTCTTCATCTAATACAACAGGCGCGACATCTCTTTTATTCGTGATAATTGCTTGATCAAACAGCTGAAGCAGCATTTTGTTAAGCTCAGCAACGCGGCGTAGCGTGCGATAGAACTCTTTCATCATCATTTCAACCGCTTGATTTCCTTCACCTTGGTAGCCAAGGTTTGCTGCGACTGATGCTTGATGATCAAAGGTTAAGCGGTTGTCATAACGACGCAGTTCAATATGTAAAGCAAAGCGGATCCGCCAGAGTTCATTTTGGCACTCAACGAGTTCTCGATATTCAGCATCAGTAAGAAAACCATGACGACTCATTTCAAATAAGCTGGTGGCACCAAAATGACGACGAGCAACCCAACTTAAGGTGTGAATATCACGAAGACCACCGGGACTCGATTTAATATCGGGCTCAAGATTATAAGTGGTGTCGTGATAGCGAGCGTGACGGACTTTCTGCTCTTCAAGTTTGGCTTGATAGAACACATGGCTAGGCCAAAATTTTTCTGAGGTTAAGACATCAGTAAGGTGTTCGAAGATGGCTTTGTTACCGCAAAGATAGCGGGCTTCGGTAAGGTTGGTTGCAACGGTTAAATCGTCTTTACCAATGTTAAAGCAATCATTTACGGTACGGACACTTTGTCCTACTTCTAAGCGTAGATCCCACAAAAGCGTAACAAATTCGCTGATTTTGGTACCGACAGCTTCCTCAATAGGGCTCTCACTTAGAATAAGAATATCAACATCAGATAAGGGGTGGAGTTCACTTCGACCATAACCGCCAACCGCGACTAACGCTAAATCTTCCTGTTGCGAAAACCCATAAAAATGCCATAAACGTTGGAGTAATTGATCGATATAGCGGCTACGTTCAGTGACGAGATCGGCAATAGGAACATGTTGGAAAAAACGTTGTTTTTGATGCTCTGCAAACGCTGTTAGTGCTTGGCGTAGTTTTTCTTGGGTAATGTCTTGATCTGCGTAGCTATCAAGTTGAAGAGAAAGAGTATCCGTCATTGCTGTCCATGCCATTGTTGAATCTTAGCTTTACTATAACCACAACCACATCGGAACAACATGTATAGATAGAAAAAAACCGACACAAATGGTCGGTTTTTATTATCTTGTTAACTGAGTAACCATTATGCGTTGTGCATAAGGCGAGGTAGTGATTCTTCTTTACGTAGTGTTAAGATCTCACAACCTTCTTTTGTTACTAGTAGCGTGTGTTCCCACTGAGCTGATTTCTTACCGTCTACAGTGTAAACAGTCCAGCCGTCTTGATCATCTGATTCACAGCCAAATTTACCTGCGTTGATCATTGGCTCAATCGTAAAACACATGCCTTCTTTCAATACAGTGCGATCGCTGTTTTTGTAGTGAACCACTTGTGGCTCTTCGTGGAATTCGTTACCAATACCGTGACCACAGTAGTCTTTAACGATAGAGAAACGGCTATTACCCGCTTTAATGAATTTTTGAATAGCAGTACCGATATCGCCAACACGTGCGCCTGGTTTTACTTTCTTGATCGCTAAGTACAGGCTTTCTTGTGCAACACGGCAAAGACGCTTGTCTTCAAGTGACACTTCACCCACTTCAAACATCTTAGAAGTATCACCGTGGTAACCATCTTTAATGACTGTGACGTCAATGTTGATGATGTCACCATCTTTAAGCACAGCAGGCTTGTTGAATTTACCATTAGCTTCAGGTACTTCTTCATCCGCTTTTGCTGGAATACCGTGACAAACAACGTGGTTGATTGAAGTACAGATTGATTTCGGGAAACCGTGGTAGTTTAGCGGTGCAGGGATCGCTTGTTGCTCTTTAGTGATGTAGTCATGACAAATACGATCAAGCTCTTCGGTAGTTACACCAGCTTTAACGTGGGGTTCGATCATTTCTAGCACTTCAGCAGCCAAACGGCCCGCTACGCGCATTTTTTCGATTTCTTCAGCCGTTTTGATCTTAATGCTCATATAATCGTCTCTATATCGGATGTTTTGCTATAACGCTATGTTACCAGTCGCTAGGGGAGAATGGAAAGATAAGATTAATTCTCATAACCAGATTTGACTGGATTTAGCGACTAAATATGTGGTATAAAGCGCGCCGTGATCAGTGATTTTGTTACTTTCATACTAAGTGTATTTTTGCTTTAGCACTAATATATAGGTACGAAGGTGCAACTTGATTGAGTCATACATACTTAATTTTATTATTCACACATATCGACACATCTGCCGGGGTGCTCGGTTATCTTCGAATTAGATAACGATAGCTCATTGCTGTCATCGGGTCGGTTTTAAGATGGGATATGTGGACGCCTAACCCCATAGAGGATTATTCAATGGCAACTGTATCAATGCGCGACATGCTTCAGGCTGGTGTACACTTCGGTCACCAAACTCGTTACTGGAACCCAAAAATGAAGCCATTCATTTTCGGCGCTCGTAACCGTGTACACATCATCAACCTAGAAAAAACTGTACCAATGTTCAACGAAGCACTAGCTGAAATTGAAAAAATTGCAGCTCGTAAAGGTAAAGTTCTTTTCGTTGGTACTAAGCGCGCAGCTAGCGAATCAATCAAAGAAGCAGCAGTAAGCTGTGACCAGTACTACGTAAACAACCGTTGGTTGGGTGGTATGCTGACTAACTGGAAAACTGTTCGTCAGTCAATCAAGCGTCTTAAAGATCTTGAAGCTCAATCTACTGATGGTACTTTCGAGAAGCTAACCAAGAAAGAAGCGCTAATGCGTACTCGTGAAATGGAAAAGCTTGAGAAATCACTAGGTGGTATCAAGAACATGGGCGGTCTACCAGACGCAATGTTCGTAGTTGGTGCTGATTGTGAGCACATCGCAATTAAAGAAGCTAACAACCTAGGTATCCCAGTATTTGCTGTTGTTGATACAAACGCAGATCCAGACGGTGTTGACTTCGTTATCCCAGGTAACGATGACGCAATCCGTGCGATCCAGCTTTACACTGGTGCTGTAGCTCAAACTGTTAAAGAAGCTCGCAACCAAGATATCGCTGTTCAAGCTGAAGAAGACGGTTTCGTAGCTGAAGCTTAATAAGTACTTGGTACTTTACAGAGCCTCTTAAGTTACCTTGTGTAAACTAAGAATGGTTACCAGGGGCCGCTAGAGGCCCCTGATTTTTACTCAAAGAATTAAATCTGAGGATTATGACAATGGCAACAGTTACAGCTGCCCTAGTTAAAGAACTGCGTGAGCGTACTGGCGCAGGCATGATGGAATGTAAAAAAGCGCTAGTAGAAGCTAACGCTGACATCGAGCTAGCAATCGAAAACATGCGTAAGAGCGGTGCTGCTAAAGCTGCTAAAAAAGCGGGTAACGTAGCTGCTGAAGGTACTATCATCATCAAGAACAACGAAACTACTGCAGCTCTTGTAGAAGTTAACTGTCAAACTGACTTCGTTGCTAAAGATGGTAACTTCCTTGCTTTCGCTAACGAAGTAGCTGACGCTGCTCTAGCTAGCAAAGCATCTGTTGAAGAGCTTCAAGCACAATTCGAAGAAGCACGTGTTGCTCTAGTTGCTAAGATCGGTGAGAACGTTTCTGTTCGCCGTGTTGCTTACATCGAAGGCGAGCAAATCGCTACTTACCGTCACGGTGAGCGTATCGGTGTTGTTGTTGCTGGTAACGGTAACGAAGAAACTCTTAAGCACGTTGCAATGCACGTTGCTGCATCTAAGCCAGAGTACGTTAACCCATCTGACGTACCAGCAGACGTAGTTGCTAAAGAGCGCGAAGTTCAAGTTGAAATCGCAATGAACGAAGGCAAGCCTAAAGAAATCGCTGAAAAGATGGTTGAAGGCCGCATGAAGAAGTTCACTGGCGAAGTTTCTCTAACTGGTCAAGCTTTCATCATGGAACCTAAGAAAACTGTAGGTGACGTGCTTAAAGAAGCTGGTGTTTCTGTTTCTGGTTTCGTTCGCCTAGAAGTTGGTGAAGGTATCGAGAAGCAAGAAGGCCTAAGCTTCGCTGAAGAAGTAGCATTGGCTCAAAAAGGTTAATCCTTTTTAGCGAATAGCTTATAGAAGACCGTAGCCATGGCTGCGGTCTTTTTACAACTCCATATCTCAAGTTAGCCTGGAAGGTAAAACACATGACCACAAATCCAAAACCAACTTATCAACGAATTTTGCTTAAGCTAAGTGGTGAAGCACTACAAGGCGAAGAAGGTTTCGGCATTGACGCACAAGTTCTTGACCGTATGGCTCAAGAGATCAAAGAACTCGTTGAATTAGGCGTACAAGTAGGCCTAGTTATTGGTGGCGGTAACTTATTCCGTGGTGCAGGCCTTGCAGAAGCAGGTATGAACCGAGTTGTGGGCGACCACATGGGTATGCTAGCAACTGTAATGAACGGCTTAGCAATGCGTGATTCTTTGCACCGTGCCTATGTGAACGCTCGAGTAATGTCAGCTATTCCTCTTAACGGTGTGTGTGATAACTACAACTGGGCTGATGCGATCAGCCAATTACGTCAAGGTCGTGTAGTTATTTTCTCTGCGGGTACGGGTAATCCTTTTTTCACAACAGATTCAGCTGCATGTCTACGTGGTATTGAAATTGAAGCTGATGTTGTACTGAAAGCAACCAAAGTGGACGGTGTTTATACAGATGATCCAGTTAAAAACCCAGATGCAACTCTTTGTGATAAGCTAAGCTACCAAGACGTGCTTGAAAAAGAATTAAAAGTAATGGATTTAGCGGCATTTACACTTGCTCGTGACCACAAGATGCCTATTCGCGTATTCAACATGAATAAGCCAGGCGCACTACGTCGTGTAGTAATGGGTGAGCAAGAAGGTACGCTAATCACTAGCGCTTAAGCACAGTGGACAACTGATTAACTAAAAAAGTAATAATAGCTTTTTTATTGTGACCGAATAATCAAGGGTATTTATCGTGATTAACGAAATCAAACAAGACGCGCAATCGCGCATGGAAAAAAGTGTTGAAGCACTGAAAAACCAACTAGTGAAAATCCGTACAGGTCGTGCACACCCAAGCCTACTTGATACTATTTCTGTTGAGTACTACGGTGCAAACACGCCGCTAAACCAAGTTGCTAACGTTGTTGCTGAAGATGCACGTACACTAGCAATCACAGTATTTGACCGTGAACTAGCGCCTAAAGTTGAAAAAGCTATCATGATGTCAGATCTTGGTTTAAACCCAATGTCTGCTGGTACTGTGATCCGTGTTCCACTACCACCGCTAACAGAAGAGCGTCGTCGCGATCTTGTTAAGATTGTACGTGCAGAAGCTGAGCAAGGTCGTGTTGCTGTACGTAACATCCGTCGTGATGCTAACGCGAACGTTAAAGCGCTACTAAAAGACAAAGAAATTTCTGAAGATGATGATCGTCGTGCACAAGACGAAATTCAGAAACTAACTGATGACGCTATCAAGAACATCGATGCTGTTCTAGAAGTGAAAGAAAAAGAGTTAATGGAAGTTTAAAACGTAACTAGTTTTAAATGATTAGGAGCGCTGTGCGTGCAGCACGGCGCTTTTTTTTGAGGGATAGAGATGGCAGAGCATTCAATCGAGGCTGGGCTTTCGGCAGATTGTCTTCCAAACCACATCGCAGTGATTATGGATGGTAATGGTCGTTGGGCAAAAGCCAAAGGCAAAGCTCGGGTGTTTGGTCACAAGGCTGGCGTAGAAGCCGTGCGAAAGACAGTCTCTACTGCAAATCGTCTTGGTATTAAAGCATTAACGCTCTTTGCTTTTAGTAGTGAAAACTGGCGTCGTCCAGAAGCTGAAGTTTCACTATTGATGGAGCTTTTCATGACCGTATTAAGTCGTGAAGTAAAAAGGCTACATAAAAATAATATTCGATTACGTATCATCGGTGATACGACGCGTTTTAGCGGACGCTTACAAGAAAAAATTGCCACGGCAGAAGCATTAACCGCAGATAATACAGGTATGGTGCTCAATGTTGCAGCCAACTATGGTGGTCAATGGGACATTCTTGAAGCGGCTAAACAGCTAGCACAGCGCGCCGTTGATAATGATCTTGATATCAGCGAACTCACAGAGCAGGATTTAGAATCCGGTCTTTCAACCTATGGGCTTCCTGATGTTGATCTGTTGATCCGTACCAGTGGCGAGTGCCGAATCAGCAACTTTATGCTGTGGCAAACCGCTTATGCTGAGTTGTATTTTACTGAGCAACACTGGCCTGATTTTGATGAAGCGAGTTTGATGAACGCAGTAGCGTGGTTTGTGACTCGTGAGCGCCGTTTTGGTTGTACAGGCGAACAGATACAAGCATTGTTAAAATAAAAGTTATTATTTTTCGCCAATGCGCAGAGATGTGCGTTGGCGTTATTATTTACAACAACTAGGGCTTTGAGCCTATACAATAATTATATAGAGGACGCAGTTTGCTAAAGCAACGAATAATTACCGCATTAATCCTCGCACCACTTGTCATTGCGGGTATTTTCTTCTTACCATTTCCTGCCTTTGTTGCTGCGATTGCAGCTGTAACCCTTGTTGGTTTTTGGGAATGGACTCAATTTGTTAATGCATCATCTCGTATTAGTGCGATGGTTCTACCTGTGATTGCATTGGGTGCAAGCCTAGTGTTATTACCAGTAGATGCAACATCACTATCAGCATTAAGTGGTGGTCTACATAGCGTATTACTGATCGGTGGCATTTGGTGGTTAATTGCTTCTTTCTTAGCGATAACCTATCCCAAAACCGATAAGTTATGGGCATCTAATTCTTTTGTAAAACAACTTTTCGGCCTACTAACATTACTGCCATTTTTTTGGAGTATTTTAATGTTACGTGCAGTGGATTACAGCAATGATCCTTATCATGGTGCTAAGCTAGTTTTGCTGGTGTGTTTCCTTGTTTGGTCAGCAGATACTGGTGCGTATTTCTCTGGCAAACGCTTTGGTAAACACAAAATGGCGCCAGCAGTTAGCCCTAATAAAACGATCGAAGGCTTAATTGGTGGTGTGGTGTTAGCGGTTATCATTACTTGGATTGGCGCGAATTTACTGGCGATTCCATTTGTATCGATTTCAAGCTTGTTATTGATTGCTATTATTACTGTAGTGATTTCAGTGTTAGGCGATTTGGTTGAAAGCATGTTTAAACGTGCTTCTGGCGTGAAAGACAGTGGTAATATTTTACCAGGTCATGGCGGTATTTTAGATCGTATTGATAGCCTAACCGCAGCAATACCCGTTTTTGCATTACTCTATCTCTGGTTAATGTAAGCCATCTCTTTTTTAAGGCAGCCATTACGCTGCCTTTTTTGTAAATGTAAGTGAATTTATGCGTAAGTTAACGATCCTTGGTGCCACAGGCTCGATTGGTAGTAGTACTTTAAATGTTATTGCAAATAACCCTGAATTATTTGAAGTAACGGCGTTAGCAGCAGGTTCAAATGTCGATAAGATGTTTGAACTTTGTCAGTTATGGAAGCCACAATATGCAGCGATGTTTGATGTTGATGCTGCAAAATTACTTGAACAAAAACTACAACAGCACGGGTTAGATGTTCGTGTTCTGTCTGGCGAACAGGGTGTTTGTGATGTAGCAGCATTAGAGTGCGTTGATACTGTGATGGCTGCTATTGTTGGCGCGGCGGGTTTATTACCTACGATGGCTGCGGTGAAAAAAGGTAAGCGTATTTTGCTTGCTAATAAAGAAGCGCTGGTGATGACAGGTCAAATGTTCATTGATGCATGTGAAAAGCACGGCGCTGAACTGTTACCTGTTGATAGTGAGCATAATGCGATTTTCCAATCGCTACCCGCTGAGATCCAACAGCGTATGGGACGTTGTGATTTATCCGCATCGGGTGTGAGTAAAGTGTTGCTCACAGGCTCAGGTGGTCCGTTTAGATATACTGATATTAGTGAGCTTGATGATGTAACGCCGGCAATGGCGATAGCGCATCCGAACTGGTCTATGGGACCTAAAATCTCTGTGGATTCAGCCACAATGATGAATAAAGGTCTAGAGTATATTGAGGCGCGCTGGTTATTTAATGCTAGCCGTGAGCAAATGGATGTGATTATTCATCCTCAATCAGTGATCCATTCGATGGTGCAGTATAAAGATGGCTCAGTGATCGCTCAGATGGGATTGCCGGACATGTGTACGCCGATTGCTTGTGCGATGGCTTATCCTGAGCGTGTAGAGGCAGGTGTTGCGCCACTAGATTTTAGTCAAGTCGGTGAGTTTACATTTTTGAAGCCGGATTTTGACCGTTACCCGTGTTTGAAGCTAGCCATTGATGCCTGTTATCAAGGTCAAGCAGCAACAACAACATTGAATGCTGCGAACGAAATTGCTGTCGCTGCGTTTTTATCCGGTCAAATTCGTTTTACTGATATTGCTAAAGTGAACAAAAAAGTGCTAGAAATAGCCGAGCTTGTGGAACCTCAAGATATTGAAGAGGTAATGGAAATAGATAAACAAGCTCGTCAACTGGCTTCCGATATCATCATCAAGGAATTTGCATGATTGAATTTATCCGCAATTTAAGTGCTTTTTTAG
The DNA here is from genome assembly GCF_009873615.1 of Photobacterium lucens. Lineage (GTDB taxonomy): Bacteria > Pseudomonadota > Gammaproteobacteria > Enterobacterales > Vibrionaceae > Photobacterium > Photobacterium lucens. The sequence continues at coordinate 13,965 of NZ_SSMG01000375.1, forward strand.
TTGCTCTTGGGATCTTAATCGCAGTTCATGAATTTGGACATTTTTGGGTTGCACGTCGTTGTGGTGTGTATGTAGAACGATTTTCTATTGGTTTTGGTAAGTCGTTATGGCGCCGAGTTGGTAAGGATGGTACCGAATATACCCTTGCGATTATCCCATTAGGTGGATATGTAAAAATGCTTGATGAGCGGGTGGAAGAAGTACCTGCTGAAAAGCGTCATATGGCGTTTAATAATAAAAAGCTTTGGCAGCGAAGTGCGATTGTTGCGGCAGGTCCGCTAGCTAACTTCTTGTTTGCGATTTTTGCCTATTGGGTAGTTTATCTTATTGGGGTTCCTGCTCTTAAACCTGTTATTGGTGAAGTTGCGCCACAATCGATCGCGGCGCAAGCAGGAATCACACCTGGAATGGAACTTAAATCAGTTTCAGGAATCGAAACTTCTGATTGGGAATCTGCCAATATGGCAATGGTTTCTCATATCGGTGATAAAACAATGCAGATCACAGCAACCGAGCCTAATAGCAATGTTGTTGTTACTCGCACTTTAGATTTATCACATTGGTCTTATGATCCTGAGTCACAGCAAGTGCTAAATACCTTAGGTATTATGCCTTATCGACCTGCAATTACGTTAAATGTCGCGCAATTGGTGGATAATAGTGCTGCAGTAGATGCAGGATTTAAATTAAATGATAAGATTGTAGCAATTGATGAAAAACCTGTAACTGAGTGGCAGCAGTTTGTTGATGCCGTGCGTACGCACCCAGAACAACAATTATCTGTTGAAGTCTTACGTGATGGGCAACCAGTGGTGTTATCACTTGTACCTCATAGTAAGGTTGAGCCTGACGGTAGTAAAATTGGTTATGTCGGTTTAGCGCCATCTATTGAACCATGGCCTGAGTCGTACAAAATTAATTTACAGTTTGGTCCACTTGAAGCAGTAGTGAAGGCTACTGAAAAGACAAAACAGCTAGTAACCTTAACATTCGATATGGTAACGAAGTTGTTTACAGGTGATGTTGCAATAAAAAACCTAAGCGGGCCTATTTCCATTGCGAAAGGGGCGGGGATGACTGCCGATTTTGGTTTAGTGTATTTTCTCGGCTTTTTGGCATTGATTAGTGTCAATTTAGGTATAGTTAATTTGTTACCGCTACCAGTGTTAGATGGAGGGCATTTAATGTTCTTCGCTATCGAAGCGGTGACTCGTCGTCCTGTCTCAGAACGAATTCAGGATATTGGCTATAGAGTGGGATCAGCCATTTTGGTTGCGTTAATGGCCGTTGCGCTATTCAATGATTTTACCCGTCTTTAATAATGCGTTTTTAGCAAGGAATAATCAGAACAGTAATGGCGATTAAAAAACTGTTGGTCGCATCGCTGCTTTTAACCAGTAGCGTTGCGCATAGTGCGGAAGATAATTTTGTAGTTGATAACATTCGTTTTGAAGGGCTTCAGCGTGTCACGTTAGGTGCTGCATTGTTAAAGATGCCAGTTCGCGTTGGAGATACTGTTAATCAACAGGATATTTCAGAACTAATTAAATCACTTTATGCTTCTGGCAACTTCGAAGATATTAAAGTTTACCGCGACGGTAATACACTTCAGATAGATGTGACTGAGCGTCCTACTATTGCCAATATCACTTTCGCTGGTAATAAAGCGATCAAAGCTGAACAGCTTAAAGAAAACTTGGAAGCGTCAGGCTTACGAGTAGGCGAAGCTTTAGATCGTACAACGCTACGAAAGATTGAAAAAGGGCTTGAGGATTTCTACTACAGTGTTGGTAAATACAACGCGACAGTAGAAGCGGTAGTGACACCTCTACCTCGTAATCGTGCTGATGTTAAATTTGTTTTCACTGAAGGTGTGTCTGCAAAAATTAAGCAGATTAACATTTTAGGTAACCATGTTTTCAGTGATGATGAATTACGCAGTAAGTTCACACTTAAGGACGATGTGCCTTGGTGGAACTTTATGGCGAATGAAAAGTATCAAAAGCAGGTGTTACAAGGCGATTTAGAAGCGCTACGTTCTCAATACCTAAATAATGGTTACTTAAAGTACCGTTTAGAAGAAACACAAGTCTCGATCTCGCCAGACAAAAAAGGTGTATACATCACCCTTAAGATCCATGAAGGTCATCAGTACAAAGTTAAAAATGTACAGTTCCGTGGTGATGTAGAAGGTCGTGTTGCAGAGTTTGATAAGTTAGTAACGTTTAAACCAAACTCGGTTTATAACGGTGCGGAAGTTACTGCGCTAGAAGAAGCGATTAAGCGTGATCTAGGTGAAGCGGGTTATGCCTACCCTAAAGTAACGACTTACCCTGAGTTTGACGATAAGAACAATGAAGTATCTTTGATTGTTAACGTTGAACAAGGTAAGCGTATTTACGTACGTAATATTGAATTCCGTGGTAACACCAATACGAAAGATGAAGTATTACGTCGTGAAATGCGTCAGATGGAAGGTACTTGGTTAAACGCAAAAGCGATTGAAACAGGTAAAACGCGTCTGAACCGTACTGGTTTCTTTGAAAATGTTGATGTACAGACTGTACGAGTACCAGGTTCAGATGATCAGGTAGATATCAAATACAACGTAAAAGAAGCAAACTCAGGTAGTGTTAACTTTGGTGTTGGTTACGGTACTGAATCAGGTATTAGTTTCCAAGCCGGCCTTACTCAAGATAACTTCTTAGGTACAGGTAACCGTTTTGGTATCAATGCACAAACTAATGATTACTCTAAGAACATTAGCCTAGAGTACAACGACCCATACTTCACGATTAATAACGTGAGCTTAGGTGGTCGCGTTTACTACAACGAGTTTGAAGCCTCTGATGCGAATATCTCGGACTACACTAACCAAAGCTATGGTACGAGCTTAACCTGGGGCTTCCCATACAATGAGCTAAACTACTTCAACTTTAGCTTAGGTTACGATCATAACAAGATCTCTAATACGCAAGATTATTATCAAATCCAGCAATTTAAGAAGATCCATGGTTTTGATCTAGATAGTGACAGTGCGATTGAATTGGATGATTTCAGCTGGACATTTGGCTGGACACGTAACAATTTGAACCGTGGTTACTTCCCGACATCAGGTAACCGTCAAGATTTCTCATTTAAGATGACAATCCCAGGTTCTGATTCACAGTACTTTAAAGCGAACTATAACGTGCGCCAGTACATTCCATTAACGGAAAAACAAGATTACACCTTATTACTACGTGGTCGTTTAGGTTACGGTAACGGTTATGGTAAGACGGATAACGGTAGTGATCAGCTAATGCCATTCTACGAAAACTTCTATGCCGGTGGTTTTAGTACGATCCGTGGTTTCCGTTCAAATACAGTAGGTCCAAAAGCTGTGTTTGTTGGTGGTTGTGGTGTTAATGGACAAGGTAACAACAACTGTGCGACAGGTACAGATGATGCTGCTGGTGGTAACGCAATTGCTCTTGCGAGTATGGAACTTATTGTTCCGACTCCATTAGTATCAGATGAGCTTAAGAATCAAATTCGCACCAGTTTCTTTGTTGATGCAGGTTCTGTTTGGGATACCGAATATAACTTGAACTATAAGAGTAGCGATGGTCAAAAACTGGAAGACTATTCTAAACCAGATATGATCCGTGCGTCTTACGGTGCAGCATTACAGTGGATGTCGCCAATGGGTCCACTTGTATTCTCGGTAGCTAAGCCTATCAAGAAATATGAAGGGGATGATGAGGAATTCTTCACATTCACCATTGGTCAGACATTCTAATTTTTGAGGAGAGAACTTTTGAAACAATGGATTAAAGCAGCAAGTCTTGGCTTGGTAATTCTATCTTCGTCAATGTACGCTAATGCAGCTGAAGCTGCACAAAAAATTGGTTACGTATCTACCGGTCAGGCAATGTCTGAGTTAGCTCAGCGTTACAAGGTTCAAGATAAGTTGAAGAAAGAATTTAGTGGTCGTGTAGCGGCACTACGTTCAATCGAAACAAAGATGAAGAGCAAAATCGACAAGATGAAGCGTGATGGTGAGCTAATGAGCTCAGATCAACGTCAAAAGCTTCAACGTGAACTTGCTCAACTTGATTCTGATTACAAGCTAAAAGCACAAGCACTAGCAGAAGATCAACGTCGCCGTGGTATGGAAGAAGAGCAAAAGCTTGTTAAGAAAATCCGTACTGCAATCGACTCTGTAGCGAAGAAGAATGGCTACGATGTTGTACTTGATGCACAAGCAGTTTTATTCGCAAATAAGAAAGATGATCTTTCTTCTAAAGTGATTGCTGCGGTAAAATAATCAGTAACACAAAGCAATAATGACCGATATATTGGCATTTCACCCAATATATCGGTGGTTATGGTATCAAACAGCCACTTTTGTGGCTGTTGTTACAATAGGTATAAGGTAAATATGGCTGCAATCACTCTTGCTAAACTAGCTGAAAAATTAGGTGCGGAACTTCGTGGCGATGGTTCTGTGGAAATTCATTCTATTGCTGGAATGGGCAAGGCAGTGGAAGGTCAAATAACGTTCCTTTCTGATAGCAAATACCGCAAGCAACTTGCTGAATGTAAGGCTGATGCAGTAATGCTACGAGAAGCGGATGTAGAGTTCTTCCAAGGTAATGCATTAGTCGTTAAGGACCCTTACTTAAGCTATGCATTAGTTGCACAGTTACTCGATACAACACCGGCTGCAGCTTCTGATATTGCCGCTTCTGCGTTTGTTGATCCTACTGCTGAACTTGGTGACAATGTAGCGATTGGCCACAATGCAGTGATTGAAGCAGGTGTTAAGCTTGGCAATAACGTACAAGTGGGCGCAGGTTGTTTTATTGGCAAAAATGCAGTGATTGGTGATAACACTAAGCTTTGGGCTAATGTAACTATCTACCACAACGTTGAGCTAGGTAGTGATTGTTTAGTGCAATCAAGCACTGTTATTGGCGCTGATGGTTTTGGCTACGCTAATGATAAAGGCGAGTGGGTTAAAATTCCTCAGCTTGGCTCGGTTCGTATTGGTAACCGTGTTGAAATTGGTTCATGTACTACAATTGACCGTGGCGCACTTGATGACACCATTATCGAGGATAACGTTATCATTGATAACCAAATGCAAATCGCCCATAACGTGCAGATCGGATATGGTACAGCGATGGCGGGTGGTACAATTGTCGCAGGTAGTACCAAAATTGGTAAATACTGCATCATTGGCGGTGCGTCGGTATTAAATGGCCATATTGAAATTGCTGATGGTGTGACTATCACTGGTATGGGCATGGTAATGCGTAGTATTGAAGAAAAAGGTATGTATTCTTCAGGCATCCCATTACAAACCAATCGCGAGTGGCGTAAGACTGCAACGCGTGTTCATCGTATTGACGAAATGAATAAGCGTCTAAAGGCTGTTGAGAAAGAATTAGCAGCAAAAGATAAGTAAGTTTTACCTAATAAGTTAACGCGCCTACCTTTGTGTAGGCCGTTTTGCATTGATATTGAATATTATTTTATTCTCATTAAGACAGGAATTTAGTTTTGACCAGCGAAAATAAGACGCTAAACATCACAGAAATTCAGGAACTGCTTCCTCACCGTTACCCATTCCTAATGATTGATCGTGTGATCAACTATGATGAAGGTAAGACGTTAACAGCTATTAAAAATGTTTCTGTCAATGAGCCTCAATTTACTGGTCATTTCCCTAATATGCCGGTATTTCCAGGCGTCATGATCCTAGAAGCAATGGCACAAGCAACAGGTTTACTAGCATTTAAAACCTTTGGTGCGCCAGCCGAGAATGAACTGTATTACTTTGCAAGTATCGATAAAGCGAAATTCCGTAAACCAGTAGGTCCTGGTGATCAACTTGTACTAGAAGTTGAATTTCTAAAAGAGCGTCGTGGTATTGCTATGTTTAACGGCGTAGCGAAAGTTGACGGCGAAGTAGTGTGTTCTGCTGAACTTAAATGTGCACGACGAGTATTCTCATGATCCATGAAACCGCACAAATTCACCCGTCAGCAGTCATTGAAGACGGGGTAAAGATTGGCGCTAACGTGAAAGTTGGCCCATTCACTTATATTGCCACTGATGTTGAAATCGGTGAAGGTACTGAAGTGATGTCACATGTTGTGATCAAAGGTCCAACTGTGATCGGTAAAGATAACCGTATCTTCCCATTCGCAGTTATCGGTGAAGAGTGCCAAGATAAGAAATACCAAGGTGAAGCGACTCGTCTTGTGATTGGCGATCGCAACGTGATCCGTGAAAGCGTACAAATGCACCGTGGTACGGTACAAGACAAAGGTGTGACTATTGTCGGTAGTGATAACCTTTTCTGTGTTAACGTCCATATCGCTCATGACTGTGTTGTTGGCGATAACATTATTATGGGTAACAACGCGACATTAGCCGGTCACGTTACCGTTGAAGATTACGCAATTATTTCTGCACTGTCGCCAGTACACCAATTCTGTACTGTAGGCGCACATAGCTTTATCGGTGGTGGCTCTATCGTTGTTCAAGACGTACCACCATTTGTGATGGCACAAGGTAACCACGCAAAACCATTCGGTATCAATATCGAAGGCTTAAAGCGTCGTGGTTTTGAAAAGCCTGAGCTACATGCTATTCGTCGTGCTTACAAAGAAATTTACCGCTCTGGTAAAACACTAGCAGAAGTGAAGCCTGTACTTGAGGAAATGAGTCAAGATTTCCCATCAATTGGTTTATTCTTGAAGCTATTTGAAAACTCGACACGCGGTATTATTCGCTAATGACGAAGCCACTTCGAATAGGAATTGTCGCCGGGGAAATCTCCGGCGATATTTTAGGTGCCGGTTTTATTAAAGCGGTTAAAGCGCAATACCCAGACGCAGAGTTTGTTGGTGTTGCGGGGCCTCGTATGCAAGCTGAAGGTTGTGAAGCCTTGTTTGATATGGAAGAGCTTGCCGTGATGGGCATTATTGAAGTATTAGGTCGCTTACCTCGATTATTTAAGGTCAAAGCAGAGCTAGTTAAATACTTTAGCGATAATCCGCCAGATGTGTTTATCGGTATCGATGCCCCTGATTTTAACTTACGCTTAGAAAAAGATTTAAAAGATCGCGGTATTAAAACCGTTCATTACGTCAGTCCATCAGTATGGGCATGGCGTCAAAAGCGCATTTTTAAAATCGAAGCTGCGACCAATCTTGTACTTGCATTCTTACCGTTTGAAAAAGCGTTTTACGATAAGTTTAATGTTCCTTGTGAGTTTGTCGGCCACACTATGGCAGATGCAATCCCATTGCAAACTGATCAAGCTGCAGCACAAGCGTTATTAGGGTTAGATTCTGATAAACACTGGCTGGCGGTATTACCGGGCAGCCGTGGCAGTGAGATGGAAATGCTTGCCCCACCGTTTATTGAAACGTGCAAACAGCTTAAAGTTAAGCATCCAGAGTTAGGCTTTGTCGTGGCGCTTGTTAATCAAAAACGTCGTACTCAATTTGAACAAGCGTGGCAACAGACAGCACCAGAGCTTGATTTCGTGCTGGTGGATGATACAGCTCGTAACGTGATGATTGCCTCAGATGCAGTGTTACTTGCATCGGGGACTGTGGCGCTCGAGTGCATGTTGGTTAAACGTCCTATGGTGGTGGGCTATAAAGTCAAACCATTAACGGCGTGGCTAGCGAAGAAAATGCTTAAAACCAAGTATGTATCGTTGCCGAATATCTTAGCAGACGAAGAGCTAGTCACAGAGCTGCTGCAAGAAGATTGCACGCCAGAGAAGCTTTATCACGAAGTTGATAAGATCCTCTACGGTGATACATCAGCGTTGATGGCAAAATTTGAACAAATGCATAAAACCATTCGTTGTAATGCTGATAAGCAAGCAGCGAATGCAGTATTAGCTTTAATTGATAGAGCGTAATATGGCCGAGAAAAAAAAATTTGAACCGTTTGTTTACCCTCAAGCTAATTGTATTGCAGGGGTAGATGAAGTCGGTCGTGGTCCGTTAGTGGGGGCAGTTGTAACAGCTGCGGTAATTTTAGATCCGAATAACCCTATAGAAGGCTTAACGGATTCTAAAAAACTGACCGAGAAAAAACGCAATCTGCTGTTTGATGAAATCAAAGAAAAAGCCTTGTCTTGGTCATTAGGTCGTTGTGAAGCTGATGAAATTGACGAGCTGAATATCTTGCAAGCAACCATGGTGGCGATGCAGCGTGCGGTTGCTGGATTACACATACAGCCTGATTTTGTGTTGATTGATGGTAACAAAGTCCCTGAATTACCAATGGCAGCCCAAGCTGTGGTGAAAGGGGATTTACGTGTTGCTGAGATCAGTGCTGCATCCATTATTGCCAAAGTAACGCGCGATCGTGAGATGGAAGCATTAGATGCTGAATATCCGCAATATGGTTTTGCTAAACATAAAGGCTACCCAACTAAAGCGCACTTTGAAGCGTTAGAGCAACATGGTGCGATTGATCAGCACCGTAAAAGCTTTAAGCCTGTTAAACGTATTCTTGGTTTAGATTAATCCGCTCACCAGAATGACAATATCGATGGCATAGCATTCAGCTGTGCCATTTTTTTATTGCCTCAATACCTCTCATATCCGGTTTCGGGTATAATTTTCTTAATTCAGTAACGTAACAAATTAGGTTGTCATGGCAGAACCACGTTTTATCCACCTTCGTGTGCATAGTGATTTTTCGATGATTGATGGTTTGGCGAAAGTAAAGCCAATTGTCAAAAAAGCATCGGATCTCGGTATGCCAGCACTCGCTATTACAGACTTTACTAACCTGTGTGGTTTGGTGAAGTTTTACTTCGCTGCCCATGATGCTGGAATGAAGCCAATTATTGGTGCTGACTTCAAAGTTCAGTCTGCAGAAATGGGAGACGAGTTATTTGAACTCACCATTTTAGCGGCAAACAATGAAGGTTATAAAAATCTAACTTTATTGATTTCAGAAGCCTATCAGCGTGGACATGTACAACACCTGCCAGTTATTGACAAAGAATGGCTGATTAATCACCGTGAAGGTTTAATTGTCCTGTCTGGTGGCAAAAATGGTGATGTGGGTAAAGCCTTGCTGAAAGGCAACCAGAAAATGGTGGACAGCTTTGTCAGTTTCTACAAAACCCATTTCCCTGATAGTTACTATTTAGAGTTGGTACGCACAGGTCGTGCCGATGAAGAAGCTTATTTACATTTTGCGGTTGAACTGGCTGAAAAAGAAGATTTGCCCGTTGTTGCTACCAATGATGTGCGCTTACTGACGGCAGATCAATTTGATGCCCACGAAATTCGTGTTGCGATCCATGATGGCTATACGCTTGCCGATCCTAACCGTCCAAAGCTCTACAGTGCGCAACAATATCTTCGTAGTGAAGAAGAAATGTGTGAGCTGTTTGCTGATATTCCAGAAGCGCTGCAAAACTCGGTAGAAATTGCTAAACGTTGTAACGTTACTGTGCGTTTAGGGGAATACTTCCTGCCAAACTTCCCAACCGGTGATATGAGCATTGAAGACTTCTTGATCATGAAATCCAAAGAAGGTCTTGAAGAGCGTCTTGAGTTTCTTTTCCCCGATCCTGAAGTACGTGCAGCGCGTCGTCCTGAATACGATGAACGCTTGGATGTGGAGCTGCAAGTTGTTAACCAGATGGGGTTCCCAGGTTATTTCTTGATCGTAATGGAGTTCATCCAGTGGTCGAAAGATAACGATGTACCAGTAGGCCCAGGTCGTGGTTCGGGTGCAGGTTCATTGGTTGCTTATGCGCTGAAAATTACCGATTTGGATCCGTTGGAATTTGACTTACTTTTCGAACGTTTCTTGAACCCTGAACGTGTCTCCATGCCCGATTTCGATATCGACTTCTGTATGGATAAGCGTGACTTGGTTATTGATCACGTTGCGGAAATGTATGGCCGTGATGCGGTATCGCAGATCATTACGTTTGGTACTATGGCGGCAAAAGCGGTGATCCGTGATGTCGGCCGTGTACTGGGTCATCCGTATGGTTTCGTCGATCGTATCTCTAAGTTAGTGCCAGCCGAGCCGGGCATGACACTGGCCAAAGCGTTTGATGCCGAACCTCAGCTAGGTCAATCTTATGATGCGGATGAAGAAGTCCGTGATTTGATTGATATGTGTCGCATCCTTGAAGGGGTAACACGTAACGCTGGTAAACACGCTGGTGGTGTTGTGATCTCGCCAACCACGATCACTGACTTTGCGCCATTGTACTGTGATGCGGAAGGTCATAACCCGGTTACCCAGTTTGATAAGAATGACGTTGAAACCGCAGGTTTGGTTAAGTTCGACTTCTTGGGACTTCGTACATTAACCATCATCGACTGGGCGTTGGGGCTGATCAACCCTCGCTTAATTGAGCAAGGTAAAGAACCTGTCAATATTGCTGCTATTGCGATGGACGATCCAAAATCTTTTGCCATGCTGCAACGCTCAGAATCTACCGCAGTATTCCAGCTTGAATCCCGTGGTATGAAAGATCTGATCAAACGTCTTCAGCCTGACTGTTTCGAAGATATGATCGCATTGGTGGCACTGTTCCGCCCAGGACCTTTGCAATCAGGCATGGTAGATAACTTCATTGACCGTAAGCACGGTCGAGAAGCAGTGTCTTACCCTGATGAAAAATGGCAACACGAGTCACTAAAAGACATTCTTGATCCGACTTACGGCATCATCCTGTATCAGGAACAGGTAATGCAGATCGCACAGGTACTGGCTGGTTACACCCTTGGTGGTGCGGACATGCTACGTCGTGCGATGGGTAAGAAAAAACCGGAAGAGATGGCAAAACAGCGTGCTGTCTTTGAAGAAGGGGCGATCAAGAACGGGGTTGATGGCGAACTAGCAATGAAAATCTTTGACTTGGTGGAGAAATTCGCCGGTTACGGATTTAACAAATCGCACTCCGCCGCCTATGCCTTGGTGTCTTACCAAACGCTATGGTTAAAAGCCCACTATCCAGCCGAGTTTATGGCAGCGGTAATGACCGCAGATATGGATAACACCGATAAGATCATTAGCTTGGTTGACGAATGTCACCGTATGAATCTGAAATTGCTGCCACCTGATGTCAACAAAGGCTTGTACCGCTTTAACGTTGATGACGAAGGTGCAGTGGTTTACGGTATCGGTGCGGTGAAAGGTGTCGGTGAAGGCCCGATCGAGAATATTATTAGTGCCCGTGATAAAGGCGGCCACTTTAAAGATTTATTCGATTTCTGTGCTCGTATCGATACCAAAAAAGTGAACAAGCGTGTACTTGAAAAGCTGATCAAATCAGGGGCAATGGATCGCTTAGGACCTAACCGTGCAGCTATGCTAGCAACACTGGATGATGCTATTAAAGCGGCAAGTCAGCATCACCAAGCTGAAGCTTTTGGTCAAACCGATATGTTTGGTGTTCTAACGGCGGCGCCTGAAGAAGTAGAGCATAAGTATGCCAATATTCCAGAATCTCCTGATAAAGTTTGGCTGGAAGGCGAACGTGAAACGCTGGGTTTATATCTAACGGGTCACCCGATTAATGCTTATATTCCTGAGTTAAAGCATTACACGACTTGGCGTTTGAAAGATGCGCAGCAAACTGGGCGTGATAAAGTAGCCACGGTTGCAGGTTTAGTGATTGCAGCCCGAGTGATGACAACCAAACGTGGCACCAGAATTGGTTTGATGACATTAGATGATCGTTCAGGTCGAATGGAAGTCATGCTATTCTCTGATGCCTTAGATCGTTACATTGATCTGCTTGAAAAAGATAAAATAGTGGTGGTATCAGGACAGGTCAGCTTTGATGATTTCAATGGTGGCCTTAGAATGTCAGCGCGTGAAGTGCTCGATATATCAGAAGCGAGAGAAAAACATCTCCGTGGTCTTGCGATTTCAGTCACCGAACAGCAGATCGATGAGCAGTTTTTCGCCCGTTTCAGCCAAGTGCTGGAACCACACCGAGCAGGTACCGTACCTGTGAACGTGTACTATCAGCGCTCGAATGCCCGTGCCAAACTCACATTAGGAACAGAATGGCGAATTACGCCAGCAGATCAGCTAATTTCTGATCTAAAAACACTCCTAGGTGATAAGCAGGTCGAGCTTGAGTTTAATTAAGTTAGCTTAATGTTTATGATAGGGTAATTAAGAACCCTATCATTTCATAAGCAAAAGGATTTTAAGTGGTATGAGCCTGAACTTCCTCGAGTTTGAACAACCGATTGCAGAACTAGAAGCAAAAATTGAAGCATTACGTGATGTATCTCGTCGTGATGAATCTAATTCGGTTGATCTAGAAAAAGAAATTGAGCAACTAGAAAAGAAAAGCCTAGAGCTAACCAAGAAAATCTTTGGTGATCTTGGTGCATGGCAGGTTGCGCAACTCGCACGCCATCCTCAGCGCCCATATACTTTTGATTACATCGAGCACATGTTCGAAGAGTTTGATGAATTAGCCGGTGATCGTGCTTTTGCTGATGATAAAGCATTAGTGGGTGGTATTGCGCGTATTGATGGTCGCCCTGTTATGGTGATTGGTCATCAAAAAGGTCGTGGTACGATTGAAAAAGTAAAACGTAACTTTGGTATGCCAAAGCCTGAAGGTTACCGTAAAGCACTGCGTTTAATGAAAATGGCAGAGCGTTTTAATATGCCAGTGATCACTTTCATTGATACTGCAGGCGCTTACCCAGGTGTGGGCGCGGAAGAGCGCGGTCAATCAGAAGCGATTGCAATGAACCTTAAAGTTATGGCTGGTCTAAAAGTGCCAGTGATCTGTAACGTTGTAGGTGAAGGCGGCTCTGGTGGTGCACTTGCGATTGGTGTGGGCGATTGCGTGAACATGCTGCAATACTCAACTTACTCTGTTATTTCTCCAGAAGGTTGTGCATCAATCTTATGGCGTGATTCAGATAAAGCACCACAAGCGGCAGAAGCAATGGGCATGACAGCCCCTCGCCTTAAAGAGCTTGAGCTAATTGATAACATCATTGAAGAGCCTCTAGGTGGTGCGCACCGTAACGTACCATTGATGGCTAACACACTAAAAGCACAGCTTAAAGCAACGCTTGAAGAGTTAGATGCAATGGACACTGAAACGTTACTAGAACGTCGTTACCAGCGTCTAATGAGTTACGGCTACTGCTAAAAAATTACAGTACGCTATCAATTGAAGAGGTCAGCATAATGCTGGCCTTTTTTGTATTTCTCGTTTAGTACGGCTTGTTGCTGCGTTAAACTGGTGTTTTATCCCAATGTTGAAAGAAGCCATGTTGTATTCCTCTTTTTCTCGCCAACTACTTACAACTCACAATGTCGACAGTAAACGTTTTATCCTCGCTTTTAGTGGTGGGTTAGATTCGCGAGTATTACTGGATTTAATGGCTCGATTTATCGCTCAATTCCCGATCTATTCTTGCCATGCTGTTTATGTACATCATGGCTTGAGTAACAATGCCGATGTGTGGGCTGAGAAGTGTTTAGCATGGGCTAAGCAATGTGGGATCAGCTGCGATGTTGAACATGTGATGGTTGAGACGGGAAACCGTATTAGTCTTGAACAAGCGGCGCGAGAGGCTCGCTACAATGCATTAGCAAAACATGTTCAACAGGGAGATACCTTATTAACGGCTCAACACAGTGATGATCAAATAGAGACTTTTTTGCTGGCGCTTAAACGCGGTAGTGGTCCTGCAGGCTTAGCTTCAATGCCGACTATTTTGCCTTTTGCAAAGGGTAAACATTTAAGACCATTATTGAATGTGACTCGTGCTGAGATTGAACAATATGGTAAGGAGCACCAACTGGAATGGGTAGAAGATGAGAGTAACCAAGATGAACGTTATGATCGTAATTTTATCCGCCACCAAATCACTCCTCGTCTGGTAGAACGTTGGCCGGGCATTCATAAAGCGGTTGCACGAAGCAGTGCATTGTGTGGTGAACAAGAAGCGTTATTAGAAGAACTATTATCGACGCAGTTGGCTCAAGCAACACAATCCGATGGTAGTTTATTACTGGCTGAAAATACTACTCAGCGTGTCGGAATGGCATTGATTAGACAATGGTTAAAACGACAAAAAGTGATGATGCCGTCTTTAGCTCAACTTGAGCAGATTTGGTTTAATGTGGTATTAGCAAAACAAGATGCTAACCCTAAGTTGTGTTGGGCAAATGTGGAAGTGCGCCGTAGCCAAGGGAAACTGTATCTACTTCAGCAATGGAGTGATATCAGTCAATGGCAAGCTCCTTTTGAAATTGATGCTATTTGTCATCTCCCGCAGGAGCTAGGGACATTACAATTATCTCAAAGCAGCAATGATAAGGTACTTCGATATCCACGGGCTGATGAAAAAGTAACAGTACGCTTTTGCTATCAAGGTGATCCTATTAAACCGCTTGGTCGCAGCGGTAGTCGTAAACTGAAGAAATTGTTTCAAGAATACCAAGTTCCGAGTTGGTTACGCAGTCGAACGCCTTTCATTTTTTATGGTGAAAAGCTGGTTGCTGTCGTTGGGTATTTTGTTGTTGCTGATTTTGCTGGAGATGATCTTGCGATTATTACGTCGAATTTAAC
>NZ_SSMG01000376.1 GCF_009873615.1 Photobacterium lucens
GTATATTTATTTCTTATGAATTGATAATACCCATAAATCATAAATAACCTTTACCAATTGGTAATAATAAAATGTCTTTTTAGAATATAGTGATATTTAGTTGGGTTGGTTTTCTATTGTTATAGCTGTAGTGAATATCAAAAGTGATCGTACTAAATCATCAAATATGATTAAAAAACAAAAGGATAAAGAGATATTAAAGGTTATTGATATACATCATACAAATCAGTGATTTTGAGCGTAACATACAGCGATAATAGTAGTGGAAAGGTGCTACTAGTCGATGTTATGTCATTGGAAGGCTTTACTATGTTTAAAAAATCTCAGCTATTTCTTCAATCATTACTGTTACTTGGAGCTGTAGCGGCAGTGCCAGCTCATGGGGCAGAGCTAGAATCGATGATCCCAGCGAAACTAACGGGGAAATTAAATTATGCGACACTTAATTATTGGTTAGTTACCCCTGAAGGGAACAGCTTTGAATTACGTATTAATGAAAATAACGAGCCTTTTATTATGGATAAGGTGGGGAAAGAGATCACATTAAAAGGGGCGATATTAACTTACACCGATAAAAGTCAGTATTTTCAGCCTAAGTTTGATCAAGCGCCACAAGCCAAACCATTAAAATTTACCAAAAGTACTGGAGATGGTACTGCGAGTTTATATTTAGATGACAACGAAATTTATGCATCGGACGAGTACGGCAATCTAGGCGTTGAAAAAGAGTTTCCTATCGCTGATGGCAAGGTGAGTTTGATTTGGTTATCGACGGGTGGCACAGCTTGTCCTGCCATGTTCATGTACGTTGTGGCAAGGCAAGATTCACTCCCTTTGATCACAACAGAGTTTGGGAATTGCAGTGATATGCCAACAATTACCAATAATAAAGACGATATCACAGTCGCTTTGCCGGGCAACCCAGCCCAGACTTGGGTATTTGATCTCAATAATTTTAAGCTGAGTGAAAAGCAATAAGTTGAGATATACCTAAGCATCTTGAAGCTACTTTGGTATGAAAACATCAATAAGAAAGGAGCCTTACGGCTCCTTTTTAGGGTTTATGAGTTGCAAAGCACATAAGGAGAAAATGAATAATTATTTCTCTGTTACATGAATAGCAGCTTTCAAATCTTCAGGATGAAGATCGGCTTGGTCAAACTCTTGTGAGGCTGGCATACGTAAGTGGAAATCTTTAAACACTTCAACTTCAACTTCGCCATCAGTCAAAATGAAATCACTCACGTGACCACCTTGAGTACGATCATCACTAATAAAGTGGAAGTGGAAACCCGGTACATTAATACCAATCATGTAGTCGGGGATTTTAAAACCAATCATAACCCCTGAGACGTGAGTCATTTCAGCGATAGGCTGATGTTTTACCACCTCTACCATTGGTGGGTAAGGACGATGCTGTGCTGGTACTGTACGGGTTTTTACGTATGAGAACTTACCGGTTAAACGAATCGCATTAATGGCGTTATGGGCTAATAAGTCTTGTTCTAAACACGCTTCAAACTCATTTTTACTCAGCTCAATTAAGCTTAGTTTGTCTGTTGGTGCAAAGTTAACCACAGAAGCAAACGGGGTTGTGATGTCATGATCAACAAGGTGAACGTCACCTGTACTCGTCAATTGATAAACTTCATCACCCATCACAATCATCTCACCATCAAGATCATTGAAAGTACCAATACCAAAGTTACCGTGATCAAGTAATTGACCGATAGTGAAATCCCCTTGATATAAGCCAGCAATGAGCGCACTCATCATGGAGGTTTGGTAAAACGTCTTATTGTTGGTTGAGTTACTCATAAAAAGCTCCGTGATTAATCTTGTTGGCAAGGGTGTAGTTGATCAAGTAGGCGGCTGTTATCGCTGTAATCAACGTTAACGTTAACCAATACAGGGCCACTTAAACTCATTGCTTTGCGCAATACTGGTTCAATATCGTCAGCAGTGTTAATGGCTAAACCGTGTGCACCGAAGCTTTCAGCGTATTTCACAATGTCAGGCCCCATAAAGCTAACAGCACTTTCACGACCGTATTTTTTAAGTTGCTGAATTTTCACCATGTCGTAGCTGTGATCTGTCCATACAAAATGCACGATATTACATTTGTGGCGAACGGCAGTCGCAAGCTCCATGGATGAGAATAGGAAGCCGCCATCGCCAGACATTGAAATCACTTTCTCGTTTGGATGTAATAAAGAGGCAGCAATAGCCCAAGGTAGTGCTACACCTAATGTTTGCTGACCATTACTGAACAGTAAGCGACGAGGCTCAAAGCTGTGGAAGTATCGCGCCATCCAAATGTAGATAGAGCCTACATCACAACACACAGTGGTATCGTCACTGACAAAGCGGCGTAGGTCGTGAACAAAGCGAAGAGGGTGAACACCATGGCGTGATGTTTTATTCGCACCCATTTGCATGATGTTTTGTAGATCATGACGAAGTAGCTGAATCTGCTGGTTATGCTCTAGTGATTCACGTTTATCAAGCTCGCTCGCAATGGAGCTAACAGAAACAGCAAGATCGCCAACCACTTCGCACACAGGGTTGTAGCTAATTTCGAGATCGGCTTGTTGGTAGCCAATATGAATAATTGGGGTATTGGCATCTTTATTCCAAAGGATCGGATCATATTCAATTGGGCTGTAACCAATGGTAATGATCAAATCAGCATTGTTTAACGCAATATCACCCGGTTGGTTTTTAAATAGACCAACACGACCTAAGAAGCAGTTGTATAAATCATGTGAAATCACACCTGCTGCTGCAAAGGTGTTAACAACCGCAATAGGGGTTTGTTTTAACAACTGGCGAATAGCGTCAGCAACAAAAGGTTGGCTTGCATCCATACCCAGTAATAACACGGGATTTTTCGCGGCATTAATACGATCTGCAGCTTGGCGGATCGCTTGTGGATGTGCACCACCAAATAGAATAGGGTTCGGCTGCTGTACAGGTTGGTATGGAATACGATTAGTTAGAATGTCTTGTGGCAAGCTGACAAAACTAGCCCCTTGTGTTGGTTGCTCTGCAATACGAAATGCTTTGTGTACCACATCAGGCACTGAAGCACTGTCCATGACTTCTGCGGAGAACTTAGTGATCGGATTGAACAGTGAGCGAGTGTCCATCGATTGGTGTGTATTGTGTGAATACATAGAAAGCGGTACAGCACCTGCTAGTGCAACAACAGGATCACCTTCACTGTTAGCGGTTGCGACACCAGTGACTAAGTTAGATGCACCAGGACCTGAGGTTGCTAAACAGATACCAGCTTTACCTGTTAAACGACCTGTTGCTGCTGCCATGAACGCGGCATTTTGTTCGTGATGACAAATAATGATTTCAGGACCGTTATCACAAACGGCATCAAAAACGGCATCAACCTTCGCACCAGGAATACCAAAGATATGGGGTACATCGTGTGCTTTTAGGGTTTCAACGACAAGTTCAGCACCAGAAATGGTTTTATCCGACATATAAGCCTCAAAATTATTGTTATTAGTTAATTAGGCTCAGGACATGCTTCGTTAATTCGAAATTTATGTGATGAGTGCCGCAATTCTAATTATTTGTCATACAAATTAAACATCTGAAATTGGAAGTTAATTTTCCAACATAGTGGCGAATATTTCGCTGTTAAGCGTGTGACTTTAGGAGTATGGGAAGGGAACAATAAATAGACGAGCGGTAATCAATATTGTCATGTTTGTAAGACAATCAGGCTGAAATAAAAACGCCAGTCAAGGTGACTGGCGTTGATGGGGGAGCTGCTTGTGAGATTAAATCATGATACCGGCGATTAAAGCAGATAAGAAACTCACTAGGGTTGAGCCATAAAGAAGGCGTAAGCCAAAGCGTGCCACCATATTACCTTTTTCTTCATTAACCCCTTTAACAGCACCAGCAAGGATACCGATAGAGCTGAAGTTAGCGAATGACACAAGGAAGATAGAAACGATGCCAACAGTATGTGTTGATAGCTCACCCACTTGTTTTTGCAGTGATATCATTGCAACGAATTCGTTAGCAACCAGTTTGGTTGCCATAATACTACCTGCTTGTAGGGCTTCATGAGCAGGGATACCCATGATCCATGCAAATGGGTAGAAAGCGTAGCCGATAATATCTTGGAAGCTAATACCAAATGCAGCGCTGAAACCAGCATTGATCATCGAGATGAGTGCGATAAAGCCAACCAGCATCGCAGCAACAATAACCGCAACTTTAAAACCTGTAAGAATGTATTCACCCAACATTTCAAAGAAGGTTAGTTTCTCACCGCTTTCTGCCTTCATCATCTCATCGATATTCATTTCTGCTTCGTGATCATATGGGTTAATGATCGATAGGATAATGAAGGTGCTAAACATGTTTAAAAACAGTGCCGCAACAACAAATTTCGGATCGATAAGCTTCATGTAAGAACCTACGATAGACATAGATACTGTTGACATCGCCGTTGCAGCAAGGGTGTACATACGACGCTCTGACATCTTGCCAAGAATATCTTTGTAGGTAATGAAGTTTTCAGATTGACCTACCATTAACGCGCTGATGGCATTGAAGGATTCAAGTTTACCCATGCCGTTAACTTTAGAAAGTAGGAAGCCAAGCGCTTTGATAACAAGAGGAAGGAGTCGGATGTGCTGAAGGATACCAATCAATGCGGAAATAAAGACAATTGGCATTAACACGTTAAGGAAGAAGTTGAATGCATTATTATTTGCAAGATTACCGAAAACGAAGTTCGTGCCTTCTGCTGCAAAATTCAATAAACCATTAAAGCCATCGGCAAACTCTTTAACGATCCCTGTACCCATTGATGAGTTCAATAAGAAGTAGGCTAACCCCATTTCAATAATGAGTAATTGGAGAATGTATCTGAACTTAATATTTTTTCGGTTGTTACTCGCAACAAGTGCTAGGGCTGCGATAACAACTAGCCCAAAAATGAAATGTAGATAGACCATGTAGGTTTGCTCTCAGTGTGATGCTTATCAATCAATATATTTATGGTTAATCATTTCTTTCTTTCTAAAAGTGATTCAAATCTCATTTTTTAAGCTGGTGAAATTAACACCAATAAAGATGTTTCAAAGAATCACGATTGCGGCAAACGATTGCTGATCGAAAGAGCCCCGTATTTACTGAGCTGTCGTTATACGCCTAAATATTCTTATCGGCAATATGCTGAAATGGTATATGTGTGAAGTGGATCTCATTCAGTTTTTAGTAAACAGCATTAGAAATGGAATTTTTTTGAATATTTATAAGATGAGGAGTGAATATTTTGAGTGTTAATTCAACACTTGTGCTTTATAT
>NZ_SSMG01000377.1 GCF_009873615.1 Photobacterium lucens
TACCAATAATATCTGCAGCAAAAAAATTAGAAAAAAATTCGAATATTCAATTTGTTTTTACTGGTGATGGAGAAAAAAGTTCCGAGTGGAAAAATGCTGCAGAAGGTTTATCAAATGTAATTTTTACAGGCTGGGTTGATAAAGAAGGATTAAGTTTTCTTTCTTCAATTGCGTCGATTGGCCTTATGGCTTATCGAAAAGGAGCGCCGCAAGGTCTTCCGAATAAAATTTTTGAATATTTAGCTTCAGGAATCCCAATTTTATCTTCTTTAGAAACTGAAACTAAAGATGTATTATCTAAATATGAAGTTGGTTTAACCTATGATGCTCTAGATTATAATGACTGTATAAATAAACTTGACTCTTTAATTTCTAATACAGAAAAGTTATCACAAATGAAGAGCAATGCATTATCTGTTTTTGAGAAAGAGTTTTCTGCAGATATCGTATATTCTAATATCATAAAATATTTTGAGTCATTTAAGGAGTAGACCATGTTTAATAAAAGCTTAAAGAGAATTTTTGATTTGTTTTTTTCTATTGTAGGTATTATTTTATTTAGTCCTTTTTTTATTATTATACCGATTCTCATAAAGAGAGAATCCGATGGTCCGGTTTTATTTAAACAAGATAGAATTGGTATAAACGGTAAAATTTTTAGCATTTATAAATTCAGATCAATGGTCGTTAATGCTGAAAATATTGGTGGAGGATTATTTAATACTGCAGATGATCCACGAGTAACTAGAGTTGGTAATTTTTTACGAAATACTAGTCTGGATGAAATTCCGCAGTTTTTGAATATTCTGAAAGGTGATATGAGCTTTGTTGGTCCTAGGCCTCCTGTTACTTATGAATTAGGAGATTATAA
>NZ_SSMG01000378.1 GCF_009873615.1 Photobacterium lucens
GTATATCACGTTTACTACGATACAGGCTTAGCTTAATATTACTGCCTTAATAAATGTAAACAAAGACAAGATTACAACGCTGAATGTGGCAAATCGCGTTATCGCATTTGTTATATGTGTTAGATTCCAGTTGGAATTTCGATCAACTCGCCCTCTACGTCAAACATAAGTCCATCAACTACAGTTTTAACTCGCTTATTTTGAAGTAGCGTCAACATTTCCTTAACATAGTGCTTATTATTTTCAACAATAATATTATTATTACTATCAAATTTAATTTGCCAATTTCCAGCTTCATCAGCTGCTTTCTTTAAACGTTGAAGCCATATTTCATTTGCGTAATACTTTTTCTCATGTACAGATGCAAGTTGTCTCATTAATCGTTTATCAGTACCAATAACATTAGCTAAAATTTTACTATTTTCAGAATTCATTGCATGACTTGAACTTAAAGCTTCCACTGCTTCTACTTTTTTCTCTTTAAGTCTTTCATGATAGTTCATGGCTGTTTCAAATTGTTTAAGATCAGCAATAAATACATCATCATTATATTGAATAAAGTCAATATATGGTGTTATTTGAAATTTCTTGCTTACTTTAATTTCTGCAACAAATTCATTATCAAACATTTTAAAGTCAAGAAAACTCCCTGATGTTTTATTAACTGACCATGCTCCGCTAATATACCTAAAAGCAAAAATACTTTGATCATCAGAACCAAATGTTAACTGAATAACAT
>NZ_SSMG01000379.1 GCF_009873615.1 Photobacterium lucens
TTTCTATATTGCACTAAATGCGTTGTGTATGTGCGATCAGGTAAACGCGTATGCCCTATCCAAGTTGATGTCTGATGGTAAGTCAAAACTATGATAATAGTATTTAAAAAGACAAAGAACACAATTGTCAGCGCAAACCTACTGGCAAATAAGTGTTTTATTTTCTCTTTCATAGATACATTCATTGCTTCCAACTTTTAACATAAGCTCATCAGGTTCATCTGTTTTTTCAATTCTTGGATAAGGTTTATAAAATCTTAAATTTATATATTCTTCTTTATCTGTATAAGCATCGTAAAAGTTATAAATATTAAAACCAGTCAAAACTGCTACCCCTAAAAGACAAAAACGCTTAAATAAAGATGCAAAAAAGCTATCCGCCACTACTTGTCTTTCTTTCATTTGAAAGTAATCAGCCTGCTTAATGGTTAAAGAATATCCCACGTTTGAACGATATTTTATAATATCTTTATCTTTATCATTAAGCGTTTTACGTGTTCGATTAATAAGCTGAGGCAAACTCTCTGGTGATATATTACTATTCCAAATTGCCGTTATGAGCTGTTCTTTTGTCAAGCAATGTGGATAAGCATCATATAATTGGCAAAGCAATAATTGTTGCTTATTTGTTAATCTTTTAACTTCAGATGTAATACTTTGATCAGTAGAGATGTAACTAAGTGATTGTTCTTCAATATCCCATAAATAGTCACCGAGAATGATCAAGGTTTCTTTACTCATTGCTTGTTTTTAACTCATATAGCAAGACCGATTTATGGTTTTATAGCATACCATATGGAAATAATAACTTGTACAGCTCTAATTAATATTTAACCCTTTTAACTAAAATAAACCCAAATACCCACAAGGTAAAAGAGTTGAATAACGAACAATCTGTGTGCAAATTTATACGTAATAACAATAATTTAATAGTTACATTTTCTAAATAATCACACTTTCACTTAAAAGGCACGATAAAAAAAATAAAAACCAATAAATCATACACTTAAAAGCAATATAAAATATAAAAATTCACAAATGTAAGTGACTTATACACTTTCAAATATCGCAATGTAACGTTCACTCCCCATATAAAAAACACAAAGATTATACCGACAATAAAGTGCCCTAAATCATAGCATAAAAACTATAATTACCATTCAGCACACGAATCAATTACAGCTAATACATTTACATATAAGTGTCAGTTTATGTGATACAACTTAAATGTAGAGGGAATTAATCTATGCACATTTTAATCTTAGGGGGCACAGGTGGCATTGGTTCAGCTTTAATAAACGCATATCTAGGCCAAGGCGCGGTTAATCATATCCATGCGACATACCGCAGCAACCAACCAACTATTGAACACCCTCAGCTCACTTGGCATCGTGCTGATGTCAGCAAAGATTCTGATGTGGCTAAGTTATTAGAAACATTTGACCAGCTTGATATAGTGATCAATACGGTTGGCATTTTACACAGTGGCGATAAGATGCCAGAAAAAACCATTACTCAATTTGATAGTGATTTTTTCAATCAAAATATCGCAACGAACGTATTGCCTACTCTGCTCCTCGCTAAGTACTTATCTCCTAAATTAAAATCAAAAACATTGAATTACTTTGTGACTGTTTCGGCAAAAATTGGCAGTATTGAAGACAATCATTTAGGTGGGTGGATAAGTTACCGAAGTTCAAAAGCGGCATTAAATATGGCTTTGAAAACCATTAGCATTGAATGGAAAAATAAAGCCTTTAATACCTGTGTTATAGCGTTTCATCCCGGAACAACTGATACCCACTTATCAAAGCCTTTTCAGCGAAATGTACCTGAAGGTAATTTACAACCGCCAGAACAAGTCGCTGCAGCATTAATTCACTTACTGCAACGACTGAGCTTAGAAGATAATGGTAAGTTCTTTAGCTACGATGGTACTGAAATTCCATGGTGAACATTAAAATATCCAACCATATATATAACCTGCACTCATCGCCATGGTTAAAACAACAGTAACAAAAGCAATGATCATTGGCGTTTTAAATATTGATTTCAGCAAGATAACTTCAGTTAAACTTGCTCCTGCACTACCAATGATTAATGCCATTACCGCACCTAGTCCCATTCCTTTTGCAGCTAATGCCGCACTTAATGGGATCACCGCTTCAGCACGAATGTATAGCGGGATACCAATAATAGCCGCTACCGGAATCGCAAATGGGTTATTTTCATTGGCTACTTTGGCAACAAATTCCGTTGGCATAAAACCGTAAATCACAGAGCCAATCGCAATACCGCCAATTAAATACGGCAGAACTTTTTTAAAGTCTTTCCAAGTGGTATCCCAGATTTTTTTCCATTTATTGGTTTCAACCTTAGTACCGCTACAACTCTTCGCACAACATGATGGTTCAGGCTCAATATAGGCTTCTGGCTTTACAAAACGCTCAAAATTAAGCTTTTCTAACACCACACCCGCAATGACAGAAACGCCCATCGCCATTACAAAATAAAACACCGCGACTTTAATGCCAAAAGTAGCAATAAATAAACCGATAATGATTGGATTAAGTAACGGGCTTGCAAACAAAAACACCATCATGGTGCCAAAGCCTGCTTTTGCTCTGAGCAATCCTTTTAAAAATGGAATAGTAGAGCAAGAACAAAAAGGCGTAATCGCGCCTAACAGGCCAGCCACGATATAACCTCTCCCTTGTTTGCCACTCAGTATCTGCTGGATCTTTTTCGGTGGAATATAGCTTTGCAACACTCCCACTAAAAAGCTAATCAATAAAAACAGTAGTGTTAGCTCAGTAGCTAAAAAGAGAAACATCTCTAAAGTATCTTTTAACATCACAAAACCTTTAATCTATATTTCTAGAATAATCGAAATATAGATTAACCGATTGGAACGATCAAGATATTTCTAGTATTATCGAAATATAAATTCAGTACGAGACGTAAGATGAATACAGAAATTATCGCTAAAGCATTGAAAGAATTAGGTCATCCGACACGATTAATGATTTACAAATCGGTGATAAGAGCAGGTCATCAAGGTATTGCTGTGGGTGGTTTACAAGAAAAACTGGCGATTCCCGGCTCTACTCTCTCTCACCATATTTCAGGACTAGCATCCGCAGGATTGATTTCACAGCGTAGAGAAGGACGAACCTTGTTTTGCGTGGCGGAATACCAGAAATTAGATTCAGTGATCGCATATTTACAAGATGAATGCTGTGCCGATGAAAATCAGCAATAGAAAAGGCGACTATTATTTTAGTAAAGCAACAACAGTATGACGGTGAACGTTCGCTTGTGCCGCTAAGGTTCGATAAGTTGCGCTAAACTGTTGATTACCCGTACCTGACAACTGGCTAAGCTTATCTTCCACTTGCTTGATATCACTCACAGCAGTGTTAGCTTTTGCTGCTGCCATTTGTTTAGCCAATGTCGTTTGGTAAGCTTTTATATCATCGAGACTTTGTTGCACTTGCCGTAAATGCTGATTCACTTTTACTAATGTATCGCGGATTTGCTCGCGGTTATTTAAGCTAAGCTGCCCATCTTCAATCCCTTCCGGTTCAGGCTTAATCGTTAACGTATTTGCCTGTCCCGCTGGGTATCTATGCCCCTGACCAACAACCTGTACTTTACCTTCAAGACTTTGGTAATCATGTTCATTGGCACGAAATGTAATATCACCATTATCTTGCACTGATGCGCGAAGACCAAAAGGGATCACATGGCGATCTATCTGCGATACTAACGCTTTATCACTTAGTTTCGCATCCATATTCACAACAACCGTTCCTAACTGTTGAAAGCTTAATTTAATCAGCTCACTGTGCTCTCGCTGACGCAGGACATTCAAACCGGGTACTGAAAATGTCCGTGTTATTGGCCTATCAATATTCACCTTTAGCTCGGCATCAATGACACGTAGACCATCACTTTTGGCTTGATTAAGTATGTTTTTAATCGAATCCAAATGGCGATTAGCATTGGTTTGAGAAGATGGGTCAATAGCACGATGGGCAATCAGCTCTGCACTTAATACCTTTTTTATTGCTTGTAATTCTCGCCCTACCGCACCTAACGCCTGTTGTGCAATTTGTACTGATGTTGCTTGTTGCTGCCCTTTCGCAAGTAGTGTTTTAGAAACTGAATATCCATCGGGTTGATAACTCAATTGCTTTAACGGCGAAGTCGAGGCATTTTTAGCATCAACCTTACCTGCCACAGCAGGCGTTACCACCGACTGCTTGTTGGCGTTGGTAAAATGAATATTCTGGGTTCTAACTTCCGCTGTACTGGTCACCATAATACTGCACTACCTTACAAACGATTAAACAATGATAAATCGTTAATTTTCATGTAGCTCGCCTGTGTTGCTTGTAATGCCGCCATATAATTATTTAAACGTACCGACGCTTCACCATAATCCAACGCTTCTAGATCATTGGTTACCGCTTCAACAAATAGCTTATTATCACCATGGCTGGTTTCCATTAAATCTAAATTATTATGACGCCCACCGATATCGGTTACTGCAGCTAAAACGTTATCATGTGTTATATCTAGAGTGTTTAACGTTGCTTGTAAGGTGTTATTGAGATTTGCTGTTGGGGCTTGTAACTCGGTTATCGCTGCGTCAATCTGATTTAAAATATTATTACCACCAAGATCGAGCATTTCTTGTGAAGCAAAATTGGCTTCCATCGTCACGCCCTTTGCTACCGTCACCACACGTTTATCACTGTTGCCTTCAAAAATATAACCACCAGCAGGCTGCGGTGTGATCGCAGGAACATCACTTTGCGTGCCAGAAAAGTGATAATTACCTTCTTCATCTTGAACGTTAAAAGAAGATATTAATGCATCACGTAAACTGACTAATTTATTGGCATAACTTTCTCTATCAGCATCTGATATGGCACCATTTGACGCTAACAATAACGTATCTCGCATATCCTTTAACGTATCACTTGCAGCCATTAAATGAACTTCTTGCGACGATAGCGCTGTTTTCACATTGTTGATATTGTCTTGATACTGATTTATCGCGCTATTTTCACGTTCGAGATTCAATAAGTTGATGGAATCAATTGGGTTGTCAGACAATTTTAGTAATCGCTGACCTGTCGACATCTGCGCTAACACTTCACCTAAGCCTTGGTTATTTTTTGATAGGCTAGTTAACATTAGCTGACTAAATTGCGTATCACTGACTCTCATCATTCATCCCTTACAGTAATCGTAATACTGAATCGAACAACTCATTAGCTGTGCTGATCACTTTCATATTGGCTTGATAAGCATTGGTAAATGTCATCAGGTTTGCCGCTTCTTCATCACTGTTAACCGCACTTAAATTATCTCGTGCTGCGTTGGCTTGGCTAAACAAGGTTTCCGCCGCTTTTTGATCAACTGCAGCTTGTCGTGTTTCAATAGCCGTTTTACCCACCATAGAAGCAAATGCATCATTCAAGCTGACATTACCTAACCCAGTGATCGCCATTGGTTTTGTCGACAAATTAATCAAGGCTTGCAGAGTATCACTGTTGCCCGGCGTCCCATCTGACGACAGTGCAAGCTCTGCTGGTGTGATCGCTGTAATATCAAGGCTGGACGCTGGTAAATTAGGATCAAATGAAAACAATGCTTGCCCAGGATCACCATTTAAATCAAAACCACCAGCCAGTACTTGATTAAATTCTGAAGCTAAATTTTCTGCCATTTCATTAAGCGCTTGCTGAGTGGGTTTTAAGGTGTTTTTAAGGTAATCATCGTAAGCACCAAGTTGACCACCAAGCTCACCAGTGACCACAAAAATTTGCCCGGCAAAGTCGATTTCAATATTCTGAATAAAAGGTTCATTCACTATTGGTGTCGCTTTAAGTTGTGCAGCATCACTGCCTAATATCAATGGTTGCCCTGATGCTAACGTGACTTGCAAACTACCATTAGGTTGTTGCGTTGAACTGATCTCTACCACTTCAGAAAGCTGTTTGATTAATACGTCTCGCTCATCAATAAGCTGAGAAGGATTACCACCGGTCGCTTGTGTCTCAACAACGCGATGGTTTATATCAGCAATGTTGTTCATTAAGCTGTTAGCATGCTCAATAGATGCCGTCGCCTTATCACTGATACGGTTACCTTGACCATGTAAAGATTCAGACAAGGTATTAAAACGACGAGATAACGCTTTAGCTTCATTAATAATTTGCTGGCGATTAGGGGTAGATTCCGGTTTAAGCGTCGCGTCATTTAATGCTGAAAATAACGAGTCTAAGCCAGCACTAATATTAAAACCCTCGCCACCTAATAGGCTTTCGAGCATCGTCATATTCGCTAAATTCGCATTGCTTGCTGCTTGTTGACTGGTTGCCGCCCACATTTGTTTTACAATGAATTGATCCGATACACGACGAATGCTATCAACTTCAACCCCACTGCCAGCGCTGAAAAGTTCACGTCCCGCTAACGCACTCATCATCGCTTGTTGTCGGCTATAACCGACGGTGTTGACATTAGCAACATTATGGGCAGTGACATCAAGGGCGGTTTTATTGGCATTTAAACCACTTAAGCCAATATTGATCATATTCATAGCCGTTAACGCTCCTTGTAATATTGCAGTGATTGTTGAAAAGCAGCGCTATTACTCATAGCAATAGAATGAGCCGTGTCATGCTTAATCACTGGCTGTTTTTCATGTGATGATCGCGCTTGATGAGTTAAGGCGACAGGATTATCAGCATTATTAAATGGGCGTTCAGAGCTTAACTGCTTCACTAGCATTTCACTGATCCCTGTTTGTTGCTGTTTTGCCATTTCAATTGCTAACTGGCCATCGTAAAAATCTCGATACACGCTCTGCTGTTTACTCGAAAACGGATTGTCTTCATCCGCTAACACATCACTGCTGCTGCGCATTTGACGTAACACCATTTGCAAAAACATCGCTTCAAATTGCCCTGCAACCACCTCTAGCCCTTGTTGATCGGAGATCGAATGCTTAATTTGCTGCAAGCCATTATTGTCGTGATACAGCACATTATTCTTGCCGAGCGTCGTGATATTGGTTTCGCTATTCATTAAAGCCTCCTAAATCACTACCAGCTCTGCATTCAATGCGCCCGCTTCATGTAATGCCTGTAAAATAGACATTAAATCATCAGGTGACGCACCTAAGCTGTTCACGGCATTAACGATAGTATTAAGCTCAGTTCCTTCAGGCCAAATGTACATTTGCGCCTCATCTTGGTTGATATCAACAGTGGAGTTGTTGACACGCTCTGTAGTGCCTTGACTAAAGGCATTAGGCTGGCTGATTTGTTGGCTTTCTGAAATCGTCACAGTAAGGTTGCCGTGGCTCACCGCCGCTTCACTCACACGAACATTTTTGCCAACCACCACAGTTCCTGTTCGTGCATTAAATACGACTCGTGCCGCTTTTCGCCCCGTCATTACTTTTAAATCTTCCAACATCGACATAAACGTCACCCGTTGTTGTAAGTCTTGCGGCGCACGCATTTCCACTCGCCCTTTACTTACCGCTGTCGCGACCTTAGGCCCAAACGTAGTATTGATTGCACGAGCAATATTCTTTGCGGTAGTAAAACTTGGTTGGCGTAAATTCAGGGTTACTATGCTGTTGTTATTAAAGTCTGTCGGTATTTCTCGCTCTAACGTAGCACCGTTAGGAATACGCCCTGTCGTTGGAGTATTGACGGTGATTTTTGAACCACTTTGTCCTTCTGCTTTTACCCCTCCGACAACCACATTTCCCTGTGCAACAGCATAAACCTCACCATCAATACCTCTAAGTGGCGTCAGTAATAAAGTACCGCCACGTAGGCTTTTTGCATCACCAATAGATGAAACCACAACATTGAGCTCTTGACCGGGTCCTGCCATCGCTTCAACGGTAGCAGTAACACTCACTGAAGCGACATTTTTAAGCTTTGGATCGATCCTATCGCCAATTTGTACCCCAAATTGACGCAACATATTGGTAATTGACTGGCTAGTAAATTTCACTTGATTACGATCACCAGAACCATCGAGACCAACCACTAAGCCATAACCCACCAGCTGATTTGAGCGTATGCCTTGCACATCCACTAAATCCATCATAGGTACTGCTGTTTTCGCACTAACGTTAAGCGGCATCCAACCAAACGTCACACACAAAAAAGACAGGATTAAATAAACAATTTTTTTCATTAGAATGGCATCCATGGGCTAGTGAAAAATTGTGTTAACCAGCCTGCAGCATTGCTATCAGCCAGTGCCCCTCGTCCTGAATAGGTGATCCTTGCGTCGCCAATTCGCTGTGATGAAACTTGATTATGACGATTCACATCATCAACCCGAACCACGCCCGTTAAGCGTATGTATTCATCCCCTTGGTTTAGTCGAATCCACTTTTCACCGCGGATCATTAGCACGCCATTAGGTAATACCTTATGAACAGTAACAGTAATTGCCCCTTGCAGTTTATTACCTTGAGTACTGGCAGCTGCACCATCAAAACCACGATCGCCGCTGACACTAGCAGATAAATCATCAAAAGCTTTGTTACCTAATGTTGGCACTGCAAAATCAATAGATGATGATTTACCAAATTTGGTATTGGCTTTTTTACTCGATTGAGTTTGCTCATTAAGTAATACAGTCAGCACATCACCAACACGGTAGGCACGACGATCTTGAAACAAGGTCATCGAGTAATTATGACGATACAAGCTGCCATGCTTGGCTTCAGGTAAGCTGTAATCAAGATCGGGCGGCGCAAAAGCAGCATCATTAGGTTCAGGTGGAATAAACTCTTCACGTACCGCACAACCTGATATTAGAAAAAGAATACATAGCAATAGTAAAAGCGGATTCATCCTCACTCCTTACACGGCTTGAGCGACAAATTTCAGCATATCATCAGCAGCAGAGACGACTTTGGCATTCATTTCATAAGCCCGTTGGGTGGTGATCATATCGACCATTTCTTCCACCACCTGTACGTTTGAGCCTTCTAATGCCCCTTGTTTCAAACTGCCTGCGCCATCAGTGCCTGCGATGATCTCTTGTGCCTGTCCACTGGCTTGTGTTTCTTTATAAAGGTTGCCACCAATGGCTTCTAAACCCGCAGGGTTAATAAACTTAGCTAAGGTGATTTGACCTAATTCTTGCGGCTCAGGATCCCCTGCTAAAGTGGCTGTAACAATGCCGTCGACACCGATAGAGATACTATTGGCTTCTTCTGGAATTTGGATTTGAGGCTGTAATGGTAACCCTTGTCCGTTCACCATTAAGCCTTCTGAATTAACGTGGAACTGCCCATTACGGCTATACATAACTTGACCATCAGAGTTTTCAATTTGGAAAAAACCCGATCCCATAACAGCTAGATCCAGTTGCTGTTGGGTATTTTGTGAATTACCTTGCGTAAACACTTTTTGTGTCCCAACAACTCGAACACCACTGCCAAGTTGCACACCGCTAGGAAGTTGATTTAACTGATCAACTTGCGCGCCTGGTTGACGTTGAATGCTATAAAACAGATCTTCAAAAACAACCCGATCACGTTTGAAACCTACTGTATTCACATTAGCTAAATTGTTAGAAATCGCAGTCATTTTGGTATCTTGTGCTGCCATTCCTGTTTTACTAACCCAAAGTGCTGAATGCATGACGACTCTCCTTGTAACTAATCAGTACCAACGCCATTAGCGAGGATTCATTAACCGTGTACCTGCTTGTGCTAACGTTTCTGCGGTTTTCATCATCCGCACTTGCATTTCAAAATTGCGAGTCAGCGACATCACGCTAACAAGCTCATTAATCGCAGAAACATTACTGCCATCTAAATGTCCGGCCGTTATAGCCACAGTAGGATCTTGCGCAAACACTTGATCGTTTATGGGATGAAATAGACCATCACTGTGTTTTTGTAGTTGAGTAAACTCAGGATCGACTAACTTCAATTGTCCAACTTCCAGCTTGGCACCACCGCCAGGCGGCACGACAGTCACTACACCTTTATCGCTAATTTCCACATCTTGATGCTCTGGGAGCACTACGGCTTCCCCTTCTGACATCAAAGGAAAACCGTTAACGCGCATCATGCCCTCTTCATCGACTCGAATATTACCTGCTCGGGTATAGGCTTCATTGCCAGCTATGGTTTGCACGGTAAAAAAGCCATCACCGTTAATCGCAATATCTAATGCTCGCCCTGTTTTGATCACATCACCAGCATCAAAACGTGTCGCTGCTGAGTTAGTCACAACCATGGTGCGACCATCAAAACCGGCACCTTGCAGAGGAATACTTTGTACCCGCTCCATATCCGCACGAAAGCCAGCGGTATCTGCATTTGATAAGTTATTTGAACGTACATGTTGCGCTTTCATTACACGGCTTGCGCCACTGGTTGCGGTATATAAAAAACTATCCATAACAGCCTCTCACTACACCGCGTTAAAGAGTGATTGCGTTAATTTATCTGACGTCGAAATAGTTTTGGCATTGGCTTGATAGTTACGCTGAGCTGTCATTAGGCTAACTAATTCGCTAGTAAGATCGACATTCGAGCCTTCTAATGCGCCTGCAACTAATCCACCTAAGGTACCCGTACCCGGCGCGCCATTAACAGGAGCCCCTGAGCTGAAACTTTGGATCCATGAAGTGCCATTGGTTTTTACCAAGCCTTGAGGATTAGCAAAATCAGCCAACATCACCTGACCTTGTAACTGAGATTGACCATTAGTGTAAGTGGCAAACACCATCCCGTTATCTTCAACACGCACACCAGCGAGCTCACCTGAGGTATAGCCATTTGGCGCATTAGTGCTCACGCCAAAATCCGCACCAAACTGAGTCGTCCCAGCTATATCAATATTGATATTCGCCGCATCCGCACCTGCTGGGTTGAAATTTACAGCAAAAGGAGCCGTTGGTGATTGCAGTGTACCGTCGGTATTAAAAACAACATTTTGGGTTTGCGACGGTGTAGCCGCGCCATTAACGACCACATTCACTTGCCACTCATTAGCATTAGTTTTAGTGAAATACTGTGTGACGGTATGAGGGTTACCTAAAGAGTCATACACTTTTGAGGTATAAGAAGAATTAAAGCTATCCGTTGAATTAGGATCGAAAGAATTAATAGCAGGATCAATAACACTCGACCGGGCATCTAAGTTAGCCACAAAAGCTAGCTCATCTGTCGCTTTTGCTGGTAGTGAAGCGGTGGTGATTTTTAAATTCCCTACCGCGCCTGCTTGTAAATTGTTATTCGCATCAACGGTATAACCTTGAAGTTTGGCACCATTATTACTAACAATGTTGTTATCTTTATCAGAGCCAAACACACCTGAACGGGTATATAAGGTTTGCCCAGTATGATCTTTAGTAACAAAAAAGCCACTGCCCGAAATCGCCAGATCTAACGGTCGACCTGTCCCTGTAATTGAACCTGTTTTATCAAAATTCTGCGAAATAGCAGCAACTTCTACCCCTCCAGCTTGCATACCATTATACACAGCTGAAAATTCAGTACGTGACTCTTTAAAACCTGAGGTAGAAACATTGGCAATATTATTACTAATCGTATTTAACTGAACATTGGTTGCGTCTAATCCACTTAATGCAATATCAAAACTCATAACATCCTCTTTTCTTCATTCCTCTATTGCTTTCGCTAACGATGAAAACCAAAACGAAAGCTTAAATAGATTTACTCGCCAAACTGGCTAATTTGATAAAACGGTACTCGACCAATACCTTCAACATTGACCAACGCGGCACCGCCATTAGAGGGCACGCGAACCTGTGATACTTCCCCTGCCAGCAAAACACTGGGTTGTGGTATATCTTTCGCCACCTCAACGTTGATTTGATATTGCCCTTTAGCTAAACCCAACGCGTTAGGATCAATCGTAAATTCCACTTCACCTTTATTTTTAGGTCCTAACGGCATGATTTTCTTGTTACCAAGTTGATCAGTTAAAACAATTGAGACGGTACTCGATGCATGTTCTAATTCAATTCGCCCTTGCTGCTTAGCATCCGTTAATTCAACCTCATTACCTTCAACATAAACGGTTTGCCCTACTAACCCAGCCGTTGACAGAACTTGCATGTTATCCAGTAAAACCATGTTGTTTTGCATCAACTTCGCCATATTTTCAGTACTTTCAACCTGAGAAAATTGAGCTAGCTGACCAACATATTCGGTCCCATCAAGTGGATTGAGAGGATCTTGATTTTGGATCTGTGCCACCATCAAATTGATAAATTCATTTTTTAATGAGTTAGCATCGTTAGCATTATTTGGGTTACCCGCTACAGCCATATTGGTCGACTCAATCGCAGGCACATCTGTACTCAGTGCGTTAAATTGGGCAATGGTCATTAATTACCCTCCCCTAAACGTAGCAACCCTTGCTGCATACTTTTTACGTTACTAAGCACTTCAACGTTAGTTTCAAAGCTTCGGGTAGCTGACATCATGTCTGCCATTTCAGCGACTACATCTATATCAGGGTAATAAACATACCCCTCTTCATTGGCGAGTGGATTGCTCGGTTCAAAACGCTTTTCTGCCTCACCTGCGTGTTGAACAACATCCATGATCCTTACTTCTGCACTGGGATAATTAGCTTGATCGCCAGTTAACTGTGTTTTGCCATAAACAGTCGCAAAAACAGGCTTCAACGCTTGATAGGCATCATCAGGATTTGCCGCTACCGCATCAGCATTCGCTAAGTTACTTGCGACAGTATTTAAACGTATGGTTTGTGCATTCATTGCAGAGCCAGCAATGGCATAAATATCAGTAAAAGCCATGATTAACGCCCCTTGATTACTTCAGCCAAGCCTCTGAATTTCATATTAATGAAAGTTAAACTGCTCTGAAAATCCATATTGTTCTTGGTAAATTTTGCTTGCTCGACACTCAGTTCGACCGTGTTACCATCCTTGGAATTTTGATATGGCACGCTATAACCATCAGACACCACCAGCTGAGAAGTGGCCTTTTGTACTTTTCCCAAATCCATCTGATTTGCGATGGCATCAAAACGAATATCTTTGGCAAGATACCCAGGGGTATCAACATTTGCTAAATTACTGGCAAGCACCTTGGCTCTTTGCACTCGAAAATCTAGCGTTTGTGGATGAATCCCCAATGCACTATCAAAACTTATTGCCATCTACCTCTCCTTAGCAAGCACAATAGCTATTGCAATAAAGAGAGATAATCCAAAATACATGCCATAATAATAAGTATTATTATTCATAAAGTTATGAGCATTACGGAAAGAAAACTTCCTCTAAAGGAAGTCAAACGGAAAGGAAAAGCTGTGCAGATATTACATGTAATTTCATTGATGATGTTATTGCTGCTACCCACATTAGGCTGGGCGAATTCAGCATCACAGAAAGTCGCCTCACAAGAGCATAAACTTGATACCAAATTGTTAGAACAACAATTAAAAAAAGCCGTAAAGCAAGAAATCGACAACTATAGCGAGCGACACCAATGGTCGAACGTTACCAGCCAAATTAAGGTAAAACTGCCAACAGCAGCTTCATCGCTACCTTCTTGCCCAACACCATTACGCTTTTCGAGCCAAGATAACCAAGCCCAACCTATTGGACGCTTAAAACGACAAGTTAAGTGTGAAAGCACGCCTATGAACTGGCAGTTCAATGCAACCATTTATGTTGAGCTCACTCTCCCCGTAATTGTTGCCAAAACACAGATAAATCGAAATGAAATGATTACGAGTGACATGCTCAGTCACCAATCAATACGACTAAAAAGACCGAAAGCCATCATAACATCAACAGATCAAACTATCGGCTCATATACAACAAGAAGAGTTCGCCAAGGACAACTGATCACTGAAAACTTATTAAAGAAACCCTTTTTGATAAATAAGGGAGATGAAGTACTCATTGTGGCAAAAAAAGGAGAATTCCAAGCCACAACTAAAGGTATCGCTTTAGAGCATGGAAAACTGAACGAGCAAATAAAAATTCAAAACAAAAACTCGCATAAAGTGATCTCTGGCAGAGTTTTCGCCCAAGGAAAAGTGGAAACAATATTTTAAAATACGCCAAAAAACCAACTTGTATACAAAGAATAAACACCAGTATTTTGACGTCTTTTAAGGCATTTATTCCATAAATAACTATTCCTTTTGTCAATAATCAAAAGTTAA
>NZ_SSMG01000380.1 GCF_009873615.1 Photobacterium lucens
TTTAAATATTATACGGACAGAGGGTGAATCAATTTTAGGTGAGTAAAAATGACATTAAACACTGACTTTGAACTGTTTGGTAAACTCAATCGTGAATTTTTAACCATTTCAGCAATGATTAATATTTATTGCTCAAACCATCACCACCATAAGACAAAAAATGATGGTTTATGTGAAAGCTGTTATTCCTTCCAATACTACGTAAAACAAAGGCTAGACCGTTGCCCTTATGGGGTAGAAAAACCAACTTGCCGCCAATGCCCCATTCATTGCTACAAACCTGAGCAAAAGGTTAAATCGCAAACAATTATGCGTTATTCAGGCCCTAAAATGATGTATAAACATCCAATAATGGCGATTACCCACTTAATTAATGATAAAAGAAAGGTTCCTAAACTAAACAATAAAATGAAACCCAATATAAAGC
>NZ_SSMG01000381.1 GCF_009873615.1 Photobacterium lucens
AATGAATACTTTATGCAGCACGAACAGTTAATGGCAGTTCACGACCATTTTTAGTCAGTGATAATTGAATCAGGTTTAAATCACGAGCGCGGAAAGCACCGGCACAACTTAATAGATAATAGCGCCACATACGGTGAAAACGTTCGTTGTATTGGTCTGAAATTTTGTACCAATTTTTCTCGAAGTTTTCACACCATGCCATTAGAGTGAGATCATAATCAGGACCAAAGTTATGAATATCTTCAATGTTCATTTTTCCTTCAATAGCCTGACTTAATTGCGCGATAGAAGGAACAACACCGTTCGGGAAAATATATTTATTAATCCAAGGGTCTGTTTGGTTTACAGATATAGGATTACCAATGGTGTGCAGTACAAAAATACCGTCATCTTTTAAAAATCGATCTGCACATTGGAAGAATTCGTCATAATTGTCAGGCCCAACATGTTCAATCATACCGATGGAAACAACACGGTCGTATTGTTCTTTTGGTTGGTATTCACGGTAGTCTTGAAGAATAATCGTGACAGGTAAGTCTTTTTCATCTGCCAATTGCTGACCTAATTTCATTTGCTCTTTAGATAACGTTAAACCATCACAAGTAACGCCATACTTTTCAGCAGCATAATTCATAAAGCTCGACCAGCCGCAACCAATATCCAATAAGCGCATACCCGGTTGTAAATCTAATTTACGGCAAATTAGGTCTAATTTATTTTCTTGTGCTTCATTGAGGTTTGATGCGTTTTTCCAGTAGCCACAAGTGTAAACCATACGTTTATCTAACATATTAGTATATAAA
>NZ_SSMG01000039.1 GCF_009873615.1 Photobacterium lucens
AAAATATGAATGGCATCGAAAAATTTATAAGATTAGCATAGCCGTTCACGCCTGAGATTGTTCGCTTGCTTTACGCGCCACCTGCGTGTCCATTCTAGTTGTTCTTACTCACAATGCATCATTGTGAAGGTTATGTATTTGTAAATTTAATAGAAAAGCCTTTAGCCTTTCGCTTGTCTTCATTAGGGATAATGATAATGCCGACTCTTGTACTACAACAATTTAATCGTGGTTTTTTTCGCTCGCTCTTTTGGATAGCACTGCCTATTGCATTGCAGTCAATGCTGTTTTCGAGCCGAAGCCTTGTTGATATCTTGATGTTAGGGCAGCTGGGTAATGTTGAAGTGGCTGCTGCAGGCATTGCCGGTAAAGCGTTTTTTGTCGCCATTATTATGTTGTTTGGAGTTTCGACGGGCGGTGCGATGCTAACGGCTCAGTATTGGGGAGCAAATAACAAGCAAGGGGTGCGTGAAGCAACAGCATTAACGGTAATGATCAGTGGTGGCTTTGCTTCTGTGGCTGCGGCTTTGTTCTTATTTATACCTGAAAGCATTATGGGGCTTGCCACTCAATCACCAGAGGTTATTGCGCTTGGCTCTGATTATTTACGTATTACTGCATTTAACCTATTAGGGGCTGCATTTGGTATAAGTATGGCGGTTGGTTTGCGTTCAATGCATCAACCGGGTATCAGCACGTTATTCAGTGCGATTGGTATCGCAGCCAATATGTTCCTTAATTGGGTTTTGATCTTTGGTCAGTTTGGATTACCGGCTATGGGGATCAAAGGGGCGGCATGGGCAACGTTATTAAGTGGGGCAATCGAACTTGTGTTGCTGGCTGCTTATTTATACGGTCGTAACCATTTATTAGCCTTCGACTTTTCGACAATTAAGACTGTTTGCAATAAAAAAGATATTTCTCGTTTTCTGAAATTATCGCTGCCTATTACATTTAATCATTTAGCCTGGGCTGGTGGTATTTTTGTTTATCACGCGATTATTGGTCAATTAGGCGTTGATGGTCTGGCGGCAATGTCGGTGATCACCCCAATTGAATCATTATCGTTGGCGATGTTGATCGGTATTTCTAATGCATCAGCGGTGTTTATTGGAAATTTACTCGGTGCTAATAAAAATGAAGAAGCTTATTTAAAAGCGTGGGCTTTTTCATTAGTCAATTTGGTGTGTGCATTAGCAACCGTGCTTTTGATGTTTGGCATAAAGCAGCCGCTATTAACCTTATTTTCAGGATTAACACCCGATGTACGTCATTTAACCGATCATTTCTTTGATATTTTCGCCATTGTGCTGGTATTGAAAAGTATTCCTATGGTGATGATAGTTGGGGTATTACGGGCTGGTGGCGATATTAAATTCTGTTTTTACCAAGATATTATTGCTCAGTGGGTGATAGGTATTCCGGTAACCGCTTTCTGTGCACTGGTACTCCATTGGCCGATTGAGTGGGTATATGCATTACTTGGCTTAGAAGAACTTGTGAAGTGGTTTGCTTCATCTTGTCGGGTTTATTCACGTCGATGGATTAATAATTTAGTGGCTTAAGATAAGTAGAATTGATGGTCATCATAGATATTATTTATCAGCGTATTACTCTACGCTCTAATATGAAGGCAAATACGGTATTGATGTTAATTCGATATGAGTAGACAAAAATTTATAAATAGTCGTTCTCAAAACCTAAATTGCTTTATTGACAGGGCTATTTAAGGTAAATTTTGCCTCGGTAAATACATGAAGTATTTATTAAAGTTATTTTGATTAATTACTGCTTTTTTTGAGTAATTAATAGAAACTCAAGTGTTGGTGATATAGATGTTACGACTGGCGGAACTCTGTAAAGGATACCGTGATGGTGCCGAGTTTCATTCCGTGCTGCAAGGGACGAATTTAGAGCTCGAACCTGGGGATCAAATTGCGTTAATGGGAGAAAGTGGCTCTGGAAAAAGTACACTTTTAAACCTGATTGCGGGATTAGATATTCCAGAAGAGGGAGAGATTTGGCTAGGAAATACACCTATCCATTCGATTTCTGAGCGTGAACGTACTGCGTTTCGCCGTGATAATATTGGTTTAGTCTTCCAACAATACAATTTACTACCAACCTTGACAGTGGCTGATAATATTCGTTTCTGTCGTCAATTAAAGGGGCTCCCTGCGGATGATAAATTGTGGCGTCAGTTGATCTCGGCGCTGAATTTAATGTCTCTACTTGATCGTTATCCTGAAGAAATCTCCGGTGGACAGCAACAACGTGCTGCGATTGCTCGCGCTATTTATATGGAACCTAAAATTCTGTTAGCCGATGAGCCAACCGGTAGCCTTGATGAACGTAACGCTGAAGCGGTGATCCGTTTACTTATTTCACTGACGAAAAAATTACACTGTACATTATTAGTGGTGACGCACAGTAATAAAGTGGCTTCACATATGCAGGGGCAGGTGCGTCTGCAAGGGGGACAGTTACATGTTACGCCCCGTAGTTAATGCGCTGTGGGGGCATTATCGACGTCACCCGTTTCAAATTATTCTCGTCTGGCTAGGTTTAACACTTGGCATTGCTTTGTTGGTTGGGGTGATGGCTGTTAACCAACAAGCGAAAGAAAGCTACCGTGAAGGTGAACAACTCTTTTCTAATCCATTTCCTTATCGGATCCGTCATGCACAAGTTGGGATGAAAGTCCCACAGGGCTTCTATATTCAAATGCGTCGCGCTGGTTTAAAAGCGTGTTCACCATTGGAAGAATACCGCATCGTTACTGATCAACAACGTGATTTCCAGTTATTAGGTATCGATCCTGTAGCGTTGATGGGGATCAGTGATTCACACCGTCTTGATGATGGTAAGGTAAAGTTACTGGAATTAATGCGCCCACCATACCCAATCATGATTGGTCAGCAACTGGCTAATTATATTGGTTTGAGTGATGGCAGTATGATCACTTTAGATTCAGGTAAAAAGATCGGGCCGATTGAAATCATTCAAGATGATCGTATGAACGAGCCGAGAATGATTGCCGATATTGCTTTGCTGCGTGAATTGAATCCAAGCTCTGGTTTTACTGCGGTTGTTTGTGGCGAAATGAGCCGTGACCAGCTAAGTAAATTGATCCACATCCTACCACCGGGCTTAACGTTAGAGCGTAAGCAAAGTGCGAAATTAGAACCACTAACGAATGCATTCCATTTGAACTTGTTTGCCATGGGTATGTTGTCGTTTGTGGTAGGTCTATTTATTTTCTATCAAGCCATGTCGCTGTCATTTGCTCAACGTCAGCCATTAGTTGGGATATTGCGTCAGTTAGGTGTTAACAGTGGGCAAATTGCTAAAGCTTTAGTATTTGAATTGTCTTCGTGGATTGTGTTGGGCTTAATTGGTGGTAACTTGCTGGGCTTATTATTAGCTCAGCAACTGTTACCAAGTGTTGCTGCATCATTGAATGATTTATATAGCGCTAACGTCAGTCTACATATTCAATGGCATTGGTCTTGGGGACTAGCAAGTCTAGCAATAGCTGTATTCGGTTGTATGTTTGCTTGTACATGGCCAATGATCCGCTTAGTGAAAACCCAACCTGCGCGTTTATCAGCACATTTATCATTGATCCGCTTTAGTGGTCGTGAGTTTGCATGGCAGGCGTTGTTTTCTGGCGTCTTTATCTTAATCGCTTTTGGTATATATCAATTACCACATGGTCAATTAGCAGGGTTTGCATTAATTGCATTTATTCTGATTGCATGTGGCTTATTTATGCCGTTCTTACTGTGGAAGCTATTTCTTGGGCTTGGCAAGGTCTGTCGTTCTGCACAACTGCGTTGGTTCTTTAATGATGCAGCCGCTAGTTTAAGTTACCGAGGTGTCGCAGCAATGGCATTTATGCTGGCATTGGCATCCAACATCGGTATGGAAACCATGGTTGGTAGTTTTAGAAATACTACTGAAAGTTGGCTAGAACAACGATTAGCGGCAGATATTTATATTCGTCCATCAATGAACATGGCACCACGTATTTCAAAATGGCTTCAAGATCAGCCTGAAGTAGAACAAGTATGGTGGAGTTGGCAGAAAGAAACGCCGTCTGATACGGGAACGATTCAGGTCATGAGTATCGGTGAAACAGCCGGTGAGAAACGTGCACTATCGGTGAAAGAAACCGCTTATGAATATTGGCGTACTTTACATTCCAGCCGTTCGGTAATGGTTAGTGAATCTCTGGCACTTAAAAACCATTGGAGTGTAGGGGATGTGATCGATTTACCTGCCCCAATGAATAAGAAGTGGAAAATCGTTGGGATCTATTATGACTACGGTAATCCTTATGGTCAGGTGTTGATCTCACAATCTAAGTGGCAACGTTTCTGGCCGCATTCAGGGCAAGTGGGTTTAGCTATCCATCTAAATAAGAATGCTAATCCTGATAAATTGTTAGCCGATTTAGGTGCACGTTTCCGTCTGCAACCTGAGCGTATTCGTAATAATGCTGCCTTAATGAAAGAAGCGATGGGTGTTTTTGATCGTACCTTCGTGGTTACTTCAACCTTAGGACATTTAACACTGTTTATTGCGGTATGTGGTTTGTTCTTTGCCACGGTAGCTGGTGAGATCTCTCGTCAACGTCAGTTCTCTGTACTGCGCTGTATGGGAATGTCAGGACGAGAATTAGCATTATTAGGCGGTGGTCAGTTATTACTGATTGGTATTATGACGGCGCTTATTGCATTGCCTCTTGGCTTGTTCCTTGCGCAGTTATTGATTGATGTTGTTTTGAAGTATTCATTTGGTTGGACAATGCCAGTGCAATATTTTCCAGTAGATTACTTTACTACACTGGGTACTGCGCTGTTAGCCTTATTAGTGGCGGGTGCATGGCCTGTATGGCGTTTAGTGCGTCGCTCTGCAATCTTGTCTTTAAGGGAGTCATTCTAATGACAAGAAAACATACATGGTTAACACGAGTCGTAACGTTTTTAGCTGTGGTAGTAGTGCTAAGTGGCTGTGAACAACCAAAGCCAAAAAGTAAATCAGTCGAATCGTTAACCCAATCAACGGATTATGTTTTTGAGCCTGTTGTAAAAGGTGAGAAGCTCATTTTTCCACAAGATTTTGGTGCCCACCCTGATTACCGTGCGGAGTGGTGGTATTTCACAACTAACCTTGAAGCTGATGATAGCACACAAATGGCGTTACAGTGGACGCTATTTCGCATGGCGACAGGCGATGAAGATAACAAAGGTTGGAAAACACCGCAGATGTACATGGCACATGCGGTGATCACTACTAAAAATAAGATCTGGCGAGCAGAACGTTTTGCTCGTGGTGGAATAGGTCAAGCTGGTGTGATTTTAAATCCATTTCGAGCTTGGTTAGATAACTGGGCGTGGCGTGCAAAAGGGACTTCACCTTTTCCCGGCCGATTAGAATTTGCTGACGATGACATGGAAGCGATTCTTGATGTGTCACAGGCGGGTTCTATCGTGCTACAAGGGGACGAAGGGTACAGTAAAAAGCACCCATTACTCGACATTGCATCCTATTACTACAGTGCACCGTTTTTAAATGTCAAAGGCATGATTGAGCTGGATGGTAAAACTTACCATGTGAAAGGCGAAGGTTGGTTTGATCGTGAATGGAGCAGCAGCATGTTGAGTAAACAGCAACAGGGCTGGGATTGGTTCTCGATTCATCTGGATGATGGTAGCGCTCTGATGGTTTCTCAGCTGCGTGAAAAAGATAATGCACCGTATTTCTTTGGCTCACGATCTTGGCCGGACGGTAAAGTGGTGAAGTTAGATAATAACCAAATTAGAATGAAGCCGATTAAATATTATGGTGTGCAAGGGAAACGATTCCCGTTAGTGTGGGAAATCGATATTCCATCGCAATCCATTAAACTGGAAACACAGGTTGTTCGCCGTGATCAATGGTTGCCATTCATATTTCCTTATTGGGAAGGGCCGATAAGAGTAAAAGGAAGCCATACTGGGAAAGGTTTCATGGAGCTCACCGGATACGAGTAATAAAGCAAAAAAGCCGACAATATGAATTGTTC
Source organism: Photobacterium lucens (assembly GCF_009873615.1). Lineage (GTDB taxonomy): Bacteria > Pseudomonadota > Gammaproteobacteria > Enterobacterales > Vibrionaceae > Photobacterium > Photobacterium lucens. The sequence goes on from NZ_SSMG01000039.1 coordinate 6,071, forward strand.
GGCTTTTTTTGTGCCTCAAATATGTGAGTTAATTGAAATATAAGAAGGTAGGTTTGTTGTTTGGGATCACGTTACGGTGCTTTAAGCATCTGACGGGTCATTAACTTTTAACTTATCTGGCATGAGCAGTGAATAATTGATTTACCTATATAATGTAGGCTCATTTGCTAACGTATTGTATTCATGCCTAAACTTAATTTACATCGTCAAGATTATGTGACCTCTATGTTAGGTCAGCTTTCGCCTTCAGAACTTCATCAACGTCTTGATCCTAATGATGAGCCTTTACAGAATAAGTTACCACGTAACCCCTATATCAGTGACAGAGTTATTGAGCAACGTTGGAAAGCTTTAAATAACCTAAATGCTCAAACCGTTATTTATGATCCTGAAACCCAGCAACAGCAGCAGTGCTATGAGAAAAATATTGAAAATTTCATAGGAACCGTAAAGTTGCCTGTAGGCATTGCTGGTCCTTTAAAAGTGAATGGCTTATTTGCCAGTGGTGAATACCTTGTTCCTTTGGCGACAACGGAAGCAGCATTAGTGGCCTCTTATCACCGAGGTTCATTACTGATCAGTGCAGCAGGTGGTGCGAGTGCGATTTTGCTTAATGAAGGGGTTACACGTGCACCGGGATTTGCATTTGAATCTTTAGTGCAAGCGAGTCAGTTTATTACTTGGGTCACCACCCAATACGATACATTCAAGACAATCGCTGAATCGACGACCCGTTATGGCAAGTTATCTGACATTAATTTAAGCATGGAAGGCAATCATGTGTATTTGGTGTTTGAGTACTTAACGGGCGATGCATCAGGTCAAAACATGGTGACCATTTCGACCAATGCGGTTTTTGAATACATTCTTGCCAATACTCCAATCAAACCGGTTGATGCTTTCTTAGACTGTAATTTATCCGGAGATAAAAAAGCGACGGCACAAACCTTACGTTCAGTACGTGGTAAGAAAGTAACCGCTGAAGTGCATTTAAGTCGTGATCTTGTAAAGAAATATCTACACACGACGCCAGAAAAAATGGTCGATTTCGGTAAAATGACCACAGTGGGGGGCGCCCTAAGTGGTACGATTGGGGTAAATGCACACTATGCAAATGCATTAGCCGCGTTTTATATTGCTTGCGGGCAAGATGCAGCATGTGTAGCAGAATCCTCTGTTGGTATTACAAGAATGGAACTAAATCAACAAGATGGACTCTGTGTATCAGTAACATTACCGAATTTGATGGTAGGAACAGTAGGTGGTGGAACGCATCTTCCAACACAAAAAGCCTGTTTAGAACTATTAGGTTTATATGGAAGTGGTCAGTCGCAAGCGTTAGCGGAAGTATGTGCGGCGTTATGTCTAGCTGGAGAGTTGTCCATTATTGGTGCTTTCTGCTCAGGGCATTTTGCTAAAGCTCATCACCGTTTAGCACGATAAAGTTTGGGCTGTTTGTTCATTGCATGGAGTAGAGAACACTGTGTTACAGAAAAAGATCGAAAAAATTAATGCGCAGAATAACTTCTTTTTTCTAACCATTGCACTCGTCAGTTTATTGATCAGTGCGTCGTTAGAAAAAGCATTACCGACAGGGTTGATCCAATATGCGTTAGAGCTTTTTACCGTGATCACCTTTGTCGTTTGTTTACTAAGCTTGCGATTTGACAAGTCATGGTTTCGATTTCTTGCCAGCCTTGGTGGTATTTGGGTGGTGGCAATGGTGGCTCGGATTTTACTGGGCATGGAAGAAATTGAAATTATCATGCTAACGTTAATGTTGGTTTTTTTCTTTGGCACGTTTAAATCCATCATGCGCCAAATCTTGTTCACAGGTTCGATCAATACTAACAAGATCATTGGTTCGATGGCGTTGTTCTTATTATTAGGTTTAATGTGGGCAATAGCCTATTTAATGTTAATCCGTTTTTTTCCTGATTCTTTCCATGGCTTAAAATCTGGGCCTTGGCATGAAAACTTCTCTGATGCGGCCTATTTTAGTTTTGTTACTTTAACCACATTGGGTTATGGCGATATTTTACCAGTGACACCATTGGCAAAAGTTTTTGCTTATTTAGAAGCGATTGTCGGTGTTTTTTATATGGCAATCGTAGTATCGAGTTTGGTGAGCTCTAGCGGCAGTAAGCATTTAGGCCGTGATGAGTAAATAACTATCGTTTTTGAAAGGCGATAGTGATTGTTTTGAAGGTTTCTGAGTATTTACAAACAATGAATCGTTTTTTCAAAAAAGTATATGAATACATTAACCCGTCGGTTAACCCAGATTTAGCGCCAGCTTTCGATGAGTGGCAAAAGCACATTCCTACCTTATGGTTATTGGGTAAAACAGGGGCGGGAAAATCCACAGTAATCCAAGCCATTACCGGTAGTAGTCAGGTTGAAATTGGTAATGGTTTTCAGCCTTGTACTCGTACCGCTTCGCTTCACCAATATCCAACTGATAATCCGCTGGTGAGCTTTCTTGATACCCGAGGTTTAGCGGAAGCGAGTTACGATCCCGCAGAAGACATTGCAATGTGTAGAGGTAAGAGCCACGCACTGATTGTGGTGATGAAAGCAGAAGAGCCAGAGCAATCATCAGTATTAGATGCACTTAAAGCGATTAAACGTTCAGGTAAGATCAAACACCTATTAGTTGTTCATACTGCGGTTAACAGCATTAGCGATGAGCAAGAGCGTCAACGTGCGATCACTTATAATCATCAACGTGTGATGGAAGTCTGGGGCGTTAAAGAATCGACTTGGCAACAGGCAACAACGGATGATGGTCTGAACCCTTATCATCCGATCATTGTTGATTTTATTCCTGATGAACAACAGCTTATTGGTCTTGATAATTTAAATACTGTGCTTGCTGAAACCTTGCCTATGTTGAGCTTGTTATCCAATAAACAGGCGCACAGTAACCGTGAAGAGCAAAACTTTGAGCGTCTACGAAAAGAAGTGCTTTGGTATGCTGGGGCTGCAGGTGCCAGTGATGCGATCCCTGCGATTGGCTTATTCACCGTCCCTGCGATTCAAGGCAAGATGCTGCATAGCCTTGCAAATCAATATGGTGTGGAATGGAATAAGAAAGATTATGCTGAATTTATTAGCATGTTGGGCTCTGGCTTCTTACTCCAATACATCTCCAAACTCAGTGTGAATCAACTGGTGAAGTTTATTCCTGCTTATGGGCAAACCGTAGGCAGTGCGACGGCTGCAGCAATGAGCTTTTCTTCTTCTTATGCGATAGGTCGGGCTGCGGCAATGTATTTGTATCATCGTAGTAAAGGTGAAACCGTGTCTAAAGATCTACTGAAAACAACTTATCAGCAAGCCTTTAAATCTGTGAAGAAAGTGGCAGAGCAGCAAGTCAGTCAGAACAAAACGGATAAGAAAGAATAAGCATGAAACGAGTAAGTAAAAGTTATCAGTTAGCCAATCAATTGTCTGATGGATTTATGCCGCTATTAGCGGTAGCGATTTTATTGCCTGTTTTGGTGTTGTCTGGTTTTGGTATTGTTGCCTTAATTAATAACGGCCAATGGTTATTGTTCTTTGGCTTAATTGCTATTTCTTGTTTATTGGTGTTTGTCCCTTATTGGATCATTCGCCGTAAAAAAGTAGTGAGTCAGGCAGTAAATGACGATCTTGCACCGCTAGATGTGACAGGCAATCCGCAGTGGGGAGAGTTTGAGAATCAAGTATGGGATGAAATGACCCATTTGATCCAACAGCAACTTACCGATGCGCCTGAGTGGGAAGCCTTGCAAGCCCATTCCTATGTGCTGGTGGCGGAAGTGGCAGATCGCTTTAATCAAGGACGTTCCTCCCAGCGTTTATCATTTACTGCTCCTGAGTTTTTACTCATGGTCGAAGAGGTAAGCCGACGTTATCGTCACTTCTTGCAAGAGCATGTGCCATTTGCGGAAAAAATTACGTTAAAGAGTTTAAAGCAGGGTTATCAGCTCAAAGATAAAGTGGGTTACGCAAAATCGGCTTACGATATTTATCGTCTGTTTCGTATTGCGACCCCTACAGGTTGGCTGGCTGAAGCCCGTGGTTTAGTGCTTGGCAAATTGTTTGATGATGTCAGCTTAGAAGTGCAAAAAAAGCTAAAAACCACGTTGTTACAAGAAGTGGCTTCGGTTGCCATTGATTTATATAGCGGCCACTTCAAGTTGGATGATGCGTCAGTGCCGCACAGTAAAATGTTTGATGAAGATCAGCAATCGGAAGCCATTGCAGTTGAGCCATTGCGTATTGCAGTTGTGGGTCAGGTAAGTGCAGGTAAATCTTCGGTTGTTAATGGTTTATTAGGGGAAATGTCAGCAGAGATCAGCGCATTACCATCCACAGATAAAGCCACAACGTATAAATGCGAAGTAGAAGGTACGGATGTCATTAATCTAATTGATTTACCGGGAATTGATGGTTCTGAAAGCGTTAATAAGATGCTGTTAAAACAGATCACTCAAAGTGATGTGGTGCTGTGGGTATTAAAGGCAAATCAGTCATCTCGCCAAGCGGATCTTCACCTTAAGCAAATGGTCGATGATTTCTACGCACAGGCGAAAAATCAAAATCGTAAAGCCCCTAAGATCATCATGTTGGTTAATCAAGTAGATAAACTAAAACCGGTTGAAGAGTGGTTACCGCCGTATGATTTAACTGATATTCAAACGGAGAAAGCAAAAATAATTTTTGATGCTGTTGAATACAATAAGTCATTGATGAAAACAGAGCGTGTGATACCGCTATCAGTGAGTCAAGATAGGCTAAATTACAATCTTGATGTACTTCAAGACAATATCCAACAAATGTATCAAGATGGTATTAATACTCAGCTAAACCGGCGTCGGGTTGAAGGCGATAGCATTGATTATACAGAACAAGCTAAGCGTTTATATCGTTTAGGAAAGTTAGTGTTTGATGCTGCTGTGAGCTAAACCGAATAGTCAATTTATACATGATCAAAAGCCCTCTTAAACGTGGTAATGACACGTACTAAGAGGGCTTTTTTTGTTTGTTAGTTATCGTACAAGTAACTTACCGAAAGGCAATTTACGTAATGCTTTAACAATCAATAGTGAGATGATAAAAGCAAAGGGTACGGCTAATACGCTAGAGATTAATGGACTAATTTCCAGCATGAAAACAAGGTTAAAGAAGTAAATAACAACAATGAAGTGACAGAGGTATACACCGAGCATGTCATTACTCATGGTTGAGGCTTTAAGCTTTTCACCAAAATTTGGTTTTCCTTGCAAGAATAAGAAGATACCAATAGCCCAAATCGGCGTGCCGAATAAGAAATCATGGTAGAAGGCACCGTTGGCGAAGAAGTACAGGTAATTTGCTTCTAGCAAGAATAGGACAAACCCCGTTATCGCAATTAATAATGATTGCTTAGATGCCAAACACAGTTTACGACGATGGATTTCATAGCCTAACGCAACCAATAAAGTACTAAAGAAAGGACCATTACGAGTAAAGATAGGTGCTTGCATATCAGTCAGTGGCACGTAGCTGCCAGCGGCACAGCCATAAACAAATAGTACTAATGCAATAGGTAATAGCAGATTATCCAATTTGAAGCTGTTTAATAGTGTGATAATACCAATGGCACAGACTAATGCAGGGATATACCATAGATGAACGAAGCCACCTTCAAATAGGCTATTAATTGGATTTACCATTAAGGTATTCCAATAATTCGTACGTTCTACCCAGTAGCCTTCATTCAATAGTGTTGTAATGTTAAATGGCACAACAAGAAAGATCAGGCTCCAACCAAACCACATTTGTAATAATGGTTTAGTGTAATGCCAAAAGACTTCTTCTTTTGAATCGCTAGTAAGCAGTTTAGGAAAATAAAAGTAGCCAGCCATGATAAAGAAAAGAGGTACGGCAAAACGACTGGCTTGATTGAGGATCATACCAATCAATGGCTCACCGAAGATCAGCGGGCTCTTCATAAAGATTTGGCTATGCAAAGCAATGATTGCAAATAGGGCAATCAAACGACCAGATTCAAAGCTAATTATGCGCTTTTTTGACATGGGAATATCTCATCAAAACATTACGCGGAGAAGGTAAACGCTGCAGTATATTTTGTAAATTATATAAATATCAAAACAGGCGTTTAACGCAGGAAAAACTTCATAAC
>NZ_SSMG01000382.1 GCF_009873615.1 Photobacterium lucens
ATAAAGCAAACGATTATCTGTAAATTTAATGGAGATGCTATTAATTAATTGTTATTCACTGTTTGTTTATATGGTTAGTATTTATCTTCAGTGTTTAATTTAATATAACGATTATTATCTTCAGCAGTGATTTGAGATCCATTACACTTAGGTGCATTGAGCATGTAGGAGTATTTATGGCGCAGTTTGAAACATGGTTACAAGGTCAGGAGCTAAAAGGAACTATTACCAACCCGAATATCATTGTCGGTGACTACAGTTATTATTCTGGTTATTACCATGGTAAATCGTTTGAGGATCAAGCGGTTCGCTACTTGCTTGGTGATCAGGTGACACAAGAGGTTTGGCAAAGTGGGGTATTCGGCGAGGTTGATAAACTAATCATTGGTAAATTTTGCTCTATTGCGTCAGGAGCAACATTCATGATGGCGGGCAATCAAGGTCACCGCATTGATTGGATTTCAACATTCCCGTTTGGTAATGCGTTTGGTGACGATGTACCAAGTGGTTTTAAGCGTGCCGGTGATACTGTGATTGGTAATGATGTTTGGATTGGCTCTGAGGCGATGATAATGCCAGGGGTTAACATTGGTAATGGTGCGGTGATCGGCTCACGTTCAGTGATAACCAAAGATGTTGCACCTTATACTGTTGTCGTTGCTAATAACCATGTGGTTAAACAGCGCTTTCAGCCAGAACAAATTGAGATGCTAACGGAAATGCAATGGTGGGATTGGTCAGAGCAACAACTGAAACAAGCCATACCATTGATGTGCAGTGGTGATGTTGAACAGCTTTACCACTATTACCTTAAGCATATTAAAGAATAAAAAATAGGGCAGTGAAACGTGTTCGCTGCCCTATATCTAACTAATAAGAAATTAGTTACTGTACGATTTCGCCGCTTTCGATTACAGTTTTACGTACTTTATCTGCAAAAGTTTGCGCTTCTTTGCGGATATTATCTTCGTTTACTGTTAGTAGGTTACGGTCTTCCATGATCACTTTACCATCAACAATGGTGTGTTTAACGTTAGTTGCGTATGCAGAGTAAACCAGTGCTGAGTATGGGTTGTAAACCGGAACCATGTTTGGTGCTTTAGTATCGATAACGATCACATCAGCCAGTTTACCTACTTCAAGTGAACCTAATTTATCTTCCATATGAAGGGCACGCGCTGCACCAATGGTAGCCATTTCGATAACGTTTTTCGGTGGCATTGCGGCACGATCTTTATTAACCAATTTATGTACTTTCGCTACTTGGTTAAATTCATCAATCGTACTTAGTGTGTTACCTGACATTGGGCCATCAGTGCCTAGACCGATACGTAGATCTTCGTTAAACATCTTCAGTGCAGGCGAAACACCTTTTGCAGATTTGATGTTGGCGCTCATGTTATGAGCTACACCCACATCGTGCTTTTTCAAAATCGCAATGTCTTCATCGTTAGCATCAATCACGTGTGCAGCGATGAAGTTATCATTTAGCGCACCGATTGATTCCATGTATTTCACTGGCGATAAACCACCAGAGCGTTTAGCAATCACATCACGCTCACGATCAGACTCAGCTAAGTGCATCATCACTGGCGCATCATATTTCATTGATAGCTCAGCGATCTTTTGTAGTGTTTCTGTCGAGTTGGTGTATGGACCATGTGGCGCAAATGCCATAGTGATACGTGGGTGATCTTTATATTCTTTGATCAGCTTTTCTGCGTACTTGATACCATCTTCTGGTGTTTTTGCACTAGCAACAGGGAACTTAATGATCGTTTCACCTAAGATTGCGCGCATACCGATTTGGTCAACGGTTTTAGCAACTTCATCTTCAAAGTAGTACATGTCGGCATAAGTGGTAACACCACCTTTTACCATTTCAACGTTGCCCAGTTGCGCACCAATGCGCACCATTTCACGTGATACTAGCTTTTTCTCTAATGGGAAAATGTAGCGGTGAAGACGATCTGGCACATCGTCAGCTAATGAGCGAAATACCGTCATAGAAGCGTGAGTATGGGTGTTGATCAAACCAGGCATCACAATATCACCATCAGCATCAATGGTTTTTGCTGACTTGTATTCACCAATATTTGAACCATCTGTTACAGCGACGATTTTGTTGTCTTTAATTGCAACTAAGCCACGGTCGAAGATAGTGCGATCACGATCCATGGTGAGGATTTGTCCATTTTTGATCAAAAGATCAACATTTTCGATAGCAAAAGCAGAGCTGCTAGCAAGAGATAAAGTAGCTAATGAAGCTGCTAATAACGTTTTCTTTAACATCAAGTATCACCGAAGAGATGGGGTTTTGCGCAGATAATACCGAGTAATTTTTTATTG
>NZ_SSMG01000383.1 GCF_009873615.1 Photobacterium lucens
TTTGCTCTTTATGGTTTATTTTGTTTAGACTACTAAAGAAATTAGCATAATAAATTGCTTCTTTAGGTGATTTTAAGTGCACATTGAATTCATGACGATTTTGATATTGTGCGCTTGTCGATTCGATATAAATGATAAGGATAATATTTATGCGAAAGCTCCTAGCTGCAACAGTATTGTTAACAGCGATGTCAGCGACTCAAGCATATGCAAGTGAATGTGGGAAAGTCACGATCGCTGATATGAATTGGAACTCAGCAACACTTCTTGCCAATGTCGATAGTTTTATTTTGCAGCATGGTTATGGCTGTGACACTGATTTAGTACCAGGTGATACGATGCCAACGGGGACATCCATGGTTGAAAAAGGTGAACCTGATATTGCTCCTGAATTTTGGAGCAACTCGATGAAGGCTGCACTGGATCGTGGTGTGGAAGAAGGGCGCATTTTATACGCTGGTAAAAGTTTCTCTGATGGCGGTGAAGAAGGTTTTTGGGTTCCAGAGTACATGGTGAAAAAAGATCCAAGCCTAGCAACTATTGAAGGTATTAAGAAAAATGCCAAGCTTTTTAAACATCCTGAAGATGATGACAAATCGGCATTTTATAACTGCCCAGCTGGCTGGAACTGCCAGATCTCAGCAGGTAACTTGTTTGAAGCATTGAAACTAGAAGACGCAGGATTTGATCTGATTGATCCTGGTTCAGGTGCTGGTTTATCGGGCTCTATTGCAAAAGCCTATGAGCGTGGTGAAGCATGGTTTGGTTATTACTGGGCACCAACAGCAGTATTGGGTAAGTACAAAATGGTGAAAGTCGATTTTGGCTCAGGCATTGATGCTAAATACTTTAAAGAGTGTTTAACCAATACTGAGTGTGTTGATCCAAAAGTCTCTATGTATCCGCCATCAAATGTCGACACGGTGATCACAACGTCGTTTGCTAAACGCTCGCCAGCAGCAGTGGAATATTTAGGTAAGCGTTCTTTCACAAATGCGCAAATGAATAGCCTATTAGCATGGATGGAAGATAACCAAGCTGATGGTGAAGCGGTAATGGAAGAAGTATTAACAAATCACGAAGATATTTGGGTTAAATGGGTCTCTCCTGAAGTTGCAGATAAAGTACGTGGCGCTTTAGCCGATCTGTAATGAATACGTCTACAGTGGTGGCGAAAGCTGTCACTGTAGCCACTTTGCTAAGGATATAGCACTAGTGGTAAATAGCAGTACTATGTATGGATAACATTTATGTCAGATAAATCATGGTTAACCGACTTTCCGCAACTTGAGCGTGCTCAGCTAGTTGAAATTCGTAAAACATTGGATGGTGCTTACCGTTCATTTTCTCGAGAATATGGCGACACAATCGAATCTTTTTTCGATCCCCTTCTTTCTTTTCTCATCTGGTTTGAAAAATTATTACTCGCAACACCTTGGTGGTTAGTGATCGCCATTCTTGCCGCTATTGCTTATGTAGCAAGTCGATCGTGGAAGCTATCACTTGGGGTTGTACTTTCTTTTTTATTCATCGGGTTTTTTGGCATGTGGGATAACACCATGCGGACGATGAGTATAATTTTAGTTTCTACGCTGGTGGCAATCGGTATTGGTATACCAATAGGTATTGCAATGGCACGTTCTGACAGGGTTCAGCGAATTGTTACGCCATTACTGGATGTGATGCAGACCATGCCTGCATTCGTTTATTTGATCCCCGTCGTTATGTTATTAGGCATTGGTAAAATCCCAGGTTTAATTGCGGTGGTGATTTATGCGGTACCACCAGTGATCCGCTTAACCAACCTTGGTATTCGCTTGGTTGATGAAGAAGTGTTAGAGGCAGCAACTGCTTATGGTGCTAGCCCAATGCAACGCTTGTTTGGGGTACAAATTCCGCTGGCTATGCCAAATATTATGGCGGGTATTAACCAAACCATCATGATGGCATTAGCTATGGTAGTGATTGCATCGATGATCGGGGTGAAAGGGTTAGGACAGCCAGTATTGAAATCCATCACCAATCAGTACTTTACCTTAGGTCTATTAAATGGTTTAGCCATTGTTGCGCTGGCAATTATTTTCGACCGTATTTCTCAAAGTTATGCCAAGCGTAGTCAACAACATCTAGGAGGTCGTTCATGAGTTCAGCATCAAAGCAGTCGCCTCTGATCCGAGTTAAAAACCTCTATAAAGTGTTTGGGCCAAACGATAAGAAAGTGGTTCAACAGGTTAAAGATGGCGCATCAAAAGACGAGATCTTAGCAAAAACAGGTCACACAGTCGGTTTAAGTGACATCAATTTAGATATCTTCCCCGGTGAAATTTTTGTGATTATGGGCTTATCAGGTTCAGGGAAATCTACCTTGATCCGACACTTTAACCGCTTAATTGATCCGACTGAAGGTGTTATTGAAATTGAGGGAACTGATGTTATGTCCCTCAATGAAAAAGAGCTTCAAGACTTCCGCCGACATAAAATGTCGATGGTATTCCAACGTTTTGGCTTAATGCCACACCGAACAGTGCTGCAAAATGTTGGTTATGGTTTACAGGTGCAAGGTGTTAGTAAATCAGAATGGCAAAGTAAAGCGAAAGAGTGGCTAGAAACGGTGGGTTTAAGTGGTTACGAAAGTAGTTACCCAGCTAATCTGTCAGGCGGTCAGCAGCAGCGTGTTGGCTTAGCACGTGCTTTATGTACTGATGCAGAAATCTTGTTAATGGATGAAGCCTTCTCTGCGCTTGATCCACTGATCCGTAGTGAGATGCAAGATCAGTTAATAGAGCTACAAGAAAAGCTCCACAAAACCATTGTTTTTATTACCCATGATTTAGATGAAGCACTTCGATTAGGTGATCGTATCGCCATTTTGCGTGATGGAGTATTGGTGCAACAGGGTAAACCTGTCGATATTTTGCTTAACCCTGCAGATGACTACGTGGAAGCATTCGTTAAAGACGTTAATCGCGCTCGTGCGTTAACCGTTGAAACGGTGATGAAGCCACAAGTGGTGCGTATTTCAGCAGAAACGATCGGTGAAGCTGTTACTCAAATGCGAAAAGCAAAAGATGATTTTGCTTATTACATTGATCAGCAAGGTTATCAAGGCGTGATCACCCAAGAAACATTAGATAGTGTGAAAGAGTCTGAGTACGACAATGCGATTGATGCATCGATGCTAGAAGATGTGCCAGCTGTATCAACTGACGCACTACTTGAAACGGTGATACCAGAAACCTTAGACAGCGATCACCCATTACCTGTTGTTGATGCTGAAGGAAAAGTAACGGGGCGTTTATCACGTTCAACATTGGCTGAAGTATTAAGTGAACATAGTAATAATGACACTTCAGAAAATAGTGTTGAAGTTATTAAAAAAGCACCGTCAAAAGTTGCTTAGGTAACCTTGTTGCAGCCCAATAAAAGGGTTCAAAATGACGATTGCCCGTATGTCATGCCACGCGCTGTGATGTACGGGCTTTTGTTTTTAGATGTGTGCTTAACGATACAATCGATACAGTACTGAAAGCTTTTGATACAAATTAGTGGCGGTTATTAACATGCTCTATCTTGCAATATTCTACAGTGGCTTTTTTGTTGCGAATAAAGTATCGATTAGATCTCGCTTCTAGAGCAAATTGCTGACATTTTTACAAATAAGTGGTCAAATAAAGAGAAAATATCTCTAATAATAAAGTCTAGTTTGGTATATCACTGTTTCCCTATGACAGTGATGACTGTACCAATTGTCGTGTGGTGAACAAATACATGAGCATCTCGAAACAAGTTCTTGTCGTGGATGATGACAAAGAAATCCGTGAACTACTGGAGGAGTACCTAACCAAAAATGGTTTTGAGGTACAAACTGCGGCAGAAGGTGAGGAAATGAAACGTTGCCTTGCTGCGGGTTATCCTGATTTGATCTTACTGGATATTATGATGCCTGGGGATGACGGCTTTACGTTATGTCAGCATATTCGTAAAAGTTCGGATGTACCAATCATCATGCTAACCGCAGTGTCTGATGAAATGGATCAGATCATTGGACTTGAAATTGGTGCGGATGACTATATTGCTAAGCCGTTTAGCCCTCGACAATTGTTAGCGCGTATTAAAGCATTGTTACGTCGTATAAAACCGTCTGATGTGCAGCTATCACCTTCAGTTGCTAAGTTTATCTATTTTTCCAACTGGCGTTTAGACACCACCGCACATCGTTTGCTTGATGTACAAACCAATGAAGAATTTGAGTTAACGAGCGGTGATTATTCTCTACTCATGTTGTTTGTAACAAGACCCAATGAAATCTTGGATCGTGATACGATCTCGTGCGCGACAAGAGGGCGAGAGGCTCAGCCTTCTGAGCGAGGCATTGATGTTGCGTTAAGTCGTTTACGTCAGCGTTTAGGTGATAAAGGACGTACACAGCGTTTAATTAAAACCAGTCGTGGTAACGGTTATATTTTTACCGCCGATGTGCGTTATGAAGATCAAATATGATCTTGTGTGGCAAATGAATATTTAAGAAAGTGTGGTGCAAAGTGCCACACTTTTTTTATCTAGCGTTAGGTAAATAGCAAACTATGAATTGGAAGTCATTGTGGCCAAAATCTTTGGTATCTCGCACCTTATGGTTAACTTTATTGGCTGTTTTTCTTGCTCAAATCATTGCAACCAGTATTTGGTATACCCAATCTAAAAAACGTGATCTAGAGGGATTACGCTCCACTTCTGCCAGTATGGCGACCATGTTTGCCTCGACGGTAAATTTCTTTCAATCGTTACCGTTAGAGTATCGTCATATTGTTCTTGAACAGTTACGTAATATGGGCGGAACGCGTTTTTTCGTCTCGTTTAATGAAGAAGAAATTAACATTACGCCAATCAAAAATACCGAACAAAAGGAAACTGCAGTATCGGTATTTAAAACTGTGTTACATGAGAAATTGCCTAAACTGCCTAATATTCAAGTGGAGTTCTCACGTCCAGAAACTCTTCACGTTTTAAAAAATGATGTTTTGCTGTCTGACTTACCGCGCTCTTGGGTACATAACACCTTAAGTTTAGAACCATTAAACCCACCGATCTTAGTGGTGCAAATTGAGCTAGATAAAAATCAGTGGCTATATATTGCAGCCTTACTACCTGCGCCATACATGATGTTGAAAGATGAGATCATTACTCGTCAGCAATTTATCTTTTTAACTTTTAGTACTTTATTGCTGCTGTTGTTTACCTACATTATGGTGCGTAAACAAACTCGGCCATTAAAGCAGTTAGCGGATGCGGCAAACTCATTAAGTCTTGATATTTATCAGCCGCCACTGAAAGAGCAAGGGGCGAGTGAGTTAGTCACAGCAACACAAGCCTTTAACCGCATGCAGCTGCGTTTGAGGAAATATATCGAAGACAGAGAACAGTTGTTTTCCTCCATTTCCCATGATTTGAAAACCCCGATCACCCGCTTACGTTTGCGCGCAGAATTGATTGATGATGATGAGAAAATCGATAAGTTTAATCATGATCTTGATGAGTTAGAGATGATGGTAAAAGGGGCGTTGCAATGTGTGAAAGAAACCGATTTGCATGAAAACCTGACCGATGTAGATATTGAACATCTGCTAACTAGCATTGCTGAATCGCATAATCATCATGGTATTAAAGTAACTTTGCCAACCGATCCGATTTTACCTATCACAGCGAAGCCACTGGCACTAAAACGCTGTTTAAGTAATTTAATTGATAATGGTGTGAAATACGGTGAGAGCGTGGTGATCGCTACTATCGATAGTAGTGAGCAGCTAATTATTACCATTCACGATCAAGGAAATGGCATTCCTGAAGACAAACTCAAAGCGGTATTTGAACCTTATGTCCGTTTAGCGACAGACAGTAATGGGCATGGTTTAGGAATGGGGATTTCACGCAATATTATTCGTGCTCATGGTGGCAAGTTAACCATTAAAAACTCCATTAAAGGTGGTTTGTTAGTGACTGTGGTGCTGCCTCGTTTATTAAAAAATGCCTGATCTTATGGTGAGGATGAAAATGAAGATTAAACACTGGGGCGCAAGCTTATTCTTACTGTTGTTAAGTCAGCAGAGTATGGCTGAAGGTACGATTGAGGTACTGCATTGGTGGACATCTAAAGGTGAATCAAATGCTGTCGGTGTGCTTAAAAAGCGCATGGAAACCAATGGTCATTACTGGAAAGATTTTGCGATTGCTGGTGGCGGTGGTCAAAGTGCTATGACTGTCTTAAAAATGCGGGCGATCTCAGGGAATCCACCAACAGCGGCGCAGTTAAAAGGGCAAGATATTCAAGAATGGGGACGATTAGGGTTTCTTACCTCATTAGATAAGATTGCTCAGCAAGAACAATGGGATAGTGTGTTGCTACCTGAAGTTGAAGCGATCGTCAATGATTTGCAACTGGTGAAATATGATGGTCACTATGTTGCAGCGCCAGTGACGTTACACCGTGTTAACTGGCTTTGGATCAATCCACATATCTTTAAATTAGCTGGTGCCGAAGTGCCAACCACGCTCGCGGAGTTTTTCGTTGCGGCCGATAAAATAAAAGCAGCAGGGTTTGTACCATTAGCTCATGGTGGTGAAGCATGGCAAGACGCCACTTTATTTGAAGCGGTAGCGCTAAGTGTATTGGGCGCGCAAGGTTACATGAAAGCCTTTGTCGAATTGGATTTAACAGCACTTAGTGACGCTAAAATGGTAGAGGTTTTTCGCCAATTCAAACGTATGAAACAATACGTTGATCCTGATTCAACGGGGCGTCGCTGGAACCAAGCAACAGAAATGCTGATCCACGATCAAGCGGCCATGCAAATCATGGGAGATTGGGCAAAAGGTGAATTTGCCAGCGAGAATGAAGTCGCAGGGAAAGACTATTTATGTGTTCCTGTGCCGGGCACGCAGGGGATGTTTTCTTATAACCTCGATACCATTACTTTCTTTAAACTGAAAGGGAATGAGCAAGATAAAATCGCCCAGCAAGATCTAGCCAGAACCATACTGACACCGTCGTTCCAACGTGATTTTAGCTTATACAAAGGCTCTATCCCGGTACGGCAGGATGTACCATTAACCGATTACGATGTGTGTTCGTTAGCATCAATGAAAGCATTTAAGATTGCAGCAAAGGATAATGCACTTGTTCCGAGCTTTTCTCATAATTTAGCGACATCCAGTGATGTGCAAAGTGCCATTATTGATGTAGTCAGTCATTTCTTTGATGATCCAACTGCCGATCCAACATCGGCTGCTATGCGATTATCTCGCGCTGTTAAATCAGCGATGTAGTAAGGCAACATGTGAGCATTCAGCTTATAAAAAGAATGTAAGGAGACGAAAGTGGAATATTTATCTTGTGTTGAAGTCGAGCCAAACGTACCAGCAACGGCCAGTGTGATTTGGTTGCATGGGTTAGGCTCTAATGGGCATGATTTTGAAGCGATTTTGCCAGAATTAAAATTAGCGCAAGATTCTCCGATCCGATTTATTTTCCCACATTCACCATCAATTCCCGTCACCATTAATGGTGGGATGGAGATGCCAGCATGGTACGACATTATCTCTTTAGATGTTTCTCGTAAGCTTAATGATGAACAATTAATGCAGTCAGCGCAGCGTGTGATTGATTTAGTTGAGCGTGAAATTAGCCGAGGTATTCCATCGGAACGCATTGTGCTGGCGGGTTTTTCTCAAGGTGGTGCAGTGGTATACCATGCGGCGTTATGTTTTTCTAAACCATTGGCGGGCTTATTGGCATTATCAACGTATTTCCCCACAGCGCATATTATTCAATACAGTGATGCCAATCGTCAGATCCCAATTGAGATCATGCATGGTAGTTATGATCCTGTTGTACTGCCACTATTAGGTGAAATAGCGAGAGATGATTTAATTAAAGCTGGCTATAAACCTAACTGGCGAACATATCCGATGGAGCATCAAGTATGTATGCCACAAATTAATGATATTGCCGTTTGGTTAAAGCAAATATTAGCTTAATAGTGAAGAAGAGTTGAAACGCATCAGTACTGTCTTACTTTATAGAAAGAAGGTGCTGATGCGTTGTTGTATCTAGCGTTTATTCTTCGATTAACTGTACCGGTGCTAAGTCTGAATCATCATGACTGTTACAGCGTTGATTAATGTCTTTCCATACCATCACTCCCACCACTACACTTAACACCATGGTGGAGATTGGCATTGTTAACCAAACTCCTGCAACACCAAGGAATTTCGGTAAGAAATATAAAAACGGCAATTGGATAAGCATGTTACTGATTGAAATAACCAAGGCTTTTGATGCTTGATTCACCGACATAAAATACATGGTGGCTAATACAATAAAACCATCTAAGAACATAGCAAACAGGTGTAAACGAATACCTTGAGTGGCTTCAAGTGTCAGTGCGCTATTGCTGTTATTGAACAAACTAATCAGTGTTGATGGGAAACTAGTTAATAACAAGAACCATGAAATACCTGCAATCACAGTGGTTTTCATCGCTAAAATTAAGGTTTGGCGGATATATTGGGGCTTTTTAGCGCCATAGTAATAACTCACTGGTGGTTGTAAGCCTTCACCAATCCCTTCTGCAACCAAGTAGTACATCGTCATCATATAACCAACAATGGCAAAAGCACCAACAGTTAACTCTGTACCATAAACCATGAATTGGTAGTTATGCAGTGCCACTACAAAGCTACCATAGAGGTACATGATCAATGCTGATGAGCCTAATGACATGATCTTTTGACTTTCAGACCATGAAAATTGAGGCAATGAGATCTTAAGCTTTAATGTTGAATATTGAGAGCAGAAGTAAATTAAGCCGCCTGCACACGTTATTCCTTGGGCAATTAAGGTTGCAATCGCAGCGCCTTTTAACTCCCAACCTATAATCCCTAGAAATACGTAATCCAGCACAATGTTAGTAAGTGCACCGATCACCAACAAAGTGGTCGCAATTTTCGGGCTGTCGTCATTGCGGATCAACATTGGCATCGCACCGGCTAGTACTGTAATAAACGCCGCATTACCAAAGGTTGATACATAGTCTAAAGCAAGGTGTTTAATGTCCTGCTGCGCGCCTTGCAGTTGTAAAAAGTAGCCACCGAAAAACGCAAATGCAGCGAATGAGAGGCAGCTAATAATAAAGGTTAAGATCAAACCCGTATTAAAGGCGCGTTGGGCGTTAGTCATGCTTTGCTCACCACGAGCAATGGAAATTAACGTGCCACTACCTATACCGATCATCAAGCCTAACCCTGATAGTACAAATGTGATAGGCCATGCCATATTGATGGCAGCCAGTCCTTGATAGCCCACATAGTGACCCACAAAGATCCCATCTACTATCTGATATAGCCCGTTTACCAACATTGCGGCCACGGAAGGGATGGTGTAACGCCAAAAATTTTTCGAAATATTATTCGATGAAGGAATAAACGAGGAGCTTTGCATAAATATTCTCGTGAAAATGGTCTACCCACATACTATTCAGTTGCTGGGAATAGATGTATTATCTCCGAATATTAGATTGCTCAAAGATATTAAATATCTGATTATCGGATGGATTGATTTTATGGATTGGACATTAGATCAACTCAATGCTTTTGTTATTTCAGTACAGCAAGGGTCTTTTTCGGCTGCCGCTCGTCGGTTAGGTAAAGCACAGTCACGGATCAGCACTGCAATTAGTAACCTAGAGGCAGATTTAGGGTTTGAATTATTCGATCGTAGTGCAAGATTACCGGTTCTGACCCCAGAAGGTCAGCAAATGTATGAAGAGGCAAAAGTTGTATTGGCGCAGTGCGATCGCTTGCAATCAAGGGCATTAACCTTAACCAAAGGTGAAGAAGTCACCTTAACAATTGCGATGGATGAAGCGTCACCGCTCACAGCGTTTGAAGAGTTCTTTCAGCATGTATCCGAGACATTTCCCTTATTAAAGTTAACCATTATTAATGGCTCGAAAGATGATATTGCAACCCGTGTTGATGAACAGTTAGCTGATATTGGAATCCTGTTTTTCAATAAAATGTTACCGAGCAGCTTAGAATTTACGCCTATTTGTGAATTTAGCTCATCGCTAATTGTGGGAAAAAATCACCCTTTGGCACAAACAGCAGCACCTACTGTGCAGCAATTAAGTCAACATCGACAATTTTTGATTTGTGATCGTAGCGGTCGCCATCATAGTGAAGCGTTATCAGCAAATTATTGGCATATTGACAGTTATTATTCCATTACCTCTTTTGTGATGCGCAATATGGGATGGGCATTTGTTCCCGATCATGTTTTTACTAATGAATTCTTTTCTGAAGGGGTAGTGAAGCTATCAATGGAGAATATTCCAGCATCACAATGGATTGAAATGGGTGTAGTGAAGCGTCGTGATCGTGGAACTGGACCTGTTTTGCAATGGATTCAGAAAGAGCTGAAATCTATATTTGCTCAGTAACCTTATTGTTTCTTATTGATTTAGTTTTTATGTTGATGTGGTGAGCACTGTCTAATGCGGTGACCACATTGCTATGTAGTTGAGAAGTGAAATGATGAAAGAAACGTCAGCATCTGCCTTGCCGCTAGTTATTGCAGGGCCTATTTTGCGTAAAGCAACCGCCTCACAGTTGGTCTTGTGGTTTGTTACCACCGAGCGTTTGGATGCAACGTTTTATCTCTATCAACAAGGCGAGAGCGAACCTTGCTATCAAGCTGTGATTGCCGATGAACATCAAATTCAAATTGGTGAAAAAGCATGGGTAGTATTAGCGCAGTTTGAAGGGCTGTTCCCTGTTAATACGCCTCTGTCTTATCAGTTGGTGACACAGCATGGTTTGCTGACAGAGCTTATCCCATCATTAACTTATCAAAATGAATCTGCGATTAGTTTTGTTATTAATACTAAAGCGGATTATGTGTTACATGGCTCGTGTCGAAATCCGCATTATCCGAGTAAAGACAGCCTTGTTGCTGCTGATAATAAGGTGGAAGGGCTTGATATTTTAGAACGTCCAAGTCTATTAATGATGAGTGGCGATCAAATCTATGCTGATCATGTGGCAGGGCCCACACTGGATGCCATAGAGCAAGTTGTTCAATTGCTAGGATTGCCTAAAGAGACATTTGAGCAAGCTTCAATTGCGGATACTGATGCGCTTTATCGCCATCCTCATCATTTGTATGGGCGTGAGAAACTCCTACCAACTTATATCGATCAAACATGGTTAGGTAAATTAATCCCTAATCGAACGGTACCGATATTTAGTTCACGGGAGTGTGAAAATCACCTGATCAGCTTTAGCGAATATTTTGTGATGTATTTGTTGGTGTGGTCGCCAACACTATGGCAATACGTTGATCGTGAACGTTTTGCTAAACAGCACTTTATCTGTGGTGGTGAACAAGTTGCGCTGAAGTGGCGTCAACAGTGGGAAAAAGAGAGCGTGATCATGGATGATTTCATTCAAGGTTTGCCACAAGTGCAACGCTTATTTGCTCATATTCCGACTTATATGATTTTTGATGATCATGATATTACGGACGATTATCAATTAAATCGACGCTGGGAAAAGGCGGCTTTTGATAATTTATTTTCACGCCGGATTATTGGTAATGCGTTAATCAGTTATTGGTTATGCCAAGCGTGGGGCAATGCTCCTGAAAAGTTTGAGTCTGCATTTATTGATGATGCAAGACGGTATTTTGCAATGCCGTGCAATGAAACCCAAGACACTTTTATTGCACGCCTTAATCAGTTTGAACAGTGGCATTATACCATTCCGACAACGCCTAAAATGGTGGTATTAGATACTCGTACACGTCGTTGGCGCTCTGAATCGAATGATAACCGTCCATCAGGCTTAATGGATTGGGAAGCCATGACAGAGTTCCAGCAAGAGCTATTAAACGAACCAGCGGTGATTATTGTCTCTGCTGCACCTATGTTTGGTGTAAAGTTCATTGAAACCTTGCAGCGTATGATGACATGGATAGGACAACCTTTATTAGTGGATGCGGAAAACTGGATGGCGCATCCGGGGTCAGCCAATACCTTGTTAAGTATTTTTACCCATACTAAAACCCCGACGAACTTCATTATCCTTTCAGGTGATGTGCATTACTCGTTTGCCTATGACATTACTTTGCGTAATCACAAAGGGAAGTTCCATATTTACCAGATCACTTGTAGTGGTTTTAAAAATGAGTTTCCAAACCGTTTACTGCGTTTTTGTGATGCAATGGATAGAGCGTTGTATAGCCCACATTCCCCATTAAATTGGTTCACCAAACGCAAAGAGTTACTGATTGAAAAGCGTGATCCTGATGTTACAGGGAGTCATCGTTTAGTGAACCGTAGTGCGATTGGCGAGTTATATTTAACGGATGATGGTGTACCTAAAAAGATCGATATTTTGACTGCAGAAGGGGAATTGATTAATTTTCCAGCACAAAAGTGAGAATAAAGTAAAGCTATGTCAATGTAATGTTGTAAATAACATTTTATCTTTAAAATCATGGTGTTATGTTATTTGTTGTATGAGCTGATAAATAAAAACTCTCATTTTATTTCATAATTTATAAGATCCTATTCACAAAACTGTTTAAATTAGCGACATGGTAGTGCTAGAGTAGAGTTATCGCTAAGTAATAGCTCTACACAGGATCAGGTATTTTGCTAAAACGAATTGGCCATAAATTATGTAAAGTAAAAATGTTTACATTGTTTCTCTGCTTATCTTTTATCGGATTGGCGAGTGCGCTTGTTTTTGTTGGTGAAGATACGTATGACATTGATTCCATCGTTGGTAAAGTAACCGAAACAACATCGAAATATGAAACAGGTCAGCGTAAGTTGCTACTTAAAGTAGTGTCTGATGAGGAAGATGCAGAGATTAATCTTTCGGTTGAACCGAGTATGTTTTGTCCAATTGGTGCCGATATTTTAGTCTTTAAGAAAGAATGTAAATTATTTGGCGCAACTGAATACGAATTTATTTCGTGTGGATGTCAATAACATCATTTAAATCTATAAGATCTATTTCAAATAGGTAAAAGTCTTTTACTTATTTAATTCGTGAATAAAATTGCACCCATATTTATCTTTACGTATTATCCCCTGTTATTAAACGGATAGAGAACAATAATCACGGAAGATATTAATAAGTTATGGTTATATGTGGTGCTGGATGTCTTCAGATCTTAAATACATAGGTCAAAAATTAATACATGTCGTTGCTTTAATGTTATTAATATCATTGCCTGTTTGGGTTATTCGATATGATGTATTAGAGCTAAAAAATAATATCCCCGAGCAATCTGCTACCGAATATATGGAGCAGTGTTTACTTTTCGCGACGATGTTATGTTACGGCTATATCGGTTATCAAAGTAAGCAATACCGTAAAACGTTTTATCTTATCTCTGCCTTTTTTACATGTATGTTGATACGTGAGTTGGACTCATTTTTTGATAAAACAGTTCATCATGGTTTTTGGGTGATACCTGCACTTGTTACAGCCTTCTCTGCAATAAGTTATGCACTCAGTGATCGAAAGAATACGATAATTAACTTAAAGCAATTTATGGCAAATAAACATTTCCCTGTTCTTGTTTTAGGGCTCGCTATTTTATTTGTATTTTCTCGACTATTAGGAATGGGAAGTTTTTGGCATCAAATTATGGGTGATGCTTTTATGCGAGTTGTTAAAAATATTGCAGAGGAAAGTACAGAACTTCTTGGTTATACCGTTATCTTTTATGCTTCAGTAAACTATCTGTTTTTCTATCTTAACATCTTGAACAATAAGCAAGGCTGTTATAGGAATAATAC
>NZ_SSMG01000384.1 GCF_009873615.1 Photobacterium lucens
TTTTGCCTAACTTTAATGTGCTTACTAAAAAGTTATTTAATATCAATTGTTTGTTAGCTTTATTTTGCTTGTGTTAAATCGCTAAGTGAGTGATGGTTTTTTATTTTGAACGTGTATTTTTTGTCTTGTTTCGATAGTTCTGATGACGCTTTGAACGTTCAAAAAATAGCCATATCAAGTGGTTGTTGTGATGCGGTTGTTCTTAATGCTGCTGAGTTAGGCAGAAAATGATAAGAATGATTGGGACTAAATCACACCTTGGTCACATCAGGTTCAAGTGTTTTGGTATCAAAAAAACATACTGATAAGCGAAGGGGTGCAGACAACGATCTCAGTATTGATTATTAGCAATAACGAGATCGTTGATGTTTATGCATGAATGGGAAAGACGAGGCTAACTTACAATGCCAAGCATTTCTTTTAGGGGTTTGAGGTAACGTCTGCTGATAGGTACTTCAAACCCTGTTGTGGTGATGATTTCTGCTAGTCCATTTTCCAGCAATTTAATCTCGCTGATCGCTTTAATATTGATGAGATATTGGCGATGACAACGCACCAGTGGCGTTTTTTCTTCTAAGGTTTTTA
Organism: Photobacterium lucens; assembly: GCF_009873615.1. Lineage (GTDB taxonomy): Bacteria > Pseudomonadota > Gammaproteobacteria > Enterobacterales > Vibrionaceae > Photobacterium > Photobacterium lucens. Next base: position 586 of record NZ_SSMG01000384.1, read on the forward strand.
GGGTCAGTTGCGTGCTTGCGGTTTGCTCACTGGCACGAACATGAACACCACTGATATCGCTGTAAGCACATTCAACATTGTTAGTTGCGATGATCACAATACGGTTATGACCAACACAAGGGATTTGCTCTAGCTTTTCTGGTGCAAGGGCTGACACTGTTTGTGGTTGGGCTGATTGCGTGATCGCTTTATGACAACGGTGAACGGTTTTGGTTAAACGCTTAGGATCAACAGGCTTAAGTAAATAATCAAACGCGTTATCTTCAAAGGCTTGAATCGCATATTGATCGTAAGCGGTCACAAACACCACATATGGCATGGTGTCGGGATCTAACATACCGAGTAATTCAATGCCTGTGACTTGCGGCATTTGAATATCTAAAAACACCACATCCGGTTTTAGCTCATTGATTTTTTTGAGCCCCATAATGGCGTTAGCCGCTTCTCCAATCACATCAATGTGACCTGTTTCTTCTAATAACTCAGCCAGCTCTTCACGGGCAAATTGTTCATCATCAATGACCAGCGCAGTTAACATCCAACATGACCTTTTATGTGCTTTGATTGTACTTATTGTGCGTGGGGGATAATAAAGCTTATTCGGGTAAATTGGTGCTGCTCACAGGCAATTTTTAGCGCTGAATCACGACCAAATTGATTGGATAGTCGTTTACCGACGATCTCCATCCCTAAACCAACATGGTTATCTGCTGGTGGCTGATAATTACCGGCATTATCTTCAACGATGATTTCATTACCTTGTGGGTGAGGCTGGCTATAAATTTTCACTGTGCCGCCTTCTAACATCTCGGAAATACCGTGTTTAATGGCATTCTCGACCAGAGGTTGCAGGGTAAAACTTGGCAATATTGTATCGAGTAATGGATCTTGAATATCAATATCGACGGTTAAGCGATCAGTAAAACGGGCTTTCTCAATTGTGAGGTAGGCATTCACATGCGCTAACTCTTCGCGTAGCGTCACGGTATTAATATTTTGCTTTAAGTTACTGCGGAAAAACTGCGATAAGTTTTGAATAAGCTCACGGGCTTTATCAGGATCGCGTCTGGTGATCGCACTGATGGTATTAAGTGCATTAAACAAGAAGTGAGGGTTCACTTGCGCATGTAACAGCTTAATTTCCGCTTGTGATAATAAGGTTTGTTGCTGTAAGTAATCACCGTAGAGAATTTGGCTCGACAATAGCTGCGCAATCCCTTCTGCCATCGACATATTGACGGTAGAAAAGAGCTTACGTTTTGGCTCATAAAGTTTAATCGTACCGACTACCTTATTACCTGCCCGTAGCGGAATGATCAGAGCCGATCCCAGCTTACAATCAGATGCTAATGAGCATTGATAAGGATGTTCACGCCCATCGAGGTAGATGATGTCATTTTGCGCCATCGAATCTAAGGTACTTTGCGATGAAATCGGAGTATTGGGTTGATGGTGATCATCCCCAATACCGACAAAAGCCAAGATTTTTTCCTGATCGGTAATGGCTACAGCCCCGACTTTGGTTTCTTCATAAATAATACGTGCGATCTTATTGGCGTTTTTACTGTTAAAGCCTGTGCTTAGAATCCCCACCGAGCGATCAGCAATGGTTAAAGCGCGACGAGAAAACGTGGCTGAATACTTTTCAAATATCGTTTTACGATCTTGAAGAATACTCATAAACAATGCGGCACCCACGGAATTGGCAATGATCATCGGAACCGCAATGGTAGAAACCAGCTCATAGGCTTGCTCGAAAGGTTTGGCAACTGTGATCAAGATGAGCATTTGCACCACTTCAGCGACAAAGGTGACACCAAATACCATGCAAGGGTTAAATAACAATGCGCCTTTGTTACGCTTAAGCAGGTAAACATGGAGTAAACCGCCGATCAAGCCTTCGGCTGTGGTCGAAATAGTACAGGCAAGATCGGTAAAACCACCAAGGGTATAGCGATGAATACCGCCCGTTAAACCAACCGCAAAACCCACCACAGGGCCGCCAAATAAGCCGCCCATGACAGCACCAATAGCACGGGTGTTCGCAATCGCATCGTTGATATGTAAGCCAAAGTAAGTGCCAAGAATGCAGAAACTTGAAAACAGTAAGTAGCAAATTACTTTGTGGCTAAGGCGTGAAGAAATACTCAGTAGAGGTAAGAATATCGGGGTTTTACTCAGCATATACGCCAGCACTAAGTAAACACACAATTGTTGTAATAGGGAGAGAACCAGTTCCATGGTGAGCCTAACCTTGAAAAGAATGCCGAGATTGTAAGGTAAACAAAAAGAGCCTGCATTGAGCAGGCTCTTACTATTACATCATGATCATATCAATGACGGAGGGATTGAGTTTACTGATTGTTAAGCTGTTTCAGAGGTTGTTGGTGCTTGCTCTTCATCTGCTAAACCCGTTTCACCTTTGCCTTTCGATATTTTGATCACATAACCAGTCACAAAGAGTGAGAAAGCGATACCTGCAATGGTTGAGATCTGCATTGGTAGACCAAAACCAAGGGTGCTGTTGTTTAAAATGAAAGTCACACACACTGTAGTCATAAAGATTGCTGGAACTGTGGTGATCCAGTGCAGCTTGTTATGACGCAATAGGTAAGCTGAAGCTGTCCACAACATCATTACCGCTGTGGTTTGGTTAGCAAAGCCGAAGTAACGCCAGATAATACCGAAATCAACCTGAGTTAAGATACCACCAAGGACAAACAGTGGCACAGCCATTAGTAGACGATTACGCAGTGTTTTTTGCTCAACATTGAAGTATTCAGACAAGATCAAACGGCTTGAACGAAACGCTGTGTCACCAGAGGTAATTGGCAGAATCACCACCCCAAGGAAAGCCAAGATACCACCGAATGTGCCTAATAAACCAAAAGATGCACTGTAAACTACGTTACCAGGGCCACCACTTTTCACCGCTTCTGATAGTGATTCAAGCGAGCCGAAGAAAGACAGCGCAATAGCACACCAAATCAGTGCAATCACACCTTCACCGATCATCGCACCGTAGAATACGAAACGGCCGTTTTTCTCGTTGTGCATACAACGCGCCATCAGTGGAGATTGTGTTGCATGGAAGCCAGAAATTGCACCACACGCAATGGTAATAAACAGTGCAGGCCATAGCGGCATGTCATTTGGGTTTAGGTTAGTAAGCATATCACTGACTTTGAAATCACCCATTACAGTGTGTTCGCTAGAGAACGCAATCGCAGTCATTAGGCCAACCGACATAAAAATAAGCAGTGCGCCAAACAGTGGGTAGAATCGACCTATGATTTTATCAACAGGCACAATCGTCGCTAGAATGTAGTAGCCGAAGATCAGTACAACCATGGTAGTAACGTTAACCGTTAGGCTTGTTTGTTCGTTGATTAGATTGGTGATCATATCGGCAGGAGCAGAAACAAACACCACACCCACAAGCAGCAATAGGACAATGGCAAAGATGTTCATAAAATGTTTTGCGCCATTACCTAAGTAGCGACCTGTAATGCTTGGCACTGAAGCTCCGCCATTACGGATAGATAACATACCTGAGAAATAATCGTGTACTGCACCTGCGAAAATACAGCCCACTACAATCCAAAGCATAGCGGCAGGACCATATAGCGCACCCATGATCGGACCAAAAATAGGACCAACGCCAGCAATGTTGAGCAGCTGAACAAGGTAAACACGTTTGGTCGACATCGGAACAAAGTCGACACCATCAGTTTTGGTATGAGCAGGGGTTTTACGTTGTTCATTGATGCCGAATACTTTCTCTACGAAAGCACCGTAAATGAAGTAGCCGCCAATGAGGGCTGCGACACAGGTGAGAAACCACATCATAGCAATTGTCCTTAATTGAGTGTTTGGGAAGCTTAGGACGTATGATATTCGCCTCTTATATTTACTGCATGCGCTCAATACGTGAGTGGCAGAATAGTGCGATGAGTGGTTGTTATGAGGAATGAGTGGTTTAGGGAGTGAGAATAAGTAGAGGCGATAAATAGCTATCATGGTTAAATGATATTAGGCAACCAGATAGCTATTTTAATAAAGATACCTAAGTCTCGTCTTGCACCTAAGTGATTTGGCGAACACTTGGAGGTAGGGTTAATAAGTACCACGGATTGGATAGTTATTTTCTGGGTTACGAATAAAGCTTAAACCTTGTAACAGTACCTTAAGATCTGGACGTGCAAATGGGCCGTTAGACATATCTAATACTTGGACTTTGCCTTCTGCGTTAATCACGAAAATAGCGGGTTCGGCAAAGACATGATCGGTTTCTTTTTCAGATCGTGGCACCGATAGATATAGCCCTAATTGCTGCATTTGTTCTACGGTTAACCCATAGGCTAATGGGTAGCTCACATTTAACTTGGTTTTATGCTGCTCTAACTGCGCTTTGCTATCGGCAGAAACGGCAACCACATCAACGCCAATCTTATTATATTCAGCGGCTAACGTTTCTAACTCGTTCAGATAACGGGTACATAATGGGCAGTGTTGTCCTCGATAAACCACGACCATTTTCCAATCAAATGGCGTATTGGGTTTACCTAATGTGATGGTTTCTTCCTCTAGCGTTGGTACTTGAATCTCTGGAAATGTTGCGCCAGCTAAAAACTTTTGCTGTGTCATGGTAAATTCCTTAGTTATTGACGAGTTAGATATTGATAGCTTTCATCAGTTTTATCGCGTTTGCCTTTGTATTTATCATCGTAATTTTCCGACCAAATCGCAGTTGCTACTTGGTTTTGGTTCCAGTCAAAGACGGTTGAGCGATGTTTGATCTTCCAAATGTCGTTACGACGTTCAAATTTGAAATGATGACGACCACCTAAAATACCTTCTTTATCGACACCATTTTCTTCATGAAGATGATATGCCCAGACATAACATTCCGCAGTCGCATTATCGCCCTCAATTTCAATTAACGGGTTGCTGATACGATGTTGAGTTGCTTTAAGCTGCTTAAAACCTTCCATTGCAGGATCGACAAATTTGTGTGCGTTGTCGTTGTAAAAGAATAGTTCAGGAAAAATAGGATCTTGGTGCTCTTCAATCGCATCTTCCCAATATGTTTCTTTCATTAAAGTCCCATCGACACGATCAAGGGCGCGAGCAAAACGATACATCACTTCAGTAATGGCTTGTTTATCTAGGAGTTCTTGAAGTTTTTGTTGCATATCCATTGGGTTAGTCTCTTATTTTGTGTTGTTGAGGCTTAGTATAGTTATGCGAAAAAGTTTGAGAACTATGGTAGTGTGAATACCATCTATTCAATTTTGGAATAATTAAGTGGATCGATTTGAAGCCATGAAAGCGTTTGTGCGAGTGGTACAAACGGGCAGTTTTTCAGCCACAGGACGAGAATTAAATACGACGCAAACGACGATCAGTAAACGGATTGCCGCATTAGAAACGAGCCTAGGCGTTAAGTTACTTAAACGTAGTAGTCGAGATCACTCCCTTACACCTGCTGGGAGCCGCTATTTTGAAAGTTGTTTACGGATCTTGGCACAAGTAGAGGAAACAGAAGCCAGCCTTCATGATGATGTTCAGCAACTGGCGGGACATATTCGTATCGCAGTACCTGTTGCATTCGGGCGCATTTTATTAACCCCATTACTGCCAATGTTTTTTGCGCAATATCCGAATATCTCGGTTGAGCTATTAGTCAGTGATCGTCATGTGGATTTAATTGCTGAAGGGGTAGATTTAGCCATTCGCGCCCGCAAACTCGAAGATTCCAATCTGGTTGCGCGCCACTTGATGGATAACCCACTTAAGCTTTACGCATCAAAGAGTTATATTAATAAATCGGAGCCAATCTTAATACCCGCTAACTTAGCCAAGCATCAATGTTTGCTTTATTCTCGTTTAAGCGCACAGCAAACGTGGACGCTAACAGGCAATGGACAATCCCATGCGGTGGCTGTCAGTGGGGCATTGAAATGCGATGATGGTGATGTGTTATTAGAAGCGACATTATGTGGTTTAGGCGTTGGGATTTTTCCGCCTTGGATGGCATCTCAAGGATTAGCACAGGGTAAATTAGTGGAAGTGTTACCTGAATACCAAGAGCAAACACTACCTATGTATGCGGTGTACCCAAAAGATGTTTATATTCCTTATCGCATTCAATGCTTTATTGATTTTTTAAAGCAGCACTTAACTCAATAACAGTCAGAGAAGATAAATTAAGACACCGCCCCGATATAACAGCTCGATAGGCATTCACCGCAGCCATTACAATCATCATTTAAAATAGGTGTGCTGTTAGCAATCAGGCTGAGTGCTTGTTTCGGGCAATCATCAATACACTCTTGGCAATTATCAAAAATTTTGGCGTTACAGCTTTTGCTAAAAGTTGGACGCCAGCCGGTATCTGTAATGCTGAGAGTATTAAGTGCTTGAGTTGGGCAAGCATGAATACAAGCTTGGCAAAAGGTGCAATGGTTACAACTCAGATCCATGACCGGCCCATGGTTACCCATAGTTAAGATATTCTGTGGGCAAGCGCTCACACATGCTGAGCAATGATCACAAAGATGCGTAAATAGGCTTTCTTCAACAGCGCCAAGCGGTCTTCCTGCATTTATCGTTACTGCCTCTGGGGTTTCAACCGATTGTGAAACACCACGAGATAGCGCACGAAATAAACCACGACGACTGTGGTTTACTTCGCTCTCTTGCTGCATTAACTCAGCACTATCGTGTCTCATCATTACGCCTCTTGCCAGTAGTTATGACGGTTCACGATTTCCAATTGTTGTTCTTCACAATAGATGGTTAACCATGCCAGCGTATAAGCGGCAAGTTGTTGGTAAAAATCCGTTTTTGCGTGTTGCTGCATGCTCTCTAGCATGAAAGGGGCAAAGGGCATTAAGTGCTCACAGAGTAATTCATTCGCCGCTGTTTGATTCTCTTGTTCCAGCAATATTGAAACCAACATCAGCATTAAACCAATGTGATCTTCAGGCTCTCGCATACCGGTATCGCAGGTGAAACCTTGCTGGCGAGTAAACTCTCGGTATTGCAAAGTCGATGAGCCAAACAGGGCATTTTCTTTATCTAAATACGCCGATCCCCAAGGTGGACACGGCATATCACCGCTACCTTGCAGCAAATGGAAGTGATCGGATTCAAGCTCGTCACTGTTAACAGCGTGTGTAAGTGCTGCAATATTTTTTAATAAATCATCATCTTGTTCAGTGAAGGCTTGCAGAATGGTGGAGCCGTTGTTTGAGCGTGGTGAGTAGAACAATAAGCCACCAAGAAGGCGAAAAAGTGTAGATTCGTAATGCATTATTTCAACTTTATAAATTTTTGGCGGAGCATACCCAGTTAATACGAGGAAAAAATTGCGCTAAATCAAAAAAGTCAGGGTGCTGATATATTTATTTATATGATTAATAACCTGTTAAATATTCTAGATAATTTAAATTTATAAAATTTTGTGACTAACTTCTCAGTTTTAACTTAACAATGATGGAATTTTATATTGCGAATACGCTTTATTGATTGAGCGCAATATTTCACCCTCCGCTTTGAGTGTAAAAGGACGCCCAGAAAAAGACCGCGAGAGTCTTTTCGCATTTTTGATGAGTAGTTGTCCTATGAAAAACACACTGAAAGCAATGATTTCCGGTGGTCTCTCAAGACGTGATTTTATGAAAACGTCGAGTGCTGTCGGTGGATTGGCTGCGACTGCCAGCGCCATGACCCTGCCATTTAAATCTAGCCCTGTTGCTGCAGCCACCGAGCAAGCAGTGAACGAGAAAATCGTCTGGAGTGCGTGTACCGTAAACTGTGGTAGCCGTTGTCCATTACGTATGCACGTGGTTGATGGTGAAATCAAATGGGTAGAAACCGATAACACAGGTGATGACGAATACGGTAATCACCAAGTGCGCGCGTGTTTACGTGGTCGTTCAATGCGTCGTCGTGTTTACAATCCAGATCGCTTGAAGTACCCAATGAAGCGTGTCGGTAATCGTGGTGAAGGTAAATTCAAACGTATTACATGGGATGAGGCTTACGATGAAATCGCTAATAACATGAAGCGAATCATCAAAGATCATGGCAATGAAGCGATCTACCTGAACTACGGTACAGGTACGCTGGGTGGCACCGTGACTAAATCATGGCCACCAGCGGGATCGCTTGTGGCACGTATGATGAATCTATGTGGTGGTTACTTAAATCACTACGGCGACTACTCAACAGCACAAATTAAAGAAGGTCTTAACTACACCTACGGTGGTTGGGGCGCAGGTAACTCGTTCTCTGATCTTGAAAACACCAAGCTGATTGTTCAGTTCGGTAATAACCCTGCTGAAACCCGTATGTCGGGCGGTGGTTTGATCCATCACTTAATGGAATCAAAAGAGCGTTCAAAAGCGCGCATGATCATGATTGACCCTCGCTACACCGACACTGCTGGTGGTCGTGAAGATGAGTGGATCCCAATTCGTCCTGGTACTGATGCTGCATTCGTTGCTGCGATGGCGTACGTGATGATCAAAGAAGATTTGGTCGATCAGCCATTTTTGGATAAATACTGTGTCGGTTACGATGAGAAAACCCTACCAGCATCAGCACCAGCTAAGAGTGACTACAAGTCATATATCTTAGGTGAAGGTGCGGACGGTATTGTGAAAACCCCTGAGTGGGCGGCACAAATTACGGGCATTCCAGTTGATACCATTATTAAAACAGCCCGTGAAATTGGCTCAACCAAACCTTGTGCAGTACTGCAAGGCTGGGGCTTACAGCGTACAGCTAACGGTGAAATTGCTTGTCGTGCAATCGCAATGTTGGCACTGCTAACGGGTAACGTGGGCATTAACGGTGGTGGTACTGGTGCGCGTGAATCTGACTACAATATTCCGTTTGTCCGCTTCCCAACCTTAACGAACCCAATTGAAGCGTCGATCCCAATGTTCCTATGGACAGATGCGATTGTACGCGGCACCGAGATGACCGATCTACGTGATGGTGTTCGTGGTGTTAAACAGCTTAAATCACCCATCAAGATGATCTGGAACTACGCCGGTAACTGCTTGATTAACCAGCACTCTGACATCAATAAAACTCACGATATTTTACAAGACGACAAAGCCTGTGAGCTGATTGTGGTGATTGATAACCATATGACGTCATCTGCTAAATATGCCGATATCGTACTGCCGGATCTAACAACCTCAGAGCAATCTGATTTCTGTATGGATACCAAAGCGGCCAACATGCCGTACTTCATTTTTGCTGATAAAGCGATTGAACCGCAATTTGAAGCCAAAGGTATTTACGAGATCTGCGCTGAGATTTCAAAACGTATGGGCGTGGGCGAGCAATTTACTGAAGGTCGCGATCAAGAAGGCTGGCTACGTCACTTGTATGCATTAACCCGTGAGCAAGATCCATCACTGCCTGATTTTGAAACCATGCGTAAGCTCGGTATCTACAAGCGTCGTGATCCAAACGGTCATTTTGTTGCTTATAAAGACTTCCGTGAAGATCCAGAGAAGAACCCATTAACGACACCATCGGGCAAGATTGAGATCTACTCTGAGCGTTTAGCACACCTTGCGGCAACGTGGGAGCTACAAGACGATGAAGTGATCCACCCATTGCCGATTTATGTGTCGACGTTTGATGGTTGGGACTCGAAGAAACGTGAGCAATTCCCATTGCAGCTAACAGGTTTCCACTACAAAGCCCGTTGTCACTCAACCTACGGCAACGTTGATGTGATCAAAGAAGCGGCACGTCAAGAAATGTGGATCAACCCGATTGATGCTCAGCAACGCGGTATCGCAAATGGCGATTTGATCCGTATCTTCAACGAACGTGGTGAAACCCAAATTCCAGCTAAAGTGACGCCGCGTATTCTGCCGGGTGTGGTCGCGTTGGGTGAAGGCGCATGGTATGCCCCTGATAAACGCAAAGTCGATAAAGGTGGCTGTATCAACGTATTAACGTCACAGCGTCCAAGTCCGCTGGCGAAAGGTAACCCACAGCACACTAACTTAGTGGAAGTTCAACTGGTGAAAAAGGCATAAGGTTAAAGCATGAAACAATACGGCTTTTATATTGATTCAAGTAAGTGCACCGGTTGTAAAACGTGTCAGCTTTCTTGTAAAGACAACAAAGACTTAGATGTGGGTGTTAACTTCCGTCGGGTGTATGAATACGCAGGTGGTAATTGGGTAGAAGATAACGGCACATGGCGTCAAGACGTGTTCTCTTACTACGTATCTATTGCGTGTAACCACTGTACTAAACCAGCTTGTACCAAGGTGTGTCCAAGTGGCGCAATGCACAAGCGTAAAGAAGACGGTTTTGTGGTAGTTGATACTGAAAAATGTATCGGTTGTCAGTACTGCGGTATGGCATGTCCTTATGGCGCACCACAATACAATGCTGAAAAAGGTCACATGACCAAGTGTGATGGTTGTTACGAGCGTGTGGGTCAAGGGTTACAGCCGATTTGTGTGGATTCTTGTCCGCTACGTGCATTGGAGTTTGGTCCTATTGCTGAGCTACGTGCCAAATACGGTAATGGCGCAGAAGTAGCACCGCTACCAAAAGCATCACTAACCCAACCAAATATCATCATTAAACCGAACCGCCATGCGCGTCCATGTGGAGATACCACAGGTCACTTGGCTAACCCGAAGGAAGTGTAATATGGCATGGCATGAATGGCCGCTTATCGTTTTTACGGTATTGGCACAAACATCGGTAGGTGCATTTTTAGTGTTAGCCACCATGATGTTAACAAAACAGTTATCGCTGGCAGCGGAAAAGCGTCTACATCAAGCGATGTTCGGTTTATGGGCGATCATGGGCGTGGGCTTTCTAGCTTCTATCATGCACCTTGGTAGCCCATTGCGTGCAATGAATGCTTTAAACATGTTGGGTAGCTCTTGGCTATCAAATGAAATTGCAACGGGCAGTGCGTTCTTTGCTTTAGGTGGCATGTTCTGGTTATTGTCAGTATTAAAGCTTGGCAGTGTGGCAATTCGCAAAGCCTTTATGGTGGGCGCAATGCTGGTGGGTGTTGCCTTTATGTATGCCATGACCATGGTTTACATGATCGATACCGTACCAACATGGTACACACCATTAACACCTGCGGCATTTATGATCACCATGCTGATCAGCGGTACGGCATTAGCACAACTATTGTTATCAGTAGCAAAACATGACAGCACAGCGGCGAACAAGCTGTTACCTATCATGGGGCTGGTTGGCATGTTCGCAGTCGTGATGGTTGTGATGTTGCTTTCATCGCACCTTGCAAGCATTGAAACCAGTGTGACGACTGCATTAGCCGTCGTACCTGAGCACACAAGCTTACAGTTAACCCGTATCGTTTTAACGGTAGTTGCAATGGTGTTGTGGTTATTGCCAGTGGTTCAGCGTAAGAAAGTGGCAGTACTTCCGATGGCAATGGCGTTTACCATGATTGTAGTAGCAGAGCTAATCGGTCGTGGCATGTTTTACGGCATGCACTTAAGCGCAGGTATGTAATGCTCCGAAATAATAAGAGCATGTGAGCGTAAGTGATAAGCTGAAAATACAATGGATAGGGGCGAGAGCTTCTATCCATTTTTTTATTTTCGACTTTCAATAATACCCAAGCAACCTCAATATGCAGTGTTCAGTGAGACGACCTTAGTTCTGAGGCGCGGCAACGATTCGAAGATATAGTGGTTCTACATTGAGAATAGTTAACAAAGTCTGAGAGCTAAGGACGCTCTGAATCAGGCATCTTGAAGTCACTTGGGTATAACTTATCGTCTTGATAACGCTGTTGACCAATTTGCTCACCTTGCTTGTTATAGATCTTTACCACCCCGTTTTTTTTGCCATCGACATAAAACTCTTCAATCTTTACCTTGCCATTTCTAAAGTAACTTTTAGCTGTGCCGTGGAGTTTGCCTTTTAGGTAGTTTTCCTCAAACTCCAAAGTACCATCATCATAATAGCCTTTTAAACTGCCTTGTGGCTTGCCATAAACATAGTTCTCTTCAAGCTTAATCACACCGTTCTCATAGTAAGCTTTCAGTAGCCCATGAGTTTGTCCGTTGACATAGTTCTCCTCGTATTTTAATGCGCCACTTTTGTAATAAATTTTGCTGATCCCTTGAGGATTACCGTTACGAAAATAGCCGACAAGCTGTAATGCACCATTCTCGTAATAGCTTTTAACCATCCCCTCAGGTTTACCTTTTTTGAAATAACCTTTGGTTCTGACTGCACCACTTTTGTAAAACCCGATGCGAGGTCCTTCGAGTCGACCATTGACGTAATTATCTATACTTCTTAGCTCACCGGTGGGGTAGTAGTTCTTTTGGGTTGCAGCAGACGATAAAAGTGGAAACAGCAGCAAATACATTGCGATCAGCATGGGGATAAGTTTCATCGTGCTACTCCATATTACGCCAGTGATAAATTGAGTATATGCCTATCTATTTGCTGCAATGGCACAATGAAACAGTGGTATCAAAAGTTAGTCACATCGTGAGAGATAAGATCTTACTCACTGTGCACTAAAAATATTTCAAAATGTTTCAGTTAAATATATTTATATAGAATATAAAA
>NZ_SSMG01000385.1 GCF_009873615.1 Photobacterium lucens
AGCGACACACGAGGTTCGAACTCGTGACCTCAACCTTGGCAAGGTTGCGCTCTACCAGCTGAGCTAGTGTCGCATAGATTCTCATAAGAGAATGGAGGCGCGTCCCGGAGTCGAACCGAGGTCCACGGATTTGCAATCCGCTGCATAGCCACTCTGCCAACGCGCCTCAATATTCCTAAAGAAGTTACCATCTTTAGAATTTTTTGCCCTTAGCGAGTCACCCCGCTGCGGTACGTGGTGTAATTTACTGATTTTACAGAATCAGTCAACGAAAAATTATGACTTTTTATTTAACTGGTTAAATTCCATAACATCGAACCATAAATCAGCCCATAAATGATCAAAAACCAGACAATCTCACCTTTTGAACTTTAACTTGCTGGTGAGATTGCAGGACGTGATAACGATGCAGCAAAATCGTCATAACTAAATTCATTGAGTTTTTCGACACAACCATTACTACGACGGCAATAAATACTTGGCATACGCAGACCATTAAACCAATTTAGCTTCACCATGGTGTAACCTGCACTGTCTGCAATATGTAATTTCTGTCCAATCGTTAATGGCTGTTCAAAACTAGTAACACAGAATTGATCGCCAGCAAGACAAGAGCAACTACCAATCACGTATTCATGACTTCCCTCTTCTGAGGACTCTGTTATCGTTGCTGGTTCATTATAAATTAAGGTATCAAGTCGATGTGCTTCTGTCGCACTATCTACAATGGCTGTTTTCATACCGTTCTCGACAATATCAACCACGGTCACCACTAAGTCAGTCGTTTGGGTAATAATCGCTTCACCCGGCTCAAGATATAATTGAACACTAAAACGCTCTGCAAATGCCTTTAAAGCCGTTGCCAATTTTTCTAACTCGTAACCAGGCCATGTAAAGAAAACGCCACCACCTAAGCTAACCCAATCAAGCTTTAATAAGTAACGTCCAAAGCGCTCTGATATTGAATCGAGCAATGCAATAAATGCATCAGCACTTTTGTTTTCACAGTTCATGTGAAACATTGCGCCTTCTAAATCATCGAATAAGTCATCAGTTAAAAGGTTCTCTTGAACCCCTAGGCGTGAATACTGACGAGCAGGATCTGCTAAATCTTGTCCTGCACAGCTGATCCCCGGATTTAAACGTAGACCAACAGAGGCTTTACCGTCGGCTAAATGGCGATGAGCTTGTAATTGAGAGACTGAGTTAAAAATGATTTTATTACAGTACTGCAGCACATCTTCTACGTCTTCTTGGCTATATCCCACACTATAAGCATGAGTTTCACCACCGAATTTTTCAGCACCTAACCTAACTTCAAATGGCCCACTACTGGTTGTGCCATCAAGATAAGGCTTCATAACATCAAATACGCCCCATGTGGAAAAGCACTTCAATGCAAGAACGAGTTTTACTCCAGATAATTGTTTTAACTTTTTAGCTTGTTCTAAATTGTTGATCAGCTTCTGCTCATCAATCATGAAATATGGCGTTTTCAATGCGGCTTTCTCTTTTATATAAATAAGAAAGCGAGCCTGC
>NZ_SSMG01000386.1 GCF_009873615.1 Photobacterium lucens
ATGTAGGAAGACGCAAAATAACCTTATCCAACAATGAGAAGAAAAATATTATTTTAACGTCTGATTGGTTAACTTCATTAAAATTACCCATTAATTACAAAAAACTATCTAAGTTTTATGATAAAAAAACGGATACGTATGATTTAAATTTAATTAAAGATGCTAAAGTTTATTTTGATTATAGTGTTCAATCCATAACGATCAGCTTACCTCAATATTATTTGCTCAATAATACTGAGTCACAACAGTGGGATTATGGATCACCCGGTTTTTTACTCAATTACGCAGTAAATGCTAATAAGAGCTTTAATCGCTCAATACAAAATAATGAAAATTTATATGGCAACTTTAATTTTACTTCAAACTACGACCGGTGGGTATTTAATGCAAGATTTAGTGCGGAAAGTAACAATGGGATCAACTCACCAGATCTTACCGTATCAACAGCTATACAACCCCTACATGGTGATTTTATTGCGGGTAAAAGTATAACAAAATCATCAATTATCCCTGATTTTTCGTTTTATGGTATATCATTGCGATCTAATTCAGCAATGCAGCCTCAGTTGGCTCAGGGCTATGCTCCTGTGATCAGCGGCGTGTTAAATTCGAATGCGCTAGTTACTGTAAAACAAGGGAATTATGTTTTATATTCTAAAAATCTACCAGCGGGAGCATATTCGTTAAACAATTTATCCCCAGTATCCAATGGTGATATTACTGTTACTATCGAAGAAAATAATGGGAAAAAAATCACCCAAATTTATCCTGTTACGACCTTACCTACCTTACTGCGCGAAGGTGCGATAAATTATAATTTCGTCACTGGTGTGCGTAGCGATGATAGCAAAGGTATGTTTGGTCTCGCATCTTTAGATTATGGATTTAATTTAGGCACAGCTAATTTTGCATCAGTGATACACCCTAAATACCAAAGTATAGGTTCAGGTTTCACTGCACCTATCCGTAATTTTGGAGCCTTGTCTGCTGGCTTCAATGTATCATGGAGTCATTATGATAGTGCTGCATTTCAGCCTCATGATAGTAAAGTTCAGCAAGGTGTAAGTGCTTCATTACAATATGCTAAAGATTTTGGTGAAAACACGAACTTACAACTGTTATCTTATAAATATACAGGAAAAGGCTACACTGATTTCCGTGATTTTTATCCCAATAATATTTACAAGAACAATAAAAAACGCAGTCGATATGAAGCTATTTTAACGCAGCGTCTTGGTTTAGCGTATTTAAACCTTTCAGCCTGGAAAGAAGATTACCGTGATGGGTTAAGTAATGAAAGCGGTATTAATTTATCCTTATCAGGCACGGTAAATAATATATCTATTGGTCTTAATGGTTCTTATTCAAATATTGGTCATGATTCAAAAGAATACAGCACCTCGTTAAATGTCAACATTCCATTTAACCTATGGGACAGAGAGCAAATCATTAATAGCAGTGTTACTTATGATAATAACACCGGGGTATCATTTAACTCTGGCGCATCTTTCATGCCAAATGAAAACATTGTAACCTCGATAAATACGAATATCTCAAAAGAAAATAAGACAGCTTCACTCTATACGGGAGCAAGTTTTAACAGTATGGAAACTGGATTTTCGCTATCACAAAGTAATAATTCAACTGTTATTTCAGCCAATGCTTCTGGCTCAGTGGCTGGCGCGAAAGGTGTGGGATTGGTTTTTTCTAACCAACAAAATGATACTGTCGCTATTGCTCATATCGATAAGATGAAAGATATTGAATTTAATGGCAATGCTAGAACAAATGCTCAAGGTAATGCATTAATTCCATTAACTAATTATCAAGAAAATAATTTGACAATAGATACAAATAATGTCCCTGATAATGTTGAATTATTGAATACTAACTTTCAATTTGTCCCAACGAATAAAGCTATTATTGTAAGGGATTTTAAATATTTAAAAGTTAATAGATATTTACTAAGAATAAAAGATAAAAATGGTAAAGATTACCCTATGGGCACTGAAGCAATATCTGATCAAGGGAATACTGTAGGTGTTATTGCCAATCATGGCGTCCTGTTAACAACATTAATAAACAGCACAAAGTATATCACCGTCAAAGGTAAAAATAATACCTGTAAAATTCCTTTATCCACTTTAACAAAAGGTGTGGATAACATTCAGAATATTTCTTGTAATTAACGGTCTAACACAATGAATATATTAAA
>NZ_SSMG01000387.1 GCF_009873615.1 Photobacterium lucens
ACCTTATTATTTTTGTTAAAAAACGGAACGATTATCAACTTCATTCAATAACTATAAGACACTGAATGAATGGTGTTTAAATCCTTCACGCTGAAATTTATTGAGTTGTATGTTAACAACATTTGTTATCAGTGCCAGTCGAAATTACCTATCATGGTGATAGGCTACGCCTTTTATTATCACTGTTTCCTCATGTTATTTTTAAGCTAATCACTATTTAAAACGCTCGGCAATCTAAAATGAAGTCCGACCATTGCAAACGTTTAAACCCTCACCAAATCACACAGTTTATGTATGGTTATGTGCTATTCATTGTGGTTTTGTGCGCGCTAATACCCTGCGCTAACTATTGATAAGCGCCCTAATGGCGGTTATTATGCCCGCAATTTCAACCACCTTAGCGGTGGTTTTTTATTCATAACAATTAATCAAACACTTTAGTTTGATTACTTCATGGTAAGTAGGTTCACCCATGTCTAAATTCTTCTATAAAGGTCGTATCGAAAAGAAGCCGAAATACGAAAGCTTTGGCTACAACACGAAACGCGCAACTAAACTGGGCACGGAAACCAACCCTCTCACATTGATTGTGAATAGCGAAGAACGTAAACAAGAATTACTACAGCAAATTGAAGAACATAACCTTTTTTCGAATATCACTGTAGATGCAAATGTGGCTGAAAATACTGCCGAGTTCGATGGTATCTTCAATAAGCCAAAAACAACGGTATTTGAAAAAACACCAAATCGTAATGATCCATGCTCATGTGGCAGCAGTCAGAAATACAAAAAGTGTTGTGGTAAATAACATTCTATAAAAGCAGGTATTCGTACCTGCTTTGTTTTTTAAGCTTCATGTAAAAATTAAGTAGATAGTCGTATGAGTAAAAATAGCCAAGGTTATTCTTGTATTGGTCTTTTTAACCCTAAAACGCCAGAAAATGTCGGCTCCGTAATGCGTGCTGCTGGCTGCTACGGTGTCAACTCTGTTTTCTATACTGGCACGCGCTATGATCACGCTGCGCAGTTTTGTACAGATACTAAAAAAGCCGCTTTAGACATTCCGCTAATTGGTGTTGAAGATCTGCGTGATATCATTCCTGTTGGCTGTGTCCCTGTTGCCGTTGATCTGATTGATGATGCCAAGCCATTACCTGAATATAAGCACCCTAAACGTGCGTTTTATATTTTTGGCCCTGAAGACGGTACGTTAAAGAAAGACATCACTGATTTCTGCCGTGAAACCATCTATGTGCCAACTAAAGGCTGTATGAACCTTGCAGCAGCCGTTAACGTGATTTTGTATGATCGACTAGCGAAAGGCGATAATTTCTCAAACCATAAGTAATATTGTTATAGACGCCTATAAAAAACCTCGATACCAATATCGAGGTTTTTTATTATTCATCCATCGGAATAAATGGCTATTAACGAGGAGTTAACCCTGTCGATTCATAGAATGCTTTTTTATCTAAATACATCGCTTTATCAGCAACTTGATAAATGTTCTGTGCTTCATGCGATTCCGTACTTGCACACCCCATCGCAAAATGAATTTTCACTTTATCGCCAGAAGGCAAGCTTGCGTAATGTTCTTGTTCTAGCAATGATCTGAGTCGTTGCTTTAAGAACTCACAGCCTGTGTTATCGCCAAGTTTAACAATAATCGCATATTCATCACCGCCTAAACGGTAAACCTTGTCCGTTTGACGACATACACTTTGAATTAAATTCCCGGTTTCAATCAGTAATTGATCACCCATATGGTGTCCATACTCATCGTTCGCTTGCTTCAGCCCATTCACATCTATCATAAATAAGCCAAAATACTGCTCTGGGTAACGTTGCGATACTTTCAGCCATTCTTCTAAATCGACATCAAACGCTTTACGGTTACTCAAACCTGTTAGTGGATCCGTAATCGCAATTCGCTCCAACTCTTCGTTTAGTAATCGCCCTTCTAATTCAGCCGATAGCTGATAAACGAACAGTGAAATCACTTCAAAGTCATCGCGCTCAATATTCGGGTATTTCATTACAATGACGCCTAATGTCTCATTATGAGTATCCATAATTTTGAAACATTGGAAAGTCTGATCATTTATCTTGGCACGAAAATACTCACTACAATGCGCATCAACATCAATGTCTACCAAAGCATCAGGATCAATGCCTTCACACACCCAATCTCGCTGATGATTTATATTCAATCTCATTGCCCATCCGGCATAAGGGTATAGGCTAACAAGTTGCGTCATCACCGTTGAATGTACATCGCCATGTTGCAGTTTATTACTAAATGACAATAACGATTGCAGCATGGTACGGCGCTTTTCTTCACGCTGTAATGTCTGAGTTAACTGAAGTGTTTTCTCATGCACCTTCTTTTCTAATTGCTCATTAAAGCTCATCAATTTGGTATTTTTATCTTCTAAATCATCAAATTGTGCTTTAATCGTGCTCGTCATTTTCTGAATTAAGTCATTCACCATAATTAACTCAGCAAAGCGTAAATCCTTGTCTGGGATACTATAACTGCCACTCAAGCAAGCGCGCACACTATCCATTAAATACGTTAATGGCTTAGCAAACCAACGGTAAGAAATGGTCGCGGTTAACAATGCTAACATCACGATAATAACGGTGACGATGGATAATATTTTCAATGAATTAGTAAAAGGATTCTCACCCAAGTACTTATTCATAAACACTTCAGCCTCGTAAGACATGGGTTCTGAAACATATTTATTATCAATTGTCACAACTTCGGTTTTAGAAACCGTCGGAACTGATGGCTCTAATTTACCTTTAAAAACGGTGATGTTATCCATGCCGTTATGTTTAAATACGACATGCTCACCATCTTTTAAATAAGGGCGAAGGACTTTAATGATATTTTCAACAGGTACAATTACAATCAGATAACCTAATGGCTTACGCTTAAGCCCTTCCGTCAGTGTCGATTGATAAATAGGTACCCCTATCGCAACCCCTTTACGACTAGGATTGAATTTTTCAGGCATCAACATTTCATCAACGTAGTTAAACACCCATTGATCACCGGATGTTTTGCTGGTACTGACGTGAACACTTAATAACTGCTGTAACCCTTCAAATGATTTTATCCCATTGATGCCATTGTAATTTTCAACTTCATTCCAATGATTATCAACAAGATACGCCGCTTGAATCAATGGCGTATTATCAACAAGGTTTTTTAAGGTTGCATCAACATGACTAGTAAGAAAGAAGTCATCTATCCCCTGCACGAGCAACCTATCACGAGAAAGCACATCGAGTGCCGTGGAAAGTAAATAAAAGCGGTAATTGAATTCTTGCTTTAGGGTTGTAGATAAACGATCAATTAAGTCTAAACGGTAGTTAGTTTCAACTTCTGTTTGCTGCTTAATAAGTAAACCACCAATAATGGAGGCAGGCAAAACTGCCACAAAAACCATTAACAATGCGAGTGATGATTTGAGTTTTAATTTTAATTTCATTCGTTCTTTAACCGACGCATTTGCTGTATAGCAATATGCTGCATATATTTTGCAGATTCTTCGGCAGATAGCCCATCTTCATAACGTTTAAAACCAATAGCGATAGCCTGCCATGCAATCGACATTTTAATACTAGAGGGCATAGGTTTAGAAAGCTCAAATTGCTCAAAAAGTACTTTGTCACTCCCTTTTGCTTGCTTTTTATACTCATTCAGTAATTGTTCTGAAACTGGTAGTAAATGTGTTTTTTCATATACCAATTTCTGAATAGTTGGACGTTGAACAAATTTAACAAATTGTTCAATCAGTTTTCTTTTTTGTTTTGAGCGTACTGAATAGTTTGGCAATGAGATGACAAAGGTACTCTTCATCGAACGCATTTGCTTACCGTCTATCGTCGGTAATAATGCGACACCTAGGTTATCACCCATGTTATTTTTGAGGTCTTGATACGCCCAATCACCATTAATGGCATACGCTTCTTTGCCTTGGATAAAATCCGCTTGCGAACAAGTATATTCACATTGCTCATTAACCATTTTTTGCTCTGAAACATAACGATAATATTTTAAAGCAGCCACCATTTCCGGCGTATTCAGCGTTATTTTATTATTCGTAATAGGCCAACCGTTAAACGCCGATAAAAACGGAATAAAGTAATACATATCTTGATAATTCCAGCCAATTGGCAAGATATTATTATCAATGTATTGCTGCTTTTTCGCTAACAGCGCTTCCCACGACTTAACAGGTTCAGGTACTAGCTTTTTGTTATAATATAACAGCAAATTATTACCTTGGATCACTGGCACTCCCCAATACTTTCCATCAGTAAAAGCGGTCACTTTTGCTGATGGTGAAATATCAGATAAAAACCAATCATCAGGGATACGAGATAATTTCATTAAACGATGCAAGCCAACAAAATCAGATGGAAAAATCACCAATTCTGGTAAACCACCATATTGAGCGCCCAATAAAATTTCGGCTTTTATCTTCTCAGGATCAAATTGAACCAACGAAATATTGATATCATTTTCTTTTTTAAACTCATTAACTAATAGATTAATAAAACTATTGTCTTGATGAGAATACCAAAGTGTTAAATTCTCCTCAGCATCAGCTGAAACAGAAAATAAAGCATATAAAAACAATACGATACTTCTAAACATAACTAATTCAATTTCCTAACGATTCGCGTTAAGGATAAGACAAAGTTGAACTGAATACAGCAATCAAAAATGATAGGGACGACATCATATAGCATTCTTATGAAGAATAAAACACTGCATTATTATAGAT
>NZ_SSMG01000388.1 GCF_009873615.1 Photobacterium lucens
TTGGTATTTCATTTTCAAGTAATGCAGTTTTAATTACAAAAGAGAAAGGAAAGTTAGCGTTTAGTTTGATTAATTCATCAGACTCGCCTTTTTTTGAAAGTTTAAATGATGTACAAAGTGATGATGATGATCTTTATGGGTACACAGGTAATGATAAAGCTATTTTACCAATAAAAACATTTTTAATTAGAACTTCAAAAAAAATCACGTATGAAGATTGTGCATTTCCTAGGTATACCTTCAAAAAATCGTATAGATGGCCATGGGAATACCCTTCTGTAACAGCTTGTGGATATGGTGGTATTACTCCACACATAACGCTTAATTATAAAGTTAGCTTCATGCGTTCTAAACCTGTTCCTGGTTCTACAGGGATGACTCCAGATCTAAAATTGGTTCGAATTTCACTAGATCGAGACGCTGGAGCTGGTATTTTACTCAATAATGAATTTAAAAAAGAATACGTAACTTACCCAAAGGGTGAACATGAAATACTCGATGGATGGGTAGCTGAATTTAGGTCATCTGCTGTTGCTCAATATTATGATTTTAATATTAAGGCTAGATGGTTTGATAATAATGCTTTTATACTACGTACCCTTCCAGCTAATAATTTGAATTCGAACTATACCACGACTGATGTTTCTCGCTTGGAAATAGGTGGTACAGCTACGCTTGGTTTTGAGACTCCCAAAAAAAGTGTTGCAACTTACAATCAAGGATATGTAACTGGAGAAGTATCGGCTAATGTTACATATGTACAAGAAAGACGTTTTACATATAACACATCAGATTATAAGGTATTACGTACACCATTCAGTGAACAGGAAATTGGCTTTAGATGGGAACGAGATCAATACCCCACATCTCAATCTGTTCAGGGAACATTTACTTCTCCTGCTTGGGGCTACTATTATCCGATAGATAAGAAAAAAGTATCTGAAATTGGATATAAAGGCTTTGTTCCAAATTATGATGTTATTTTTGCAGCAGAGCCAGAACAAAAAGAGATGACAATATTTGACCTTACAGCAACTGTTGGAGTTAGACCATTTTATAATCGAATATATCGACACTTTTATCTATTCACCCATCATTCTTATCAAGGTCGTGATGTAGCGCCAAAAGAGATATCAAGCAAAATAGGATTTAAAGTAGATTGGAATTCTGCAATCTTTTCTGGTTTGTTTCCTGTGAATATTCAAATTGGTAGAAAGAACTCAGAGTGTTTGAGTATTAATAATAAAAATAAAGTAGAGACAGATTCTTGTAACTCGAATAGTAGAGCGCAGTCTTTTATATTTGAAAATAAAAGTTATAAAAGTGTCATAAGCCCAACAATGTGTCTTGATGCAAATAATATCAAAACCTTGACTAAATGTGATGATAGAATGTCACAGAAGTGGAGCTGGGGTGAGGGTGTTGATAATTTTACTAGTGAATTACAAAGTTATATTGATGGGGAAGTAGTTGCTTTGTCTTATGATGATTCGAATACTTTGGTTACTGAACCTCTAAAACCTGGAAGTATAAATCAAAAAATGACAACCAATTATAC
>NZ_SSMG01000389.1 GCF_009873615.1 Photobacterium lucens
ACCCTAGATACGCTATTAACGTATGCCGGTTTTCAAGACCGGTGCTTTCAACCACTCAGCCATCTCTCCGTAAGTGCGGCGTATGATAGCGATCACAGTTTAAAATGTAAAGCCCTACAAAAACTGTATGTTCAAGTTTTAATCACCACACAATTATTTCGATATAAGCAACAGCAATATTCTGTTATCAATATCATTTGTTGTACAAAATCACATCGTCACGACTAACATAATGACTTTATTGCTTATATTTCACTATCAAGAAAAGCCTGAATTTCGGTTTGAACGCGGCTAAATTCAGCCTCATCAAGATAGTAAGAATTATCTGATGAAAAGTGTAAATCATCTTGCTTCAAGCAAATGTTTATCACGCTTTGATCAGCAAAAAACAACATAATAAATGCGCTATCAAACTCTACTCGTAAAATCGCGGCTTTATTCACAGTAAGATTATTATCAATCACTAATCCACGTTTCATAATCCATGCCTCCAAACTGATACTAAATTCACCTTAGCGCATTTCAGCAAGATAAATAGAGTGGCAAAATAATATTGTGTTTTTTGCAAATCATTTATTAACGTGTTGTTTCTTCAGTATCTTTCTCAATAGCCGCTGTCGCCTTGGTTGGCTCATCTTTTACTGCATTCTGAAAGCCTTTTAACGCATAACCTAAATCGCTACCAAGTGTTCTTAACTTCTTAGTACCAAACAATAAAACGAAAATTAAACCGACAATAAGCAGTTTACCAATGCTGATCTCACCCATGATATCCCCCCTGCTATTTTGTTGATGCTTGTTGATGATGACTACGGTACACATCTGATTCATGACGATCTTTCAGTGCCGCAAAAACAAAAACTGCCGAGAAGAACACACTGATCACATCTTTAGCAAACATAAACTCTGGGTAAACATCCGAGATAAATAAATGGATCAAACACCACACTGACACAATTTGCAGGCCTAATATCCCCCACTGCTGCCACGTAGGTTTTAAAAAACCATTACGCGTGACCATCACAACAAAAAAGGCAACAGCAAGTAGCATTTCGATACTCAGTAACATACATATTCCTTATAACCTTAACCTTCTCCGATGGTATAAAGTTTGATCTAAGGTTTATGTAAGAAATGCCATCTGCAGTATAAAATTTTTATAAAGGCCGCTTCTCAACTGCGATTTGTTATGGCGTATCACTGAGTTTAATCATCAGCAATTAAACGATATCCCACCCCATTTTCGGTAATAATGTATTGAGGCTGTGCTGGTGACGATTCAATTTTATGGCGCAGCTGGGCAATGTGAATACGCACATAATGAGCATGCTCAGTATAGTTACCACCCCACACTTCTTTTAAGATCTGCTTGTGTGTTAATACCTTACCCATGTTCTTCGCCAGTAGCGTAAGGATCTTATATTCTTTAGGTGTTAACTTGATGCTTTCACCATGATGCGTCACTGTTTGCATTGCCAGATCTAGCACCACCTCGCCAAAGCGATATTGGATCACGTCACTCGCGGTATTATGAGAATGTAAACGCAACGCCACACGAATACGTGCTAGCAACTCTTCACTACCAAATGGCTTGGTTAAATAGTCATTTGCACCAGCATCTAACGCTTGGACTTTATCCGCTTCTTTATCTCGAGCAGAGATCACAATAATGGGAGTATCAGTCCATGCCCTTAACTCTTTGGTGAAATCTAACCCATCAGCATCAGGCAAACCTAAATCTAACAACACCAAATGCGGCGACCAACTGACTATTTGCTTTAATCCTTCTTGGGCTGTCTCAACGGTTTTGACACTGTAACCATGTCCGGTTGTAAGAATGTCTAAGAAACGACGTATCGGCGCTTCATCTTCAATCACTAAGATCTTGATATCACTATTCATAAATGTCTGCTAAATCATATTTATCACAAGGAATGGCAACACTAAAAATACTCCCACCACCAGCACGAGGACTCACTGCAATCGTGCCGTTATGGGCTGAAACAATCAGCTTACAAATCGCCAAACCTAAACCGGTTCCCTTAACTTTGGTGTGCTCTGAACGATAGAAACGTTCAAAAATACGTTGGGTCTCTTCTGGAGCAACGCCACAGCCACGATCAGCAATATCAAACACGAAACAACCATTGATATAACCCGTAGCAATCTCAATCACCGCACCTACCGGGCTATATTTGGCGGCATTTTCAATCAGATTCGCCATGATCTGTTCAATCAAGGTGTAATCGAGCGAAACCAACATAGTTTCCCCTGTCAGTTTAATTGGATGCCCCTTAACTAACTGCTCTACCCGTTTAGTCGCACTGCCAATGATCTCTTCAGGCTCCACCCAATCACTCTTAGGCACTAAGGTTTTAATGCTATAACGGCTAATATCTAGCAATTTAGTTAAACTGCGATTTAAGCTATACCCTTCTTCAGCAATCGACTGTAATAGCTCTTTTTGCGTATCTGCTGGCAAATGAATATTAGGATCAGTCAAAGTCGTAGCAGTGCCAATAATCGAGCCTAACGGAGTTTTCAAATCATGAGAAACAGCTGCTAATAAAGTGTTTCGCATTTGCTCTAATTGATTGGCTTCTTTAACTTGGGTTAATGCATTGTTCGCCTCTGATCGGGCTAACGATAAACTGATCAAAGTCGTTAGGATCGGGTTGAACAACTGCCCTTGCTTACTTTCAATCACTAACACACCAAATAAGCCTGACTCACCATTTAACGAGTGCAAGGTTACCTTGGCTGATAACATTTGGCTTAATGGCTGCCCTGTTTGTTTGAAATGCTCTACAGCAGGATAGGTATCGTTATCTTGCAGATCACGATGAGAGGCTAAACAAAATAGCGTCGGTGAGAACAGCCAGATCTGAGCTTTAAACTGTCCATGACGCTCTAAATGAGCAATCGCAGATTGAGCAATGGCTTGGCTTTCATTAAGTGAGGCTAACTCAGAGGCTAATTGATAGTTACTTTTTAACTCTGACTTTAGCAGTTTGTTTTTATTGATTTCACGCTGTTGCGATTGGGTGATTTTTACCGCAAATACACCACTGAACGCCATCACAGCAAAAGTAATGATGTGCTGATAATTTTGAAACTTAAACGAGTTATGCTCGGGTAATACAAAAAAATGAAACGCCACAATACTGATGGCGGTGATCACATACGCCAACTTTTGTCTAAGCCAGAAACCACTGACGATATTAAGTAACAGCAACAACATGGCAGTATCGGTTTCAATGATCACATCACGAAACGTCACTCCCAGATAAGTCACTAAGATATAAAGCACCAATAACACGGCGGTTTTATTCAGATCATTCCAATTTATGCGGCTAAACATGGCATTCATTTTTTGTATAACAATCAAACCGAGATAATACGCTTTAGGTATACCCCAATAAAGAAAAAAGAGCTTCTACCGTTATCCTCGTTAAGATGAAGATAACCGTGAAGCCCTTTTGATTTGTCGCTTAGATTTAGAGCTTAGACTCAATACAAGCTCAAATCTCCATATGTACCCCAATCTCAATTAAACGATCTTGCGGTACATGCAATCGCTCAGAAGTACGTAGTGCATTACGGCTCAATAAAATAAACAATCGTGCCTTTAAATCATGCCATAAGGTACTGGGTTTTAACTTCATTCGCTCCGATGACATAAAGAACACCGTGTCAACTTCATGTAGCGTGAACCCTTTGCAGTTACAGGCTGTAAAGATCTGCTCAATATCTAACGATTCCTGATAACCCACATACGCAATCATCTGCCAAAACGATGGCGAGATCTGCTGGACTTCTAACCGTTTTAACGGATGCACCCTTGGCTGATCCGGGTATTTAAACGTCAGCAATACATTACGTTCGTGTAAGGTTTCGTTGTATTTCAAATTATTGACCAGCGATGCTGGCACGTGATCTTCATTGCGGGTGAAATACACTGCCGTACCTGAAGCTCTCGGCCAATCTTTTTGCTCAAGCTCGTTGATCATCGCCTCAGCAGATAATGGCTGTTTGGTAAGTTGCGCTATTCGCTCTCGCTCTAAAAACCATGTCACCATCAATAGAAATACAATCGAGCCTATGGTTAAAGGTAGCCAACCACCATCAGAAAACTTCAATGAAGTTGAGACAAACAGCAAAGAATCATAAAGCAGCATCAACACCGCATACTGGATCACCAAAGCCAACGTCCATTGCCACAAGTAACGTGCTACTACGATAATAAACAGTGAGGAAATTAACATGGTTGCAGTTACCGCTATCCCATATGCTGCTGCTAATCGTGCCGAGCTACCAAAAGTGATCACCACGGTGATCACCAACACAAACAATAAAAAGTTAGCCAGTGGTACATAGATCTGACCTTGCTCTTGATGTGAGGTGTGGTGAATTTGTACTGGCGGTAAAAAGCCTAAATTTACCGCTTGGCGAGTCAGCGAGAAAATCCCAGAGATCACCGCTTGCGAAGCGATAATGGTAGCAAGTGTCGCTAAGATCACTAATGGTAAGCGCAACATCTCAGGTGCCAGCATAAAGAACGGATTATCAATATCGCCTGTTTGTGATAATACCAGTGCGCCTTGCCCATAATAGTTGAGCACCAAACACGGCATCACAATAAAGAACCATGCTAATCGGATTGGCTTGATCCCAAAGTGCCCCATATCAGCATATAACGCCTCTACTCCCGTCACAGCCAATACCACTACCCCTAAGGTAAATAAAGTAGCTGCACCATGATGAGCAATAAAAGCACAAGCGTATTTAGGATTAAGTGCATAGAGCACAGTAGGGTGTTTAATGATGCTCAATAAACCCAGTAAGCCAATAGTGGCAAACCACAGCAACATCACAGGAGCAAATAAGCGTCCAATTTTACCTGAGCCATATTTTTGAATCGCAAATAAGCCACAGATAATCGTGATTGCAATCGGTAAGATCATGGGTGAAAAGTGACTATTGATCACCGTGATCCCCTCGACGGCAGATAACACCGACATCGCTGGCGTAATAATGGCCTCACCAAAAAAGAAGCCTGCCGCCAACATACCTAAAAATAAAATGCCTTTCTTTAAGTGAAGCGGAGCGACGTTATGAGCTAATGATGTCAGTGTCAGTACCCCACCTTCACCTTTATTGGAAGCCCGTGTCACTAACGCTAGATATTTAATAGAGACCGTAATAATAAAGGTCCAGAAAACGAGTGAAAGAATGCCAAAAACGTTCGCTTGGTTAATGGCTATTGAGTGTGGCCCTTCAAACATTGCTTTGAAGGCATACAGTGGGCTGGTTCCAATATCACCATACACAATCCCAATAGACAGGCACGTGAGTACCAATAAAGACTGCTTTTGATTTTGCATTACTAATTTTATGTACATCCCATTATTGGGTGGCACAGTACCTCGTAAGAAATAGAAGCACGCAGGGTAACAAGGCAAATATAAAGAAAGGGTAATAATTGAAGTCAGTGATATAAAGAAAATATAAATTTTGTTTATTTAAAAAACAAACTGAATAGTTGAAATGCAATAAATTTCGTGCCAATTTTCCAGCACTAAATATATTATACAATGTTCAAATGGATTTTCTAGAAATAAAAAAAGAGCGTAAGTGAAATACTTACGCTCTTTTTTTCAATAGTTATATTTTCAATATTCTTACTCGTTAAGAAACGAATTAAATATTCTCAATATTCTTACCTGATGTTTCAAAACGGTATTTGTATGTTACCCAAGCACCGAGTACTGATGTCACCACTAAGCTCAACAGTAAGTTAAATACGCCGATTTCATGCATTAAGATCGGGAATAGAAAGGCCGTTAAAATTGCACCTAACTTAGCAATAGATGCTGCAAAACCAGCCCCTTTCGCACGAATCTTAACGGGGAATACTTCACCTGAAATCAAATAAGTCTGTGCATTCGGACCTAAGTTGTTCATAAAGTTAAACAGCATAAAACCTAAGAACAACACATATATTTGATAGTCACCCTGCAACTTAATCGATACTGCAGCAAAGGCTAAACCTACCGCACAGCCAATAAAACCATAGATTTGCAGCTTCATACGACCAATCGATTCAGAGTAAATGATGGCGCAAATCACACCAACAATCAGTAATGAATCAATTAACGCCGTCCCTTTTGCCGAATAAATAATATGAGCAATCGTACTGTGTAGTGCATCTTGACCCGTCACTGCGACATGCGGATCCAACACTGAGGCTAAAATTACCGGGGTAAAAATACCGATACCATACGTGCCTAAGTCCTGAATAAACCAAGGAACAGAAGCTAAGATCGTTTTTGCACGGTACTTTTCTTTAAACAGTTTCTTATAACCGCCAACCCAAGTGTGCGCTTCTTCTCCTTCAGGGCACGGTACTGCTGTTAATGACATTGTCGACTTCGGATCGCGATTTAACAGACGTTTCAGTGACGTTTCAGCCTCTTTCTCACGTCTTTTCGACATTAGCCAATGCGCACTTTCTGGAATAAAGAAACGTGCAACAGTGATCGCTAAAGACGGTACCAATGCCAAAATGTACATTAAACGCCAAGCGTTAATATCATCAACATAACTCAGCACAACGATGCCTGTTAGTATGCCCATTAGCACACCAATAGATTGAAACGCAAATGCGCCGAGTACCAGTTTGCCTCGGTTTTTAGTCGGAATGCTCTCCGATATCATCAAGTGTGCAGTTGGGTAATCACACCCTAATGCCAAACCTATACCAAAGTTAAACAATAGGATCATGGCATAAGACTGGCTAGATGCCATCCCTACAAGGCAAATCGAGAGTAATGCCATCTCAACAATGAACATCTTCTTACGACCATATAGATCTGACAAGCCACCCAGCGCACTAGCACCAATTAAAATACCAAAGAGTATTGAAGAGCTTAATGTACCTTTTTGAAATTCCGTTAAATGAAACTGTAGCGTGATCAGGGGTAACGTTAGCCCCATCATGAACACAATCATTCCTTCAAAAAACTTTCCAAACGTTGCCAACAACCAAATTCGCCACTGAACCTTTGTCATTGATAAGCAAAAACGGCTTGTTCCTTCTTTCCATATTGAGGTGTCATCAATATAGTTTTGGATAGTCTTTTGACATTGAATATCTAAATTTTGATTCATGTTAAAATCAACAATGCTTATAGTCTGTCGACCAATAAATACCCAAGAGACTTGGATATAAGTATTAAAGGTGCGGCTATATAAACAC
>NZ_SSMG01000390.1 GCF_009873615.1 Photobacterium lucens
CCTGTATATAAGTGCTTTATTCATAGATTATTAATTATTGGCTGCTGCGATTAAAAGCGCTGGGTCATCGGTAATAATGGTTGAAACGCCCCAGTTCTCGAATTTAGTGATTTTTTTGGGATCGTTCATTGTCCAAATTTGCAGCACTTTTCCAGCGTCAGTGATTTCTTTTGCTAATTTTTCAGTCAGTAAATGATGATCAAGATGAATGCTGTATAGCTCAAGCTTTTCATCAAGGCGATTGATATCAGGTACCCAATCTTCAATGATCAAACCACGACGTACTTCAGGCCACAGTTCTAAACAATGTCGTACAGCATTATAAGAGAAACTCGACAAGATAAGACGATCTGGATCAAAGCCATAGTTTTTAATAGTTTCAATGGTCTTTTGTACTTGTAATGCAACTTCTTCTTCGTAGTGCACTTTAATTTCAAGGTTTAAGTTAAGGCCATATTCGTCACAAGCAACTAGCAGTTCATGTAACGTTGGAATGGTTTCACCAGTAAACTCAGTGGAGAACCAGCTTCCAGCATCAAGTTGTTTGATTTCATCTAAGGTTTTATGGCGAACGCTACCTGAACCATTCGTACAACGGCGTACTGTTTTATCGTGAATAATGACAGGGATTAAGTCAGCACACAGTTGGGTGTCGGTTTCAATCCATTTTGCGCCAGCATCAGCGGCTGCTTTCATGGAAACCAAGGTATTTTCTGGCGCAACAGCTCTTGCACCACGGTGTCCGGCAATCATATATGTATCCCAAGTCATTAGAGTATTTAATCTATGGCCGATTTTCGGCTAATTGAACAAACAATCAAGTATTAATATCGCAATATCATGATGTTGATTTGTTACGGTTTGTTGATGTGTACGAGTTGCTTACTTCAGAATAGTAGTGCAAATAGTGGCGCATTTACCAACAATTGGAAAATGAAATGATAATACGTTTTGTATCTAAACGCTGATTAGATTAGTATGCTGTGCCGTTGTCTGATCAAAAATTTTTATTGTGAACATTGATAAAGGTTTTTTGATTTTGGGCTTTTACAATTTGAGACAAGGAAAAACGAATGAAACTGTCAGCGCTAGACCAACCTCTTTTCGATCATCTTTACCGCGATATTAGAGAGTTTCGTTCCACGTTTGATCTTGATATTGAATCACCACAAACGCTTGATGAACAAGCGGATGCATTACATACCTCTCTTGCCGTTGAAGAAATGACAGAATTAGCAGAAGCCGATTCACTGGTTGAACAAGCCGATGCAATTGTCGATTCTGTATATGTATTAATGGGACGTTTGGTTCATCTTGGTGATAAGAAAGTAGAAGATAATATCGGTATTAGCTACTTGATTGATATTCTATTGCAAATGTCAGCACGTCTAGGTATCGATTTTATGGCATGTTGGAATGAAGTGCATTCAAGCAACATGAGTAAAGTATGCCGCAATGCTGATGAATACGCTGATACTGAAGCATTTTACGCAAAACAAGGCGTGACTTTAACAGCCAGTACGAAAGGGGACTACATTATTGCGAAATGTGCGCAGGATGTTGACCTTGAAGGTAAAGTAATCCGTAAAGGTAAAGTACTTAAATCTGTATATTATCGTCCTGCTGATTTAGTGAAACTTGTTATCCGCTAAGCCTCTTGTTAGCTGAATGATCCTCGCAATTGCGGGGATTTTTTGTTTTTCACTTATGTAAAGTTTTCCATGAAGATATCTCCTTATACCCGAGCGTTAGCTCAACAGCTTTTTACAATGACATGGCCAATGTTATTTGGTGTGCTGTCACTGATGAGCTTTCAGCTTGTAGACAGCGCATTCATTGGTCAGTTAGGTGTCCTTCCTCTTGCAGCACAAGGTTTTACGCTTCCAATGCAAATGGTCGTCATAGGCTTGCAAGTAGGGTTAGGTATTGCCACAACCGCATTGATTTCTCGTGTATTAGGCGCAAATGATGCGCTTCGAGCACAACAGCTGGGCGGGCTTGTGGTATTAATAGGTGCTATTGGTATTGCCGCACTATGTGGTGTTATCTGGTTGCTGCGTGATGTCATTATGCATTTGTTAGATGCACCGGAAACCGTTCTACCGATTATTGATACTTATTGGCCTGTATGGTTGGCAAGCGCATGGTGTGGCTCAATGTTGTATTTTGCCTATAGTCTGTGCCGTGCTAACGGGAATACCATGCTGCCAGGGATCATGATGATGGTAACGAGTTTACTTAACATCGTGCTAGACCCATTGTTTATCTTTACATTCAAATTAGGCATTAATGGTGCGGCATGGGCAACCATTGCTTCTTTTACTCTTGGTATGCTGGTGGTTTTTCCATTAGTCATTAAACGATGTTGGATGAGTTTCCATTGGCAGGGGCTTGATATTGGCAAGTCAGTTAAAGAGCTAGGTAATATTATGGCGCCAGCGATGATGAGCCAGTTATTACCACCGCTTTCCTCTATGCTTGCGACTAAATTGGTAGCAGGTTTTGGTGCTGCGACTGTTGCCGCATGGGCGTTAGGCTCTCGGATAGAATTTTTCTCTATTGTTGTTGTCTTAGCTCTTACTATGTCGATGCCACCTATGGTGGGTAAGCGTTTAGGGAGTCGTGATCTACAAGGGATTAAAACACTGATTAATATCGCAGTGTGTTTTGTTTTGCTATGGCAGCTTGTTATAGCGGTCACCATTTTCTTACTCGCTACGCCATTGAGCACGCTACTAACGACTGATGTCAAAGTACAAGAAGTGCTGATATTACATTTAACCCGTGTCCCTATTAGTTTAGGTGCGCTAGGTGTGTGTATGATCATGGTATCGATATGTAATGCCTTGGCGATGCCGATGCGTGCGCTGTTTATTTCAGCATGGCGTTTGTTTATTTGTTTCCTACCTATTTTATGGCTAGGTTCGTATTTGGCAGGATTATCTGGCTTATTTACAGGGGCGATGTTAGGTAATATAGCCGCAGGTATTTGTGCGTGGATTTTCTATCGTCAAGGATTGAAAATCATTGATAGCAAATATCAAAGTGAAACTGAGAACGTAAAATAAGCGTGTAAAAAACACGCACATAAGGATATACATGCAAAGTTATGTAATTGAAGATCGTAAGTTAACCTACTTAGATCAAGGCACAGGTCCTGTATTGGTATTTGGTCACAGTTATCTATGGGATAGTAAAATGTGGCAGCCTCAAATCGAAGTATTAAGCCAACATTATCGTTGCATCGTGCCTGAGCTATGGGCGCATGGTGACGCGGATGCTGCTCCAACAAAAACACGTACTTTACGTGATTATGCAGATGATGTGATTGCACTGCTTGATCACCTTGAAGTTGACAGCTTCACAATGATTGGTTTGTCTGTAGGTGGCATGTGGGGCGCAGAGCTGGCGTTAAAAGTGCCGCAACGTGTTAATGCGCTCGTATTGATGGATACTTTCTTAGGTTATGAACCTGAAGTACTGCATGCAAAATACTTTGCTATGTTAAATACCATCATGGAGCAAAAAACGATCCCAACAGAAATCATTGATGCCATTACGCCGCTGTTCTTCCGTCGTCAGGCTGAACAGCATACGCCAGAACTCGTGAAGAACTTTAAAGCGCATTTGGCGAGCATTACAGGTGAACGTGCGGTTGCAGTAGGGCAAGTGGGCAAGATGGTGTTCGGTCGTCGCGATACTTTTGATGATATTGAGTTATTAACTGTACCGACGTTGATCATGGTTGGTATGGAAGATGCACCTCGACCACCACTAGAAGCGCAATTGATGCATGACGCAATTGATGGTAGTGAATATGTATTGATCCCAGAAGCCGGTCATATTAGTAATCTAGAGCAGTCTGAATTTGTGACCCAGCAGTTAACGACATTTTTAGATAAGCACATTCTAAGTAATTGATGGTTTAATCCATAGTCATAGAAATGGCATAACTCATACTCAGAGATTGAGAGTGTTATGCCGTTTTTTTTATGCGCTGTAATAGGTTTTATGTTGATGAATAAACGCTATGGAGTGTTGATTAAAATCATCAGGTTTTTCAACATTACATACATGCCCGCAATCTTTGAGTTCGGTTAAAAAGCTTAATCGATGACGCTCAACCATCTCTTTCACCGGTTTTATGAACATATAATCGTTAGCACCCATCAAATAAAGTGTTGGGATGGATAACTCTTTCTCTTTGAAATATTTCATGACAGGGTTTACATCAGTGGCGAGTTTGAACCAACGTTTAAATTCCTTCTGACATAGCTTTTTAGCTTCACGAACAAATAAATGACGCGATTCGCGCTGGCTCTTTTGAGGCATCACCACATAAGCAAATAAGCGGTATAACCACATGTAAGGAATAATGTGCTTACACAAATTGCCGAGTTTAACCAAAATTTGAGAGCGAGTATTTAAGCGTGTCACAGCACCACCGAGTACCATGCTTTTGACACGATTAGGCGCGATTTCCGCTAAATTACGAATAATAATCGTCCCAAGTGAAATTCCCACGAAGTGAGCTGATTGGATCTTTAAGTGGTTGAGAACATCAACAATGTCTTTGGTGACACTTTTAAAGGTATAAGGATTTGCCATCATGTCTTTAAACATGTTGTTGGATTTGCCGTGACCACGAAGATCTAATAACAATAAGTTAAAGTGCTGTTTGTAGGCTTTAATTTGTTTAAACCAGATCGCAGAACTACCACCTGCACCATGGACAAAGACTACCCACTCTTTGCTACTTGGATGGGGGTAGGTTTTGTAAAAAAGCATATTGTTTTGCATTTATCGTCCTTGTCTACACGCAGTAGCGCAATCATACCACGGTGAAATAAACAGACTCACCTGACCACTAAGGTGGCATTTTATGATCTAACCTTGTACTTTCATCGTGAATATTTGCAATTATTCCAACAATGTCGCAAAACGCCATCGTGGTTAAGTATAAGTTACTTACAAGCTTGTGATTTTTCAAATGAAGAGATTTATATATGAAAAACAGATGGATAGTAAGAGCTATCTGATACTTGGTCGTCTATTTTCAGTACTTTTTCGAAATTAAAGGTGAATAAAAAACACTGATTTAAACACTTTATGATGTTTTATTTTATCTTTGCTGCTTAATAGTCTTTAATTTACAAAGGATTATCTATGAAGGAGTTTTCCAATGTTTAAAAAGGTGTTATTAACGCTGGCGTTCATTCTGCCATTTGCCTCTCAAGCTGCAACAACAGATACCACAAAACTTATCAAGCAATGTGAAACGAAATACAAAGCAGATAAGCAAAAGAAAATGGACTGTATTGCTAAGGTGAAGAAATCAGCAAGCAAGTCGACCAAGAAAGAAGTAGAAAAAGCGAAGAAAGCGTCATCGACTAAAGTGGCTGACGCAAAAAAAGACGTTAAAAAAGATGTAAAAGCAACATCTTCAAAACTAGACAGCAAAAAAGCAGACGTTAAAAAGTCATCTACCAAAACTAAGACTGCAGTGAAGAAACAGCTTAAAGCGGTGAATGTAAACACGGCTTCAGCGTCTGATCTAGCAGCGTCTTTACCTGGCATTGGTGAAACTAAAGCAAAAGCTATCGTGGATTACCGTAAAAAACACGGTAAATTCAAATCAGCGAAAGATCTTGAAAAAGTAACGGGTCTTGGCGAGAAAAGCGTTGCTTCAATGAAACAATACCTAAAGTTCTAATCGAACATTAGGTACTCAACCTCTTAAACACTTTGGCGACTTATCGCATGAGGTGTTTAAGAGGTTTTTTTATGTCTTTAAAATGCTTAATAAATGATTTCTTCGTCTTCTTCATGGGGCATGAGATTGATGATTTGTGTCTTAATAATATGAGGCAGAATAGCATACAGCGGCATGCGTTTTAGCCGTCCTCTAAAACGTAGTGACTTCACGGCAAAGCGATAATCGGCACTCTGGTATTTCGGAAATGCGTTTCGCATTACTTCACTAAAGCGTTCTTTGTATAGCCAGAAAATGAATCGATGTGATGGATGTTGATTTAAAAATTGCAGCATTTCGTCAGGAATTTTAAGGGCAAACAGTTCATGGCACAGCCCAAGCGCCATATATAAGCTATTATCTTTACCTATCTGTTGATGAAGCTGAATCAAGTTATGCCAGAACAGACGTTGCTTACCAAAATAGGTAAATTGGAGGTGTAAGTCGTACAGATCTCGCAACCCATAACGAAAATCAACTTGGTTAAACATCATAATAGCCTGATGCAAGACCATCGTTTCCGGTGAGAGTAAGGTCGCAGGGTGGGCGATGATCGGTGAGGTATGATGATGGAGTAATGGCGCTTCATCGAGTTTATGTTTTAGGGTTTTCGGTAATAAGTGAAAGTGAATGGCAAGCTCTGTACGCCGCTCTTTATGGATCAGCGGCATGGTTTGATTTGACCAACGACAATAAAAGGTTTCTTCATAATCGGTGATATTTTTATAGCGCCAACCATGATTGAGTAACTGATCTAGTACAGCATCGACATGGTTTTCTGAAATCAAAATATCAATATTATTCTTTATCCTACCTTTAAACATTTCGATTTCAGAAAATTGTAAAGCACTGCCTCGAATATAACGCCATGACGGTAAAACGTTTTTAAATTGTAGCTTAAGCTCTTGATGTTCAAATATTAGGGCTTGTTTTTGCTTCTCGAAGCTATGAAACCCCGAAATTAACTGTTGCTGCATAAATAGCGGCAGCTCATCCCAAATCCCATCAAGCTCACAGGCTGTTTTTAATTGCCCTAATAAACTGAGATGACGAGCTTCAGTAATAATTTGGTAGAGCGCTCTAGGATCAAGTGTGAGTAATAGTGTTGGAAGGCAAAGAATATCAACCAGTTGTACCTGTCGAGAAGTCATCATTCCTCCCTGATTGTCGGTCAAATTGATAATTAAAGTATTGGTTGTAAGTGATAAAAATCAAATTTAGTCACTTTCAAAT
>NZ_SSMG01000391.1 GCF_009873615.1 Photobacterium lucens
TTGAACCCTAGATACGCTATTAACGTATGCCGGTTTTCAAGACCGGTGCTTTCAACCACTCAGCCATCTCTCCGTAATTGCGAAGAATAATATCTAGCTAACCTGCTGCTGTAAAGGGAAAAAATCGAAAAAAGGTTCAAGTAGTCACTTTTCAACCAAATATGCAACTAGCACTCAAAAAAGCAACAGTGCTCTTGCTTTTGAAAAAGAAGTCTAGATCGTTTTCTGACTATTTTATGACGGATGAAAACAAATATGTCCGCTTTTTATTATTCATAGCGTTTTGCAAACACTAAAGAAAATTTAGCTATATATTTTTCAAGCTTTTGTTATGTAAGCAATAAAAATCTGGCACTAATGTTGATGGACAAGAACAGTCCCCCTGTTTTATTTATCTCAATATGATGTGAGGTAATAATGAAGTCTCATTTTATTGCTTTAGCTTTACCCTTTTTGTTTATCACCTATAGCAGTCCAAGTACCGCTAACCCTTTTTCTTCTTGTCCTACGATAGGCTACCTTTTTCACGACACAGCGAATGTCTCTTTTGTCGATATCGATCGACAAACCAGTAACGCAGGTGCTATTAGCAACAAATTCGATGCGTTAGGGTTTAATGCTACTGATAATTATATTTATGGGGTAATGGGAGAAAATATTGTCCGGATAAATAATGGTTTTGTGGCTGAAACCATAGGAATAGAAGATCTGCCTCAACATGACTATAGCGCGGGCGATATCCATAACAATCAGCTTTATCTGTATGCTAAATCACAAGGATTATGGCGAGTTGATCTATCAACGCAAATCGCAACCCAATTATTGTTAGCACAGCACGCTATTTATAATTTATCTGATCTTGCCGTTCACCCTGAGGGGGTAGTCTATGCCCTTGATGATAGTAAAAATATTCATCGCTTCGATCTTTCACAATCACTAGAAAACAATCATATTGCTATCACAGCAGCCACTGGGCTTAAAGGACTACGAACTTTTAGTGGTCAATTCTTTGATAGTAATGGCATGTTGTACATTATTGATGCGCAAACAGGTGAATCATTTATCTTTGATGATTTAACGCCTTTTGATAATGAGGAAAGTTTCCATTACGAAGTGCTACAAACGCTACCGAATGTAGAGAATACCGTCGATATTGCACGATGCAGTGAGGCTGTACTTGCTGTTAATGGGTATGATTTTGGGGATGCTCCTAACTCATACGGCACTTCACTATCGGTCAATGGTGCTCGCCATGAAGTATCAACACATCTTTATCTTGGGGCGAAACCCGATCAAGATTTACTGGCTCAGTTTTATCCGTTTTTTGATAACAATGGCAGCGATGACGATGATCAAGGGATAACGTTTACGACTCCGAGCTTACATCAAGGTGCCAATACATTTATTACCGCGCAAGTTGGTGGCTTTGCCACTGGTTATTTATCTGCATGGATCGATTGGGATAACAACGGTAATTTCGATATAAATGAAAATGTTATCCAAGATGTAGCTCTTACTGGTGGTGCTCATACACTAGCGATTAATGTCCCAAGTGATGCAGCTATAACAAATCAAACATGGGCACGATTTCGATTAAATGACGCGCCGAATATCTTGGTGCAAGGTGCTGGCGGTCGTGGTGAAGTTGAAGACTACCCTCTCACCATCACCAGTTACGACACTCAAGAAAGTTATTTCTGGTACCCATCTCAAGGTACCTACGCAACCTTAGCTTTTGAAGATCGTTGGCCAAATCAAGATGATTATGATTTTAATGATATTGTCATTCAGTACCGTGTTGGTCACATTCAAGAAACCGTCACGGGCAAGCTATCAAGGCTTAACATTGATATTAAATTACAAGCCTACGGTGCTGGCTATAACAATGGCTTTGCTATCAAACTTGATGGGATTTCGGCCTCAAGTATTGATGCCAATAGTAGCTATGTCATTATCAACAACGAATACAAATCTTCCGTTTTAGAAGAGCCTGATAGCCCTGATGATGAAGCGGTTTTGATCTTTACCGATGCAATAAAAGAATATTTTAGCTCTGAATGTGAAAATGGTTTTTTGCGTGTCTATGCTGATTGTGATCTGGATAAAGAAGTGACGGTTCAAGCTTCTATGGCAATCAAATTCACGACTCCAGTTGATTATCCAGAACACTTACATCCCTATCTCAACCCGTTTATCTTTGCTGCACCGAATGATGGCCATGGCTTCCCTAGCCCACCTTCTCGTAGTTTAGAAATACATTTAAAAGACTTTTCACCAACTACCAAAGCCAATACAAGCTTATTTAAAAGCGGTAATGATCAATCAGAGAATGCCAGTGTCAGTTGTGGTGTCGAAAATAACTGCAACAGTTATCGTAATAACTCAGGGATCCCTTTTGCCATTCTCATTCCATCGCAATGGGATAATCCGATAGAAGGGAAAAGCATTTTAGCGGCTTACCCTAAAATTGAAGACTATATCAATAGTAATGGGACAACCGATAAGACATGGTTTATTCGCCCTGAAGCATCAAAAGTCTATTCACTACCTGAGGAGTAATGAACATGAAGTATTTTTACGTTGGAGGGATGATTATTGCTTCTATTTCTCTATCAGGCTGTTTAACGGAAAGTCCTATCGATCAAGCTAATCAGATTGTGAACCAAGTTAACGATACGGTTGAAGACTCAATCAACCAAATCGGAAATCTGCTCGATGAGATTGAGGATGAAATTGAAAATAATAGTGATGGCTCTAACGAGGAAGAGCGTGCAGATGAACAAGATAAAGAGACCTTCCCAACTTTAGATGTCGCGAATGATGTCAACTTTTCAGGTGATCTGCGCACTATTTCTGTGGACGTTAATAATCCATTAGCAAGCGATGTATACGTCAATATCTATCGAAATTACCGTGTCGATGATGATAACAATTACATCCTTAATTACGAGGATCGCATCGTTGCTACAGCAATCATAGAAGGCAGTTATGAAGGAGAATTGTTCATCACTCCCGATATCACAAAATTACTGGTAGAGGTCATTTCGCTCGACGACAATAGGATCATTATTCAACAGCCTTTTAACTATCCTTTTGAGAATATCACTTTATAAAAAAACACCCCGAAGTAGTTAGCTGCGGGGTGTTGATTCATTTACTTCGCGTTTTTATAGCTTTTTCCAAGGATCACCTGCATCAGGTTTATTTCCCGTCGTCCACCATTTTGCTTGGTATTCACTACCTTGATAGCTGACCTTGTCACCACCAACATAGATTGCACTCGCATCCCATGCTGGCGATCCTGTTACAGGCGGATCCACAGGTTCTACTGGGTCGACAGGTGGTTCCACAGGATCAACCGGGTCAACGGGATCTACTGGTGGCTCTACAGGGTCAACCGGATCTGGTGCTACAGGAGTACCACTTTCTAGTGCCCAAGGGCCACCGCTTGCAGGGTTATCGCCTTGTGTCCACCATTTAGCTTTATAGACAGCACCTTGATAACTCACCTTGTCGCCACCAACGTACACTTTATTGCTTTCCCATGCAGCAACACCATCAACAGGAGGGTCTACAGGATCAACAGGCTTGTCGGTATCTGGTAATTTATCAACCACACGAACATCAGGCCAATTGGCGTGAGAGCCATAGAAGTTTTCTACACATTTTTCGTAGTCACCTTCAACTAACGCTGAATAAGCCGTTTGGAAACCGACTAGCTCACACTCAAATGAAACACCGCCTGGACGATCTGAGTAATATTTCCAGTTTGCATCCCAGTTGGTATAAAGCACATCAGTTGCACCATTTAGGTTTAAACTGCCATAAGGTGTTTGCTGCCAACAAGTATTTTTCTCATCAGCGGCGATAGCAATTTCGTAATGCTCCGCTAAGCCTTCCCAATAGCGAATACGGTTAACAGGTTGGCCTTTATCTTTATTTTGCTCACCACATTCAATACCACCATTGATCACGTTAATCGTCGTACCAAAGCCATAAGTAATACCTGCATCTAATTCACGTTGTGATGGTTTCCAAGTGCGGTCAATCACATGCAACATGGCAGGTTTGGGCGCTTGCGGCGTTAAGAAAAACCAAATGGCAGAAGCGAGGTTTAACCATGAGTCAGCAACTAAACCTGGATTATTCAGTAAGACTGTAGCGTCACCGTCAAACATCACTTCCGAGAAAGCACCATAGTTAAAATGGTAAGAAAGCTGTTTTGCACCTCGTCCGAAATACCCCTGACCATCAGAGCACGGCCAACGCTGATTTTGCCAATCGTTCTGACCACATCCCGTGGTATAACCCGCTTGACCTTCAGACCATCCCATTTCACGCACATGCACTAATGCTTGTTGCCACTCTTCCAATGCTAATGGGTTATCTGAATAGTTATCTTTACTAATGTGACCGCCAGTTTCTTGTGCAAAGTGAGCAAAAGCCGTCACAATAGAAGTTTTACAAATCTTGTCAGCATCTCGACCATCGGTATAGTCGCCACAGAACGCAGGGAATTTACCAATCGCACGTAAGAAACGCGTATAGGTATATTCAGGTGCCGCCATTTGAGTTAAGAAGTTCCACTCCGTTTCAGGGAACACGCGCTCAACTCGTTTTACGTTATCAGGGTTGGTTGCAGCATCTGGGTAGATAGCTTCTACAATGATATTTGGACGGGTCTCTAAGGCTTTAGCCCATACGTCATACATTGGGTCGGCCGTTTTTGCATCTTCTGCGGCTTTGATCTCTGAGCGCTCAATAATATAACCGCCCGGATTTTCAGGATCTGGCTGTGGATTCATGGCATAACTGCTTGATGCAGTGAAGCCCACCAGCAGTAACGCTATTGGAGTTATTTTCGTCATTATTAATTCCTTTTAGAATACGATGTCGCTATCTTTCAGAACTAAAATAAGCTTTAAATACCAACCAAACTGCTTAATAAGAGTAACGCTATATATTTTAATGTTTAAAAACTCATTTTAGTTATCAATATATATAAGCGATACATTGCTAGCGGCAATTTCAAAATGTTAAAACCGTGTTATATGGCGTACTTTTATGTACCTTGCAATAATACGGCTACTTTAATACTCACCAATATCACACTCTACACAGTTATTGAAAACATCATTGTGATGCAAATGATATCCATAACTATTGATTTAAACCTTCGATACCAACAACACAAGAAAACCAGCAAGTTATTGAAATTTAAATAAAAAACAAAACAAAAAGATCCACAGATATACAACAGAGATAATAAAAACAAGCCTCACATTACAAGATGAGAACCATACTGTATAAAGCCCACGACTCTTTTTTAATGAGCTAAAATCACTATCGCTTTTTTCACATAAGACTATAAATAATTATATTATTAATTTAGAAAGACGATCGGAGTGGTTATTTACAAAGTAATGACCTGTAAATAAAAGAAAAACATTGAGCCGACACGTAAAAATACAAAATATTACGCGCAGATTTTGAATAGTCTTAATACACACAGTAATCTAAAATCACCATTATTAAGAAATAGATAGGAGCAATTATTATGATAAGTTGTCACCAACACGATTACATTGAAATTGCCTGCATGCTCCACCTAAATATCAGTCTTACTTATAGAAATGGTGAAACTGTGACAGGCATTGCGCAAGATACTTGCTACAACGCTCAGAGAGAAGAATGTATTGAACTCAGAGTGGATAATACCGTATCGACCATCGTGTTAGATCATCTTGCTTCTATGCATGCCAATACCGCAAATCCGCATTTTGATACCATCAATTTTTAAATTTACATTGTAAATAATGATTAAAAATCATCCAAAGAATAAAGAAAAAGGAGACTCATAACTTGAGTCTCCTTGCTTTTAGCTAAAAAACTTAAATATACCGTTTAACATATTTAAGTTATTTATAGGTAAATGACATCTCACCATCAGCGTCAGTATAAAGTGCTGCTTTTGATTGTTTAATTAACTGTGCAGCGTATGAAGGAGTAACAGCACGTAGTTCACCTTTAGCTGAAACAAACTCACCTTCCCATGCAACATCACGGTATTTACCAGCTTCTAAAATTTCTACTACTACTTTCATAATTACTACACCTTAAATCAAAATATTAAATAGCGACGGAACCATGCGCCCCGTTGATGTTTTTAATTTATCAACTTTCGATTATTTGTCATCATAGTAAAAATGAAACGTTAGTTATTCATAAATGGAGCATTAAGAAAAACTGAACATCATGCTTAATTAGTTTCAATTCTTGTTTATATAGTCACTTATCCTCCACTTCCAAAAAACAATCTTAACCAATTGAATATTAATAAATTAAGCTCAAAACCATAGTCTCAATAGCATTATAAAAACTACGGTTTAACAGAGTAAATAATCAATTCACACGTATGTAATAGGTGTTTTCATTGATGAATAAAATGCAAGATTGCATTTATGATCTTTTCAATAATCCATATTTGATATGCAGGTATGCAATCTCTATCTTGAAGCTGTTGATAAATACTCTCCACCCAAAAAAGGGCAACCTAAGTTACCCTTTCTTATACTCAAACATTGCAATCAAAACGCTGTTATAAAGGCCAATGATCAAAGTAGATGTGGTTTGCCTGCCAATCGACTTTCTCTTGATTATCAGCAAGCAGGTATTTGGCAACAGTGAAAGCAAACTCAAAGCTCACACCTAAACCTCGCCCAGTAATGAAGTTATCAGCAACCACCACTTTCTTTAGCTGGAAATCCCCATCGTCAAATTTATCCGCCAATTT
The DNA here is from genome assembly GCF_009873615.1 of Photobacterium lucens. GTDB lineage: Bacteria > Pseudomonadota > Gammaproteobacteria > Enterobacterales > Vibrionaceae > Photobacterium > Photobacterium lucens. The sequence continues at coordinate 6,794 of NZ_SSMG01000391.1, forward strand.
ATCGCCTGTTGTATACGGACGACCTTGCAATAAATGGTGCGCTGCTAATACTTTGGCGCCCGATGAGCACAAAGCGCAAATGTACTTATTGGTTTCAATATGGCGTTTTAGGAACGCAATCACATTCGGGTTTGCTGACAGATTATCGGTTCCTTGCGGGCCACCCGGCATCATGACTGCATCGTAAGTGTCATCAAATTTATCAGCTAAAGTAAAATCTGCAGTGATTTTAGTTTTAAAGTAAGTATTGAGAGCTGTAGTTTCCATGCACGATAGCACGTCAACCTCAATGTCTAATCGACGCATGATATCGATAAAGACAACCGCTTCCCCTTCTTCAAAACCATCAGCCAATAACACAGCAACACGTTTAGTTTCAGACATTTTACTCTCCTATTGCTGAGTCAACTTCACCGCTTCACGTACGTTGTGAGCAATGCTATCCCAATCATGGGCATTGATCGCTGCCGTTGGTGCAATCCATGTTCCGCCACAAGCAACCACTTGAGGAATGGCTAAGTAATCCAACAGGTTTTGTGGATTTACCCCACCTGTTGGCATCAACTCAATTTGACCATATGGACCGGTTAAGGATTTAAGCATGTTAATACCGCCAGAAGCTTCTGCAGGGAAAAACTTTAGCGCTGTTACACCAAGTTCTAACGCTTGCTCAACAAGGCTTGGGTTATTCACACCTGGGATCATCTTAATATTGTTTTCAATACAATATTTAACCGTCGTTGGGTTAAACCCAGGGCTAATAACAAAATCAGCCCCCGCTTCAATGGCAGCATCGACTTGCTCTTTGGTTAATACCGTTCCTGCACACAGCACAATCTCTGGGAACTCTTCACGAATACGACGAATCGATTCAGCAGCAGCGGCGGTTCTAAAGGTAATTTCAGCCGCAGGTAGGCCATTTTCAACCAATACTTTGGCTAACGGTACTGCGTCATCGGCATTATCAATTTGGATCACTGGCATTACTTTTAAATCACGTAATTTTGCTATCCATGCTTGAGTCATCATAAGTTTTCATCCATCAATTTTGTTAAAGAACGTGTATAAGTTTCAGGGATCACCGCCCCTTTGTGCTGAATCACTTGTGCCGCAAGCTGATTACCCCAATGGCAACATTCACTCATTGGCATACCTAATGCCCAAGCTGCTAAGAACGCAGCATTAAATGAATCACCAGCTGCGGTAGTATCAACAACATTATCAACCACATTACCTTGCACGATGCCCGATTGTCCAAGTTCAAACCACTGCGCACCGTCTTTACCGAGCTTCACCACTACTTGTTCAACATTAGATAAGCGTTTAGCAATCGCCTCAGGTGAGCTATTAACGGTGCCATGAAGTAAGTCTTCATCATCTGCTGTTACCAGCGCAATATCAGCCACGTTATAGAGCTGAGACATCCATTCTTTGGCATTTTGACGACTACGCCATAAACGAGGACGGTAGTTAGAATCGATAGCGATTTTCACTCCAGCGTTACGCACATCAGCCAATGCTGCAAGTAACTTCATCTTGCCGTGATCAGGTAAAATCGCTAGCGAAATCCCAGATAAGTACACTAAATCACAGCTTTTCATGTACTCAACAGCTGCACGAAATTGGGGATGGTCGCACATTTGTCGAGCTGCTGAATCATTTCGCCAATAGTGGAAACTGCGCTCGCCATTTGGATCGATTTCAATGGCATACATGCCCGGTAATTTGTGAGTTTCACGCAGTACATAATTACAATTGATCCCTTCTTTTTGCCAAGCATGGATCATGTGATTACTGTAATTATCAAGGCCAAGTGCGGTGATATAGGTCGGAGCAAGTTGCGGTAATAAGCGAGATAAATAAATAGCGGTATTTAATGTATCACCGCCAAAACGCTGCTCCTGTTGGGCGAATGGCTGACCACTAAGTTCAATCATACACTCGCCAATAATCGCGATTTTTTTAGAGAGTGACTGGAGTGATTCCATGATTTTCTCCAATGCAGAAATAAAAAAAGCTATGTTTAACGAATTATGGGGGAAGTTAAACATAGCTAATAACGGGCGCTAAGCGCATTCGTTCAGTCTGAGTTTCATTTAGTTTCGATAACCATGAAAGGGTGACTCAGTTGTTACAGCTTACCTTCACTACCACAAACGCGGATCTTATCTAGCACGACTTGTTTCATCGCGTTTTTGCCCGGAATGATGTAATGACGAGGATCATTCGCTTTTGGATTTTCAATAAAGTACTGTTTTACTGCATCAGAGAACGCAATTTTAAGCTCTGTTGCCACGTTCACTTTAGTAATACCCAATTCGATACAGCGACGTACATCGGCATCCGGCACACCTGATGCACCATGTAGCACTAATGGCGTATCTGTTTTACTACGAATCATGCCTAAACGGTCGAAATCAAGGCGAGGCACTTCTTTATACATGCCGTGTGCTGTACCAATCGCAATCGCTAATGAATCTACACCCGTTGCACGAATAAACTCAACAGCAGCATCAGGATCAGTATAAAGCGCATCTTTCTCATCCACGATTAAGTCATCTTCTTGTCCACCAAGACGACCAAGCTCAGCTTCAACCGAACAGTCCCAACGGTGACAAAACTCAACCACTTGACGAGTCAGGGCGATGTTTTCTTCAAAGCTATGGTGCGAGCCATCGATCATGGCTGACTTAATACCCGCCTCTACTTTTTGGCGAATATCAGAAAAAGATTCATGGTGATCAAGATGCAGCGAAATTGGCATTTCAAAACGTTTTGCCGCTTCTTTACAAATACCAACCAGATAGTCTGTACCTGCGTAACTGTAGGTACCTGGCGTCCCAGCCAAAATAACTGGCGAACGCATCTCGGCAGCTGTTTCGACAACTACTTGCACCGTCTCTAGGTTATGAATATTAAACGCAGGGACAGCGTAGCCACCCAGTTGCGCTTTGTGCAGCATTTCGCGAGATGAAACCAAAAACATAGAAAACCTCAATCCTTCGTTAACTTTCGATAAAGATATTATTCGAAAACAAATGCAAATAAAGCGTTCTTGATCACATAACCACTTTCAAATCGAAAATAAATAATAAAATAAAGACAAATAAACTTTCGTTAACTTACGAAGCTAACAAAAAAGACTAAATGACAACGTTGATAAAAAGGACAAAGCGGATAAAACACAAAAAAACCGAAGCAGAGCAACGCCCAACTTCGGTTGTTTTATTTATGCTTTAAAATGCGGTTTAAAAGAAATGTGACATCTTCGAGCTATAACTGGTGATCCCTTTGCGCAATAAATTGTTTTTAGGTCGCTCTGCTCGGCCTAATAGCATTTCAAGCGCTTTATTGGCATAAGACTGAGACTCTAACCGACGTGATAACGGATCTTGCTGCTCGGTATATTCCTGTTTAAACGTCACCACAATTTCTTGAGTTTCAGCAATGCCTTTAACATTGGCTTGGATCGCTTCAATATCAAAGTCATAGCTTTGTTGTTCTATCATCAGTGGGCTTTCTTCTGCTTGCCATAGTTGGCAACGGTTGCCCATGTATAACGCAATAATTAATCCACGCATCGACCAAAAACTGCTGGCAGGGCCGCTGTAGTTATCGACTAAACGTCCATCATCATGGAATAAACCTTGAGTCGGTGCGCCATACTGCATCGCACCATTACCGATGAAGTAATTTAGATTTAAACGAAAAGCCCGTTTCGCTTCACCCATCGAAATCGCAGAGCTATGTTGATCAACTGCGGCTAACAAAGGCGCTGCTGCGGCTAAGCGATAACAAGCGCTGCGACCAAAGAAAGGTAAGCCTTTTGGGGTAAAGAAATAACGATAACCTTCGACAAAATCACTCAACGATTGATGGATAAATTCAGGGTCGAAATTCGGGTCGATTTGATCGAGCCAATAGAGTGAGTAGTGAAATCCCCATGCGTTGTAGTAATCATAATTGCCTTTCGCACCATCACGGAACCAGCCACCACCGACAAAAAACACTTTAATACGTTGATATTTATCGTGATCGATACAGTCTTCACCCGTCAGGGCTTTTAGAACAAACTGCACCGTTAATGGAAATAAGTGCCAGTTATTATCGACCGTTATTAGACTGTTCACTTGCTTAAACCATCGGCTTATCTGCTGCTGCTCCACCTCGCTATAGTGCTGCCATACCCACTCTTTTGATAGCCATAACGCGAGTGCTAGATCGGCTGATTCACACACCCTCTGATCGCAATCATGTAATACGCCCCAATAGCCGGGATGTTTAGGATCAGTACCCGCCAGAAATGCTTGAGAGAGCACTTTTACTACATCAATGCGTTGTCCATCTAACCCGCTCATCTGTGATTCATTGCTAAAATGCAGCCATGCCGCTAATACTGGTAATACACGACTCACGCCTTCAACGGCATCGGTTCTGGCGCTTTGCTGGCTTGGTCTACCAGGATAATAAGCATGGCTATGCTCCCAAACGCTGTAGTGACAAAACGCTTCCGTCACATACTTGGTTAAGTTATCACATAACAATTTGAGGTCGGTTTGTTGCTGAAATAATGTCTGTAATTGCTGATCGTGCTTATCATAAGCAGGCTTTTTCATTTTTAAGCGGATCAAACGCTGCTTAAACAAATGCCAATACATCTTCGCATCAGGGTGTTCATAAGGCACTTTCGGACGCTCAGTAGCAACAATGTGTTTAATTCGAGATTCAATATGCTCAGAAGAAGAGGTTGAAGGCTGTTTTTCAGGTGTTTTTGTCGTCATTTGCTTTTCCTTCCATGACATATAATCAAAGCGACTTAAAAAATAATGCAGAATAAAAAAGGATGAACCCGTCACTTATAAACGAAACAATAAGAAAGCCATGCACCTTGTCATGACTTTCTTGGTTAGGTTAACTCACATTACTTCTGCGCTAATGCTGGCGCAGGTTTAGCTGATTCAGTTAACACATGGTAGCGATCTTGTCCCCATGCCACAGGTTTAGGCTTGTTTTTGATCCAGTCATAAAATGCATTTTTCATTTCAGCGACTTTCTCTGGGTGTTTGGTCGCTAAATCTTGTGACTCTGACGGATCTAACTTGTCATTGAACAGTTTCACCTTATTTGAACCATCATCGTAGAAATACAATGCCCAGTCTTGATCACGGATCGCCCATGAGCCTTTTGATAGTTTTTCAAGGTTTGGATTATTCGGGATCGTATCGCTTTCATATGTGATCCACTTCCAGTAACCGTACCAAAAACCATCATTTTCTTCACTGTAGTGCTTCGCACCCGGACCTGCCCAGTAGATATAATCATGCGGTGATTGCTCAGCTTTACCAGCCAGTACCGGCATGATGTCTTGACCATCGACTTTCATCTCTTGCGGGATCGTAATACCCGCAGCTTTTAAAGCGGTAGGCAGAATATCAAGTGCTGAAATTAAGGTATCGCTCTTGCCACCAGCAGGAATATGTTTCGGCCAAGATGCGACGAAAGGAACACGTACCCCACCGTTATACATCTGTCCTTTATAGCCACGATCCATGCCATTCATTGGCATTGGCGATTCATGTACCGCACCGTTATCAGACAAGAAGAAGATCAAGGTATTCTCTAGCTCGCCTTTTTGTTTAAGCAGATCCATGATCTGACCTAAACCTTCATCAGCAGCATTGATCGCAGCAAAATATTTATCCGCTTCAACGTTACCAGTATTAAAGCGATCCATGTATTTTGCCGGTGACGCTTGCTCTAGCGGAATGTGCGGCACGCTGTAAGCAAGGTTAATAAAGAACGGCTTATCGCCACTTTGCTCAATGAATTTCAGGGTTTCATTGGTCAGGTTATGGGTTAAATAGCCCGGAGCAGGAATGTTCTTACCATTTTGATAAATTGCCGGAGAATTCCACAGCGCAGCGCCCGATGCATAGAAGCTATAGGAGTAATCAAAACCACGCTCTTCGGGTCCAAAACCTTCACCGACCACCGGAATTTGAATATCGTGATAGTCACGTGTTTGCGCTTCTGCTGCGACCTTATTTTTGCTGGCTATTTTCGCATTGTGCCACTTACCAATGTTGGCAGTGCGATAGCCATTTTCTTGAAATAATGCAGGCAATAATTTGATGTCGAGCGGAATACCCTGCAACGCATCATCATTACTGTATGTACCAAAGCTGGTTGGATAACGACCCGTGAAAATTCCCGCACGAGAAGGGCCACACACAGGATGCGCCACAAAAGCATTGGTCATCTTCACCCCGTTTTGCGCCAGCTGTGCCACATTTGGCATGGCTCGTTTAGCCGCATCAATCATCTTATCTAGATCGCCTTGATAACGTGCTGGCACAGGGCGTTTCGCTAACTCTGCTTTATCTAAACTGTCTAAAGCAAAATCTAACTGACCCGTACCTAAGTCATCCATGATCACTAACAACACGTTTGGTTGCTCGGCAGGTTTAGCGGCAAAGGTGGTAACCGGTGCGACAACACATGCTGTGGCAACTAAACTGGCAACCACTGTCTTCTTCATCGAGGACAGATCCATGATTCACTCCTTGTCTCAATCGTTATTAATATTGGATTAATTGTGTATTTATAAGGTGTTACAAAAACAGGATGTTACGAGAAAGCATGTTGACCACGAGCATGGGCAATCATCGGCAAGGCATCGGCGGCCGTTCCCCCTTGCCGGATTGCTTGGCTCATTAAGTGCATTGCAGGTGCAGTATGACGGAAGATCTTTTGATACGACGGGCACAAGTAATTGTGTTTATGTTTTTGCCCATCTTGCTGAACAATACGGTGTTTCGGGCAGCCGCCATAACATAAGCCATGGGCTTCACAGCTTTGGCACTGCTCGGTTAATTTGCTGGACTTAGCTTGTCCAAAACGTTGTTGTTGTTTACTGGTTGCCATCTTCGTTAATGACAATTCAGCCACATTCCCTAAACGGTTAGCCGGATAAACATAGTGATCACAGGAATAAACATCGCCATTAGCTTCAATCACCATCGCCTGACCACAGTTTTTCGACTGGACACAAACCGATGCTGGATAGCCCAGCCATGTCGCTAATACACTATCAAACATACGTACATAAACAGTGCCTACATCTTCTTTTAGCCATTCATCGAAAACCTCTGTCATGAACTGACCATAGCCATGAGAAGGCACAGAGAAATGGGTTAGTGATGCATCTTTGGCGGTAGCGTAATGATGAGATGAGCCCTGTGCAGAGCCTTCCACTTCAACAATGGGAATAAACTGTAAATGACGAGCACCCAATGATTTTAAAAACTGATAAGTCTGAGCACCTTTATCCCAGTTCTGATCATTAATCACCGTGAGGACGTTAAATTCCACTTGATACTCAAGTAGATATTCAATGGCACGCTTTACCCGTTCAAAGGTCGGTTTACCATTGACTGAAATACGGTATTTATCATGAATATCAGGTGTACCATCGATAGATACCCCAATTAAAAACTGGTTGTCGGCAAAAAATTGCGCCCACTGTTTATTGATAGCAACAGCGTTGGTTTGAAAACTATTGGTGATGGTTTTTCCGTTGGCATATTGACGCTGGTATTTCACCACATTGCGGTAGAAATCAAGCCCAGCAAGGGTTGGCTCTCCACCTTGCCATGAGAAATCGATCTGATCGCTATCTTGCGAGGCAATATAATCACGAATATAACGTTTTAAAACATGCTCAGGCATCACATCTGGTTGCTGAGATCCAGTGCTTCCACATCCGCTTACTTCATCGAGCATCGCTTCTTTTTCCAGATAAAAGCAATATTCACATTTTAAGTTACAGCGATAACTGGTTGGTTTTGCCATCATGTGAAAGCGTGCTGCTGTCATGTTCTTTCCTTTTCTTACTTATACTTTCATAATGCCGCTATATTACGAAAGAATACGAAAGATAAAGCAGATAAAGATCACAACAACAAAAACAAATGAAAGCTAAGTATTATTCTTTTTTAGATTTGAAAGCTAAGGAAATATCCGTAATTTCAGTTATCAATCCCCTAGACAAAAATGCAACTTAACTCTGCAACAAAAGTACTCGTACGCAGTGATGGAATCGCATATAAAACCACTTTTTCATTCTACTGTTATGCCCTTCATACTCGCTTTACTGTTCAGCCTTTCTTCTAACCTCGATAACTTTGTTATTGGGTTTTCTTATGGCGTACAAAACAAACGTATTGCCTTAGTACCCAATATTATTATTGCGCTGATCACAGCCATCGTGACTTACCTTTCAATGGTATTGGGGCAATGGTTAACCCATTTGATCTCGCATCAAGAATCATCAGATATTGGTTCGATTGTTTTTATCGGACTTGGACTTTGGTCTATTGGTAATAGCTTCTCGAACAATAAAAAAACACGCCATGACGACACCAAAGAGCTTGGGATCAAAGCGGCAATTGGATTAGGAATATTGCTATCCATTAATAATATTGGCGTGGGGATACTAGGAAGTGTGTCTCGACTTAATATCAACTTAATCACAATACTGACGTTTGTTACCAGTATCTTACTGACTTATCTCGGTAACCATTTAGGTAACAATGTGATCGGCAAATGGCTAGGTAAATATAATGATTTAGTATCAGGGCTATTACTGGTGATCTTAGGCTTACTGTCTTTCTTTTATGCCCTCTAACATAAAAAATGGAGCTGGTAATCCAGCTCCATCCTTCATTGCTATTTCACCGTAAAGGCATAGCTGCGACCTTTTAATCCAGTCACATCAATGACTAGCGTGCGGCGATCACCAAGTTGTAAGCGCTGCTCTGGATCTGACTTAATCTTCACTGGCTTTTTAAACTCAAGTTCAAGCAAGGCTTGCGTTTGTAGCGGATCGCTGATCGCAATATGATGCTCGCCATCGTCTTTCTCCACCATTAATGCCATTTTCCCCACAGCGGTGATCTGCGATGTGATCTTAACCGCTTGTGGTTGCCAAACATTGGCGGCAATCACTTTGTCTTCTTTGTTTTTAATAATGTGGGCAACGTCATCTTGTCTTAATACCTTGATTGGCTTCTCTTCAACAAACTCAGCGATATCATCAAGATCACTATCAGGCAGCACAACATAAGCGTAGCTATTTAAGGCTGGAGAATGATCGATAGTTGCCGTGACAAACTCAGCACTAACATCGCCCGTTTTAGTGCCGATCTCACTCCAATTACCTTGGCGAACATCACGTTTTACCGCCAATTCTGTCGGGGTTAAGAACACATAACCTAATGCACTGTCTTCCACACTTGGGTTATCAATCAGCAAACTTTTTACTGTTGTATTCTGATCTGCTTGCCAATGAGCACCATTGACTAATATATTGGTTTGCCCTAGCTCCAAAAGCTTGCGATTGGCAACGGTTGTCGTCACATTCGCACCTATGCTCGATTCAATATTAGAACCCAGCATCACCACCATATCTTCAAACATAAACCACGATTTTTTAGCCGTTAAGGTGTCATTCCAGTTAGAGAAATCCATACCAGCACTACCAGCATCGTCTAATTTTACCGAGCCGACCCACTCCATCTGTGATTTACGACCGCCTTTGATTTGGTTACGTTGACCTTCACAGTCACCCATCACCTGATCATCAACCGTAGTGCCAGCTAAACGATAGCTATCAATGGTAGGCCAGTAATTATGGTAATGATCGAGCTGCTGATTATAGAAATAACCCATGCCGTCACCAGTAAACCAACCTTTGCGGTTTTCGTTATTCATACATTCAAAGTTACCTAAACGACTTGAATGCATCGCAAGGCTAAATGCCCAATCATCGGTACGATAGACCACACGATCCATCGCAGGGAAAGCGAAAAAGCCCAGTTGATTATCTTTTGCAACAATCGTTTCATCTTGGACTAACTGCTGTGCTTTTTGATAGTTACCAACGTGGTTAAGTGATTCAAAAAAGTCGATATACGTATCTTGGCTGATCTGGGTTTTAATTAACTGTTTAAGCGGTGTGACATACTGTGCAGGCGCACCATCAATATAATGCAGTAGCGATGCTAATACGTTATGACCGACACCATGTCCTTGCTCTTGAGGGCGAGAAATAGCACGACCATTAACAAATTCCATCATGGTGCCACGGTAAAGCAATGGGGCATAACTCTTAAAGATTAACGGATAGATCTCTTGTAATTTGGGATCGGTCACTTGCCACGGCGTATTGGCAACCAAGCTCATTTGCGCCCCGAGCCCGCCCAAAAGCACATTGCCGTAAGTACCGTTATAAGCAATATCGTAATGCTGTAAGAAGCTACCATCTTGATAGAAACCATCGCTTTGTTCGACATAGTTCACCACAGGAGAAAGCGCATTGATCGCTGCGGTAATTTCGGTACTGTCGTTCGCTAAAATCCCACGTAATAACACCACCAGGGTATTGTCAGTACGGTTGCCACCTGTTGATTCACGGTAATGAGGGTTACTTGATGTGTCAGCCCCTGGTCCTGCACCTAAATGAGTTGGAAGCGGAGTAAAGTAGCGAGTGGCATCAAGATAAGAGGCAATTAACGCTGGCGGAAGCTGCTCATATAACACCACAAGAATATTATGAATATCTTTTGGCGTCCCTAGCTCCCAATGCCACCAGTTACCCCACTCTTTCACACCTACTTTGTAATAATGCTGATTTAAGAAGGTTAAACCATCAATGATCGCTTCAAGTAACTGCGGATTATGTTGCAGCGCACCATCACGTAATTGATACGCTTTCGCCATAATAAAAAGACGTTGATAGGAAGTACGTAAATTTGCCCCTAATACTTTTTTACCCGCTTCGGTTTGATCATCAAGTGCTAAATCATTCCACAATGAAACCCGAGCAGCATCAGTATTAATACTATCCCAATGCTTTTGAGCGCCATTATTGGTTGTGATCACCATTTGCTTTAGCTTGTCATCAAAAGCAGCACTCGGTGCACCTAAAAAGCTTTCTGACCACTTTAAACGCAATTGATGAAAGGCTTCTTGTTCAGATGACGTGGTTTGCAAGGTTGATATTTGGAAAGTCGCTGCTTGATCAATCGATTGATGCAATGCCACATCGCTAACCGTTGCCGAAACAACACTTGGGGTAAGAGCAAGGGCAATAGAAACAGAGAGTAGTGATAACGTTTTCATTGTAGGTCCTTTTGTTTTTATTTTGTCGATAGAAAATAACAAAAGAAAGAAAACGAAACACAACGAAGATCAATATTTTGCTTTTAGCATAAACACAAAAAATCGGTATCGGACAACATATCACAAACGAAAATAGTGACAGCAAATAAACGAAAATCGCTTTATGTTATTCCCGCCTAATTTTATAAAACACTCTCTTAAAAAACAGAAAAGCCGATGATCATAACAAAAGCGTTATTACCATCGGCTCAATTTACCTAGCCTTTAAAACTTATATTTTTTATTAATTTACTAATTCAACAACAGCAGTGCCCGCCAATAAAAACGCCCCAGCACCGTAATCGATATTGTGTTCAAACTGTACATCACGAGGGTTAAACGCTGGCAGCTGTACCCAACCGATCATGCCGTTATCATGAATACAGGTTTGTAGTGCAGCCCATGCCTTTTCAACCACAGGGAGATAGGTTTCAGCATCTAATAAGCCTTGCTTAATACCCCACGCTAAACCGTAAACAAACAAGGCAGTCGCACTGCTCTCTTTAGCAAGATAGCTTTGTGGATCTAATAAGCTGGTACGCCAAAAACCGTCTGCTTGTTGGTATTTAATTACTTCAGCGGCTAAATCAGTAAATAGCGCCAAGTAACGCTCACGCTCGGCATAATCTTCGGGCATACGAGCCATTAAACGAGGAACAGCAGCTAATACCCAACCAATGCCACGGCTCCAAAAGACTTTTTCACCATTCGCTTCACGTAATTCACTGTCTTTGCCATCTGGGATATAGCGATAGTCACGATAAAACAGTCCTGTTTCTGGATCTTTTAAGTGCTCAACGGAATCCCAGAAAGCGGTGTTCATGTAGTCTAAATATTTCGTCTCGCCAGTGACTTGTGTCAGTGCGGCAAAACTTGGTGGAGCCATAAACAGAGAATCACACCACCACCAATCTTTACGTCCTTGCTCTGGCGTATTCACCATTACATCTAGTGCTTTAATGGTTGGCTCTAATGCTTCTGGTTGATTCACCACAGGGTAAACATCAAGGTAAGCCTGACAGCAAATATGATCATCAGCGAAACGATCATTAGGGCCAGTTCTAAAGCCTGTATGTAAGGTGTAGTTCATCACACCATCAAGGTATTCCGTATCGTCAGTTGCCAACCATGCCGCTGACACACATGACCAAAATACCCCACGTTCCCAATCCGTATCTTTAATAAAACGGGTTTTACCACTGCGACGTACCACGCTACGAGTTTGATTTTGTGCTTGGTAGCGGTAAACACGTTTCATTGCTGTCAAAATATCTTGTTTTGATCCTAATGCCGTCATCATGCTTCTCCTTAACGAGCTAACCAGCCACCGTCTACTGCAATGGTGTAACCATTAACGTAATCACTTGCGCTTGATGCTAAGAACACCGCAGGACCTTCAAGATCAGACGGTAAGCCCCAACGACTGGCAGGAATACGCTCTAAAATAGCCGCATTACGTGCTTCATCTGCACGCAGCGCTTCAGTGTTATCGGTCGCCATGTAACCCGGAGCAATCGCATTAACGTTAATGTTGTACTGCGCAAGCTCTGTCGCCAACGCACGAGTTAAACCCATCACCGCTGATTTACTTGCTGTGTATGACGGCACTCGGATCCCGCCTTGGAACGACAACATAGAGGCGATATTGATGATCTTTCCGCCATTGCCTTGCTCAACAAAGCGTTTAGCTACAGCTTGCGATAAGAAGAACAATGTCTTTTGGTTAATGTTGATCACATCATCCCAATCACTTTCAGAGAACTTCAGCAGATCTTCACGGCGGATAATGCCAGCGTTGTTAATTAAGATATCTACTTTACCCATCACTTCGACTGCTTCTGCCACAATCGCTTCTAGGCGATCTTGCTGCATTAAATTGGCAGTGATGTAGTGAAATTTACGACCCAATGCTTCCACTTGCGCTTGGGTTTCAGGCGCGGCTTGATGACCAATACCCACAATATCAGCACCTGCTTTCGCTAAACCTAGCGCCATGCCTTGACCTAAGCCTGTATTACAACCTGTAACGATGGCAACTTTACCTGTTAAATCAAATAGATTATTCATGTTAAATCCTTTTTGAAGATGCAAAGTCCCGACCAAGCCACCGTTATGACTTAGCTACGCTTTGCATCTCGTTTTAATCAGTAATAGAAAGGTGGCGAAAACAGACTTATTTCAAATCAGCCATCGCTACATGGTCCATGTCGTGGAACGTTTGGTTCTCACCCACCATGCCCCAAATAAAGGTGTAAGCTGCAGTACCTACACCTGAGTGAATAGACCAGCTTGGGCTGATCACCGCTTGTTCATTGCGTACCACAAGGTGGCGTGTTTCTTGTGGCTCCCCCATGTAATGGAACACGATGTTGTCTTGGCTCATATCAAAATACAGATACACTTCCATACGGCGTTCATGAGTATGGCAAGGCATGGTATTCCATAGGCTACCCGGTGCTAATTCCGTCATGCCCATTAATAGCTGGCAGGTCGGTAATACAGACGGGTGAAGGTATTTGTAGATAGTGCGAACGTTACAGTTCTCTTGGCTACCGATCTGCTCTGGTGATGCGTCTTCACGGGTGATTTTACGGGTTGGGTAGCTGTGATGTGCAGGTGCACAGTTTAGGTAAAAACGCGCTGGTTTATCCGCCATGACACTTTCAAAGCGGATATCTTGTGCGCCCATACCGACATAAATCGCTTCACGTGCACCAATTTCAAAGGTTTCACCATCGACAATCACAAGGCCAGCTTCACCAATGTTGATCACACCTAGCTCACGACGCTGCAAAAAGAAATCAACCCCGATCTCTTTACCGCCTTCAAAGGCAATCGCACTGTCAGTCGGCACAGCCGCACCCACGATGATGCGATCGATATGGCTGTAAGTTAGATTGATTTGACCTGCTTGGAACATGTTTTCAATTAAAAACTGTTCACGTAAACCTTCAGTATCTAATTGCTTTGCGTGTTGACTATGAATAGGTTGACGAATTTCCATGTATAACCTCGTAAATCATGTTATTCACTCACTCGCTTCTTAAGTGATGAGTGACGATAATCTCGTACCTTGAGCGGTGGCTTACTGCCACTGTCCATCAATCAAGGTCGCTTGAATTTGAAATTGTGGATCTAATAGCGCAAAACTGGCGTTATAACCGGGTTTGATAAACCCTAACTTGTCATCAATCCCTAAATATTTGGCTGGCACTGACGTTGCCATTTGCACAGCTTCCCATTCAGGGACACCCGCCAGCATGATCATGTTGCGAAGTGCTTGATCTAAGCTGCAAGTACTGCCTGCTAGTGAACCATCATCGGTACGTGCTTCACCATTAGTAACGGTGATCATCTGTGCGCCAAGTTGGTACTTACCATCACTTAATCCACCAGCACGCATACAGTCGGTGATTAACGCTAGCTTCTGATAACCTTTCATCCGATATGCCAGTTGCATCATCACAGGGTGAACATGAATACCATCTGCGATCAGCTCTGCTAACATGTCGTGAAACAGCACCGCCCCAGCACAACCCGGCTCACGATGATGTAAACCACTCATGCCGTTAAATAAATGCACGCCACAATCTGCGCCATGTTGATGCGCTGTAGTCACTTGCTCTAAGTTGGCACTGGTATGGGCAATGGATGTTTTGATCCCTTCGGCAGTTAGCCACTGAATCGCTTCATCTGAGCCTTGATATTCAGGCGCTAGTGCCACACGGATCAGCGAATCACCCGCCACTTCTTTTAATTCTGCTAACGCTGCAATGCTTGGCGCTTGTAAATACTGGGTTGGATGCGAGCCTCGATACGCTTCTGTGAAATACGGCCCTTCGAGAAAACTGCCTAATAACTTGGCGCCCACTTGCTTTGGTTGCTGACAAAACTCACGTACTTGTTGCAGTGCGTTGATGATGTCTTGCCAGGGCGCAGTTACTGTGGTGCCAACCCATGCCACCACACCGGTTTTCGGTAAAGCATCAGCAATGGTTTGTAGTGCTTGTGGGGTTGCATCCATCACATCCGCCCCAGCTCGACCGTGAATATGAATATCAATAAAGCCCGGCACTAAAGTTTGCCCTTCAAGCTCTGTTACATCACAATCAAGCGGTTTTGTTTCGGTGATCGCTTCAATTTTCCCATCATTAACAATAACGTACTGATTGTAAGCAATCCCTGTTGGCGTAAAAATTCGTTGTGGATGAAGAGCAAATCGCATCATTACAGTCCATCTTCACATTCAAGTTCAGTAGGCTGCTCCATGATGCTATTTAACTCACGGCGCATGTCCTTCATACATGACATACCAATATCCAGTAAGGTATCGACAAGCTCAGTTAACTCAGCATCATCACGCTCAAAAGCAGCATTGGCGATCATCGGTAAATTCGCACCACCGATCAGCTCAACATTTGGCGTATCCATCATGATTTCTAATGCACGGTTTGCAGGCGAACCACCAGGAATATCCGTTAAGATCAGCACACCATCACCACTATCCACATCTTGTACCGCTTGGCGTAATGACTGCTCTAATTCTTGTGTCGACATGCCTTCTACAAAATCAATAAACAGCATTTGCTCTTGTTCACCAGCAATGGCGCGCACCGCCGTTTCCATACCTGAAGCAAAATGAATATGACCCGAAACAACAATACCAATCATGATCCTTTCCTTTGAAAAAGGAGGGGGAGCACTTTCCCCCTCAAACGTATTGGTGATGCACTCACCGTTGATGTGGATGTGTTACAAAATACCGACTAAGTGACCGATAACACCGGCAGCGAGGGTTGAGAAAATTAGCACTGGCGGTTTAGCCCAGAAACCTGTTCCCTTCACCAGCTTGAGCATAAAGAACACTAATGCCAGTGGTAGCAGGTTTGGCATGATCTTATCGAACAGTGCCGATTGCAGCTCGACCACCTTGCCACCCAATTCGACCGAGGCGGTGGTCTGTACCTTGATAAAGGTGGCGGAGAGCGCACCAATCACGAAGATACCCATAATATTGGCCGCTTTTGCCAGCTTCTCGGTTGAATCACTCATGCTGACCATTGCTGCCGTACCGGCTTTATAGCCCATGAACATCAAACCGAAGTACACTGCAAAGTGAACAATTTGGTACAAGAAGAAGAACACGAATGGACCTGCAATCGAGCCTTCCATAGCAATTGACGCACCTAACGCTAGGGTTAATGGCATCAAGGTCATGTGGTCGATAGCATCACCGATACCACCTGTTGGTCCCATACCAGCCACTTTCATAACGTTCACTGTTGATGGCTTTTCTTTGTTCTCTTCCATCGCAATGGCAGTACCAAGCAAGAAGGTGAACAATTTCGGTGACGCATTGAAAAACTGAAGATGATTCTTTAATGCCTTCGCCAAGTCCGCTTTGTTGTTACCGTGGATTTTCTTTAACGCTGGAATAATCGAGTAAGCAAAGCCACCAGCCTGCATACGTTCGAAGTTAAAGTTACCTTCCATGAATAAGCCGCGGATTGAACATAACCACAGATCTTTTTTAGTGATCACTTTACGTGGTGTGGTGTCTTGGTATGCATCGATATCATCAACCAAATTGACATGTTGTTCCGTGTTTTTATCGCGAAGTGTGCCCGCAGTGATATCAGATGCCATCTTCAAATTCCTCTACTTGGTTGTTTGAGCCACCGTTGTTTGAACCGCTAAAGAAGTAGTAAAGTGCTGCAATGGATGCGCCGATGATTGCGACAGCCATAATTGGTAGTTTTAGGTACGTTGTCATTACGAAGCCGATGAAGAACACACCTGCCACTTCCTTTGACCACATGATCTTAAGTAGCATTGCGAAACCAATCGCAGGAACCATTTTCGCGCCAATACCAAGACCTGTTAGTAACGCTTTTGGTGCATTTTCATCAATCCAGGTTGCTGCATGCTCACCAAAGTAAACGGTGATGAAGGCAACTAAGGCATAGAGCATCGCACGTAACGAAATGGTGGTAATAAGTAGCTTATCGATGCCAGCTGAATCTCCACGCTCTGCGTAGCGATCCGCTTTACCCATAGTGAATGATGTCATTGCGAAGAAACCAATCACCAACATCTGCATCAATACCGCAATCGGCATACCGACACCCATTGCTACTTCTGCTGACTGACCTGTCATTACCGCAAAAGCAACTGCTGCAATCGTACCTAGGGTTACATCTGGCGGCTGAGCACCTGCGTTAGGCACGAGACCTAGCCATGCTAATTCCAATGTTGCACCAGCGATCAAGCCAATTTGCATGTCACCCATAATGAAGCCAACAACTGGCCCAGTGATCAGCGGACGGTGAATGTTTAATGCGACATCGTATTTATCGATACCACAGAAAAATGCCCATACCGCTACTAACGTAGCTTCTAAAAACATGATTTATTCCTTAATTACACGTTTGGATTAGGCTGTCGCTGTTATGCCGCGCTCATCGCCAGTTCAAGTACATTGATAGGGTTTTGATCTGGGGTGTTTTGAATCGTACACGTTACCCCTTTTGCCACCATGCGTTCGAACGCATTGATGTCTTTGTCATCCACAGACACCGTTTTATTAATTTGGCGTTTACCTTCGTGGTAGTGCATGTTGCCAACATTACAGTGTGTAATTGGCACACCACCTTCCACTAAACGTGCAACGTCAGTTGGGTTATTACAAAGGATGAAGATTTTTTGTTGCGCTGATGCTTTGTGGATCACATCAATGGTTTTTTGAATCGAGAAGAAACGAACCGCATATTCACCACCTGCTGATGCTTTCATACCTGCTTGCATGAAAGCGGCATTTGGACCTTCAGCGGCATCGTCATTGGCAACCAAAATAAGGTTTGCACCAGAATGTTTACCCCACGTAATACGAATTTGACCATGTAACAAACGTTCATCAATTCGTGTCCATACAATATTTGGCGTTGTCATGATTGTTCTACCTTTAATAATTATTCACGTTAATTTTATAAATTATGAATCGTCACACCCTGCACTACCCGGTTCACTTCACCAGTAGGACAAGGGTTATCAGGTGTATTCCCAAGCGCAACCGCACGATGAAATGCATACATTTGGGCGTACAACATATAAGGGAAAAGCAATTCAATATCTGTCACATCATCCATATTCGGTACTTGAATCACTTCAGCTTGCGTTTCAAGTACATCCGCTTGTGCCGTAATAGCAACCACATGCGCTGCGATGTTATCGCGGCAGATTTCAGCTAACAGATCCAGATCATAGTTACGGGTGTAAGGGTCATTACTGATGAAAACCACAATCATGGTGTTCTCATTCACAATCGATTTAGGACCGTGGCGGAAACCCAATGGCGAATCGTACATTGCAACCACTTTACCTGCGGTCAGCTCCAGTAATTTCAGCGCCGACTCTTGTGCGAGTCCTTGTAGGCCACCACTGCCTAAATAAATAACCCTTTCGAAGCTATGGTTAGCAGTATCCTTGATTTGTTGATTTAAATCTTTGATCAAACCCACAGAACACTTACAAATGCTTTCGATATCTTTCGTGTAAACGTTGTCATACATTAAAACCGAAAAAGC
Organism: Photobacterium lucens; assembly: GCF_009873615.1. Lineage (GTDB taxonomy): Bacteria > Pseudomonadota > Gammaproteobacteria > Enterobacterales > Vibrionaceae > Photobacterium > Photobacterium lucens. Next base: position 25,597 of record NZ_SSMG01000391.1, read on the forward strand.
CGCCAGCATCATTGATGAAAAACTTGATGTCATGGCAAAAGATTGATCATTTGTTTCGCTTGGCATTAGAAGTGCAAATGATTGCGCATCATTCTTGCAACGTTTGTATAACTTTCCTTCCCCATTACAGGTCAGTACCAGGTGGTAACACTGCGACAATGTTTGATTAGCAAGCTCAACTGCCGCCACACTTTCTGGGCTATTACCAGAGCGAGCAAATGACACCAGCAGCGTTGGAATATCTTCCGCAAAACACTGGTTAGGATTGGACACAATATCGGTGGTTGATACCGCTTCAACACGACGCTTTAAATGCTGAGAAAGCCCAAGTGCCAACGAACGTCCAGCAAAAGCTGATGTCCCAGCACCAGTTAAAACAATGCGTAAATTCGAATGTGAAAATGCCTTATCCATAAAGTCACGAATTTGCATTTGGCACTCTTGAATAATCGCATTGGTTCTTAGCCAACTCTCCGGTTGCTGAGAGATCTCTTTAGCAGTCCAATATCCTGATAACTGCGCTAAATCCGACTCTGAATAACCTAAATACTGTTCCATGTGTTTAAACCTCTACGACTACTTGTTCTGAACATGCTTTTGAATAAGCACGTAATACTTGACGAATTGTGTCTAATACCAATGAGTTAGGATCTAACGAGATCAATCCTTCACGGACATGTTGAAACTGCATTGGCATATATTGACTAAGAAGGGGCAACGGAATATCGACCCGAGATAAATTTCTAAATAAGGTGGCTTGCGCCTGATTAATCACATCATCAGGCCAGTAATAACGCATCCGATCACTGAAACTAAAACAACGAGAAAAACGCTGCTCAGATTCACTGCCGTGGTAATACTTTTGCCAATGCTCTGGTGCTTCACACATCCGAGTTTCGATTAACTCGCGCAAATTAGAGCAATGGGCTTTGGGAATAATTTCAGCTTCGATTTCGCACAAATTAAACAGGGCTTCACGCATCGCAAACGTCAGTGCAGGGCCTACTTTTAAAATGGCAAAATGATCGCGAACCAGTTCGTTATACGCTTGCTGAGTTTGGTAATCAGTGGAGTGGGCTTCAAACACCATTTGCGGATAATCATCGACAACCTTACTCAGTAAATTTGCTTTTTCTGAGCAATAATCAATAACCCCAATATGATCAAATTCCACCCCAGGTTGCACCACTAAACCAATCACACGCGGCCATATATGACCTATATTGAAAGAGTCGAATGCATTACGATGGGTTTCGATTGTTTTCGTTGCGGCTTGCGGTGAAGTGACATCGACCGTATTCAAGGTTTCAGCAGCACCGCCCGGTACTGGTACTTCTGTACCAATCACGTAAACCAAATCACTTGAACCGAAAGTCGCTATTGCTGTGCTTTCCGCAACCACAGCTAAACGTGCCGCACGCTGTGCCACAGTCTCATCCGATAACGGGCTAACATCATCAGCACACGCCATGCTGCAATCTAAATGGATTTTCTTAAAACCAGCACTGACGTAAGCGGCGATCAGATCTTCTGATTTTTGCATCGCTTCTTCAGCAGGTAGGTGTTGCCAGCGATTAGGACCTAAATGATCGCCACCGAAAATGACGTTAGATGAAGGGAAATCGTAATGCTTGGCTTTCGCTAAAACGAAATTGCGAAAGTCCACAGGTGTCATACCTGTATAACCACCAAATTGATCAACTTGGTTGGAAGTCGCTTCGATCAACAATACAGAATTGTCGTTCTGCGCTTGAAGAATAGCTGCGTCAATCACCAGAGGGTGTGCAGAACACACCGCATAAATACCGACTTGGCTTCCAGCTTTGTGACGTTGAACGAGGCTTTGCAGGGTGTTCATTAATTAACTCCACAATCAACATCTGTAATGTGATCATGGAGTTAATGGTCAGTTTTCCTTTTCGACAATAATAACTTCAACGCGCATATCACGAAGACCAGCAAGGTAATCTTCAGGGATACCGGAATCTGTTACCAAGATATCAATATTTCCAAACTCGCGGATCATGTGGCAGCTACGCTTACCAAACTTAGAAGAATCCGCCACCGCAATCACTTGTTCAGAAATTTCACACATCAAACGATTTAAACTCGCTTCTTGTTCGCTGTGTGTGGTGATACCTGCTCGCAAATCGAAACCATCAACACCTAAAAACACCTTATCAAAGCGGTAATTTTTAAGGCCAGCTTCTGCTTGTGAGCCCGAAAAAGACAGTGCTTCTTTACGAAGAACACCACCTGACATCAAAACCTCAACACCGGGTGCTGAAGACAACTCCATTGCCACATCCAGACCGTTAGTCATGACAACAACGTTATCCATCCCCTTTAAACTGGCAGCGATTTCACGTGTTGTTGTCCCAGAATCTAGAATGACTGTGTCACCACTATGGATCAGTTGAGCAGCCGCTTTTCCAAGAAGAGATTTAACTCCGGCATTATTACGACGCTTTTCATGAATCGTTAATTCAGCAATCACACCTGAGTTTGGAATTGCAGCGCCATGAGAGCGCACCACATAACCATTCTTTTCTAAGAAACTCAGATCACTGCGAATAGTGACACTTGAGACATTAAATTTTTCGGCGAGATCCTCAACACGGGCTTTACCATCTTGATTAACCACGGTGACGATTTCCATTCGCCTTTCGATTGCACTTTTCACTTTTGTCTCCTTGTGAAACCAAACTACTAGCTTTCATTTGATTTCGAATTCAGCTTACACCTAAAAAACAATGTCACAACGCAGAAAGATAAAACTTTTGAACCCTTTCACAATCTTTCGATGTGTTTCATTTTTATCTTACGTAACATTACGGAAGTGCTTCTATCATATAGAACGAAAGTCAATAAACCAACTCTCCTATCATCTAAATTTATAAAATACCTAGACTTAACGAAATTTATCCGTGCAACAGAGCAAATAATTACATCTTTTAGCTTTCATTTTCTTTTATGTGATCAATAACGCAGTCAATTTACTTTCATTACCTTACGATCCGAAGTAATTCAAAGCACAAATACTCTCGCAATATATATTTTCAATTAATAAGGATTTGTTAATGTCTATATCACGTAGGAGATTACTAAAAGGAATGGCTGCCAGTGGCGCTGTTGCTGCAACTTTGTCGGCTGGCTACACCCAAGCAGCGACATCACCGAAAGCAAGCGCAAGCGGCTCACAAAAAAAGCCAAACCTCGTCATCATCTTTCCTGATGAATTTCGTACGCACGCTTTAGGCTTCATGCAACAAGACCCATCCATGACGCCAAATTTAGATAAATTTGCCCGTCAAAGTACCGTACTACGCCAAGCGGTTTCTAACTTCCCGTTATGTACCCCATTTCGTGGCATGTTAATGACAGGGCAATACCCGTATCGCAACGGTATTCAAGGCAATAGCCATACAGGTGTTGAAGGGCAATTTGGCGGTAAAGACTTTGGTATTGAGCTAAAGAAAAACACCGTTACTTGGTCTGATCTGCTGAAACAACAAGGTTACAGCATGGGTTACATCGGTAAATGGCACTTAGATGCGCCAGAAACGCCGTTTGTACCAAGTTACAATAACCCAATGGAAGGACGTTACTGGAACGATTGGACAGCCCCAGATCGTCGTCATGGCTTTGATTTCTGGTATGCCTACGGTACTTATGACTTACACATGAATCCAATCTATTGGACGAATGAAACCCCACGAGATAAGCCACTACATATCAATCAATGGAGCCCAGAGCACGAAGCTGATATTGCGATCAAATACTTACGCAATGAAAACGGTCAATACCGTGATAGCTCACAGCCATTTACCCTAGTGGTTTCCATGAACCCGCCACATTCTCCTTATGATCAAGTTCCACAAAAATACCTTGATCGTTTTAGTGGCAAAACCTCACAACAACTGAATAACCGCCCGAACGTGCAATGGGATAAAGCCTACCAAGAAGGCTATGGCCCTAAATACTTTAAAGAATACATGGCGATGGTAAACGGCGTTGATGAGCAATTCGGACGCATTATTGATGAGCTAGATCGCTTAAACCTAACCGAAGATACGCTTGTGGTGTTCTTCTCTGATCACGGTTGTTGCATGGGCTCAAATGGTCAACCAACCAAGAACGTTCACTACGATGAAGCGATGCGTATTCCAATGATTTTCCGCTGGCCGGGTAAGATCAACGCGCAACAACATGATCTACTGTTCTCAGCTCCTGATATTTACCCAACCTTATTAGGTTTAATGGGCATGGAAGATCTGATCCCAGATACCGTAGAAGGCACAAACTTCGCCAATACCATTAAAGGCATCAAAGGCGATAAAGAGCCAAGCTCCCAGTTCTACACCTTTATGCCGTATGGCGGTCAGTCTTATGGTCGACGTGGGATCCGCACCTCACGCTACACCTTAATGATCGATCGTAAAGTCGGAAAACCTTTGACTTACGTGCTGCACGATAACCAGATCGATCCTTATCAAATGGAAAACATTGCCGCAGCCAACCCAATGCTGATTGAGAAGTTAATTCAAGACGAGTTAATGCCTTGGCTTGAGCACACTGGCGATCCGTGGCGACCAACAACCGTTCCAGCACACAGTGCCAATGCGTATTTATGATCCCGTTCCATTACGTTTAACACCCTAAACAACACTGTTTACGCCGCATCACAACAATAACCAAGCGTAAGCACATTAATATAAATTAAGGACAATCCATGAACACCATTACTAAAGTACTGCTAGCAACTACCCTAGTTTCAGCTTCTGGCTTCACCTTTGCGAACGATTATAAAACCACCATTGAATACCGCCACGAATACCGTGATGGTGCTAAAAAACATGGTGATCGCATTAAAGCTTTCTTAGATACCGGCAAGAATATCGGCTTTGAATTAGACGCACGTTATAACAACGATCAAAAAGACACTATGTTCGATGGCATGACCATGAACGGCTCTGAATTCTCAGCGTTTTACTACACCAAACTCAATCCTAACTTGGTAGGTATTGGTGGCTTGTCGCTAGATTTCACTTCAGATGGTTTAGTGTATGTACCATACGCTCGTTTAAATTACCGCTTCGATAACGGTATTCGTGTACAAGGTCGATACAAGTGGAAACTTTGGGACTACAGCATGAACAACACTGCTGGTGAAGCTTATGTATCTAAAATTCAACAAGCTGACTTCTGGCTTGGCTACAACACCAATGACTGGGATTTCCAATACGAATTCCAAGTATGGAAAGAAATGGAAAGCGCCGCACTACCACAATTTGATGACAAAGACACTAACTACCTACATAACTTCCGCTTGATGTACACCTACAAAACAGCAGAAGGCACCATGTGGCGTCCATTTATTGAAGTGGGTAACGTAAGCCAAAGCCGTTACACCGATAACCGCCAAACACGTTACCGCACAGGTATTAAATACACTTGGTAATCTGAGCTAAAAATGACAAAAAAGCCTCATGATGAATATTCACTGTGAGGCTTTTTGTTACACAAATAAGATAAAACTCTACTCTACAGAGTCAGGCAAAATAAGCGTCATAGTGTGGCTTATCATTAGTTTCAATGGCAATACAGATTATGTCCCAAATTGCCACCAATTGAGGCTGTACGGCGCCTGGAAGTTGCGTACCAAGCTCCATTGACTTGGCATGACACTTTTCATTCATGTACTCATATAAAGCGTTTGACTTCACTTCTGCATCATCAATACCTTTCAATAAATTAGGGGCAATATGATCTATCCCTTGCTTTCTAAAATCAGCTAGATTGAACCTAAACGAAAAATAAACTTCCATTATTTTTCTGACATACGACTGAACAGAAATAGCATCACAATTCTGTGGTTGTGCGACAGCTTCTTTGACTTTACTTATCAAATAAGCATATTCAGACCTATGGTTCTTCAATAGATCAGGCAACTGATCAATTTGCGAATGATCGCCTTTACGGTTAATCAAGAAGTACTGAGAACGTTTCTGGTTGCCTTTCGTGACACGATAGTAAGACATCCACATCTTCACTAGATTGAAGAACTCAAAATTATGCGTAGATATGAAAAGCTGCTCTACATGCTCATGATTCAACTTACTTTTAATGATCCCAAGAACGTTATAGATATGGTTTGAATCAAGGCTACAGATAGGATCATCTAGATATACAATTGGCTTAATATCTTTCAGTGCTTCATCTTCAAGCTGCGTTATAAAGTATGCAAAAGCAATAGCCGTACGTTCACCATCAGATAAGTGCTTGGCTTCTCGTTCCTCACGCATGAACTTATATGTACCATCAATTGGCTTAATTTCAATATCCGTCTTGCCGAAGTACTGCCTTAGATTGTCATTAAGGCTTTGAGCGCCTTGCTTAATATTATTCAGTTCAGCTTTGATGACAGCGATACGTGCATTCATAGCAGTGATGTCATCTTGCGATGCTTTAGCTGCATCTTGAAATGCTTTGACATCTATTACTGCTTGTGGGTGGTCATAATCCTGCGTCTCTTGATAGACATAGTGACGCTTGATCGCTTCAATAGCTTGCTGCTGTTCAGTTGAATGATTAGAGGCTCTTCCGTTATGCGCTTCGATTGGCGCATTGAATTTATCAAGTAACTCTTTTGCATCTGGCAATGGGTAATCTGAAGCATTGAAAGGAACAACTTCTGCCATGTGTTCTCTTTTATCTGTCAGCAAATTAATTAGTGATAGCTTTACAGTTTCAACCGATTCATTCAGTGGCTCAACTTCATTTCTAAGATTATCAAATCCTATCTGTAAGTCAGGATACAACTGGCTAGTTTTAGGGATGCTGGAAGTTAATGATTTTGCTTTTACCGATGCAATAGCAGAATCAATTCGCTGACTTAAATCTTTATACGCTTTGGAGAAGTACGTATTTAGTTCTTCTAATCGCTCTGGGGGAATAGGGCTTTGACAGAACTGACAAGTCGTGTGACCTTTGTGATGTTCAATACCGTCTTCAACCCAGTCCCTTAGCTTCTTGTCCGCATCTAATTGAGCAATGGTTGTCTGAGTAACTGACGTGCGCAAGATGTCTTCGATTTCAGTGAAAGCAGTAGTCATATCAGGTACAGTAATTATTGCTTTAGGCGCACTATCAACGGCAATGGCTTTTGCTGTATCTATGTACGCACCTAATTGCTCAGGTGTAAGTTTATCTTCAGCAGTTGCACGACTAAGCATTGATTTTACACTTGCAGCATTGAAGGTCGATCTGCCAAGAATGTTTAAGTCTGTGACATTGCGACCAACAGCTGTAAGTCGTTTGTTCTTTTCTTTTTCTTTATCAATCGCTGATATTGAATTGTTTTCGCGTTCTCGTTCTTTGGCGGGAATAGCTGCTTCAAGTTCTTGAATTTCATTTTCTAAGTCGATGTTGCGTTCACCAACAATCAAAACAGGGTTAACACTTGATTCATCGAAATTAACATTCTTTGCTATGTAATCTGAATTGAATACACGTAAATTCTCAACCTTTTGGATTGCGTTGCTTTTGATTGGAGTGCTTTCATGCTGTTCAATTTCAAAGGAACCTGTTTCAAACCCTTCTGGCATTTCACCTAACTGCACTGCACGGAAAATACGTGATAATGTTGTCTTCCCTGAATAGTTAAAACCATAGAACAGATTGAATTGATAGAAAGGCTGACCAGCATTGGTCTTAGTATTCTTAAAAATACCGAAATTTTTTATTGATTTTATGTTCTTAAACATACGTATACCCCACGATAGTTATCGAGGCATTTTACTACGTATGATTAGATTACTTATCTGACCAATATCATAATAATAACCTACTTAACTAATTGATTATAAATAGTCTATTTTAATAATATACGTATCTGATCCCCATAATAAAAAGCAGCTTACATTTAGAAGCTGCCTTATATAGTTAATCACCCTTCTCATGCTGATGGGGTTTAAGTTTTGGGTGCTTATTTTGGTTTTCTGGACGCACACGCTGTCTTTTATCCGGTGTTCCATCTTCATTTCTTCGTTTTGGTCCCGGTTTAATTCCCATTTTTATCTCCTTATATAAAATAGAAAAAGACCGTTAATACAATATTCTATAAAACCGAAACTATAAATATTATATTCTCTATTAATTGCACCACGTCATGCTTTTAAATAGACGCAAAAAAGGGCAGAAACTCTGCCCTTTTGTTTATTTCAACTTATGCCTGAATTACTTCACAACCACATCTTGGTAAGAGAACTTACCGTTATCTAGCGGCTGCTTGTGCTCAGTTTTCGCATTGAAGTCTAGCTTTGATAAATCCACACGGCGGATAGTGCTGTCGTGCATGGTTTTGTAGAACAACAAACCATTGCCTTGATCGATAACCGATGTCCACTGTGTCGCACTTGGTAGATCTGGAATGTGCGACTTATCGTTAAACTCACTACCAATTGGGATATCGAAGTTGTTCAGAATATGGAACGCTTGCGATACCGCTTGTTGTGACGTTTTCATCACTGGTGCGCTATTTACATAGAATGCCGCACGTACAAAGCGTGATGGTGGCGAAATGTCACCCGGTAGACCAACAAAGTTAGAACCCACACCAAACGATTGTGCTTCTACACCATTAATTTTCTGAGGAGCACTGATACCCGGATGCAAATTAATGTAGTTGTTTAGGTTCGTTACTTGCCAGTTGTAGTCTGGCGAGTTGGTTAGCACTTTAGCTGTGTTCTTATGAATGTTGATTTTGCCGTGATCCATAATTTCGATAACAATGCTGTTGCCTTGCTTATCAGAAACACGCCAGTGTGCTGTTGGCGAAGGATTACCTTGCTCATCAAAGTACACTGTTACGATCTTGATTTTGCTTAGTGCCGCTTCAACTTCTGCAACTGTTGAGTATTGGCTTAACATCCAGCGAACAAAGTCCATATCTGTGATGTTGTTTGCAGTATCTTTCGGATCGTATTTCGCAAGAGAGCCGTAACCACGGAAGTAGAACAGACCAGCTGTTAAACCTTTCTCGTTAATACCTTCCGCAATGAAGCGATCATCACTTACTGAAATACCAGCAAAACCGTATTTGCTCTTCCATGTTAGACCTTGCTTTTGATCTGGCATGGTTGAGGTGTAGCTGTAATCGCGTGGAGACACAATTAGCTTACTGTTTAAATCACTATGACCCCACTCGATAGTACGAGCTTGGATATGATCATTACCTGTTGTACCCAGTGTAATACCAGTACATGCATTTGCTGCTGTGCTGAAGCAAGATGCGAACAACAGTGTTAATAACGTCTTTTTCATAAATACGCCTGTGAATGTAAACGCATATACCCAAGCGACTTCAAGATGCTTGGGTATAGAATAATATGAACCGATGATAGTACATTTTGGCAGATAAAAAACAATGTTTTTTCAGCTTTTATGTATAAAAAAACCCACAAAGCGTGGGTTTTTAGTTATTTATTCAGTATAGACGGAAATATCTAAGGTTCGATTAAATCGCCCAGCCACCAGCGTAGAATACGACTAGCGCAATCGCAATTAATACTGTACCGATATTGAGCTTTTTCACTTCACCAGAGATAAGGCGACCCACCACTAGTGCAGCAAAGCCAAGCATGATACCTGTTACGATATTACAGGTAAGCACGATAAACACGGCACACAATAGGCCAGATAACGCATCAACAGAATCTTCCATGTCTAGCTTGCTAACGTTACTTAGCATCAATAGACCAACATACATAAGTGCTGGTGCTGTTGCGTAAGCAGGGACTAGGTAGCTAAGCGGCGCTAAGAACAACATAAACAGGAACAATACGCCAACCGTTGTTGCGGTTAAGCCCGTTTTACCACCTGCTGCTGTACCTGCTGCTGATTCAATGTATACCGCGGCTGGTGAGCCACCGACGAAACCTGCAAAGATGCTACTGACTGAGTCTGCGGTTAGGGCTTTACCACCACTGATGATATGACCACGCTCGTTAAGTAAGTTCGCTTGTCCTGCAACGGCGCGAATAGTGCCTGTTGCATCAAAAATAGCGGTCATTACCAATGCCAGTACAGTTGGTAAAATCACTGGATTTAATGCGCCCATGATATCCATTGAGCCCAGTAGCGATTCACCATCTTGACCGAATGTTGGCAGTGCGAAGAAACCGTGGAACGTCACTTTTGGATCGAAGATCAAGCCGATAATAGAAATGGCAATGATCACCAATAAAATGCCACCCGGTACACGACGCTTTTCTAAACCTAAAATTGCCGCTAGACCCAAAATCGACATGATCACGGGAAATGCAGTGAAATCACCAAACGCAACAGGTAAACCTTCGGCTGGGTTTTTGATCACAAGGCCAACACCGTTCGCTGCGATCAATAATAGAAATAGACCAATACCAATACCTGTACCGTGAGCAATACCGTTTGGCATGTTCTTCATGATCCAGCTACGAACGCCAGTAACGGTAATAAGCGTGAACACCACACCCATTAAAAACACTGCACCCAAGGCAACAGGAATGCTCACCCCTTGCCCTAATACAAGGCTAAATGCAGTAAAGGCCGTTAATGAAATCGCACAGCCAATGGCCATAGGTAAACGTGCCCATAAGCCCATTAATAATGAACCAAATGCCGCTACCAAACAGGTAGCAATAAAAACAGCGCCCTGATTAAACCCTGCCGCACCTAACATGCTTGGCACCACAATCACGGAATACACCATGGCTAAAAAGGTGGTTAAACCTGCAATCACTTCCTGTTTAACATTGCTACCACGAGCAGAAATTTCAAAGTAACGATCCAGTTTACTTTGAGGCTCAGAATGAGATGGGCGTTGATGTGTGCTGTCAGCAGACATGGTAAATTCCTATTTAATCTATGTAACGATGCTTTTTTCAGCTAAAAACGTCTGAGGCGATGCAACGCAAACGTTTTCCTTTTCATCAAAAATAAAAGGCTGATGTTTCCATCAACCTTATTTTTGCGCGGCGATCATACCTATAAACCCCTATCTTGCGCTACTGATAAATCATATTTCTTATTTAAAAACGTATGTTTCTTACAATCTCGACATAAAAACATACAAATTAGCGATAGCTCCTTGCGAAAACCATCACTACAAAATATGTGATATCGCTTGCAAAGGCACTATTTTAGGTTCAAATGGGAGAAAACCTTTCTCTTTCTAGCTCAATTTTACCCGAAATTGGCAATTTTTTTCTTCGATATCGAGCGTATATTTGCCTCGTTTTCCATACCCTTATTAATAAAAGGGATAAAGGACAACACCTGCTTTCTATTTCTTCTTTTTGTCTTATTTTTCTCCCGTTGGAGCGTAAAGGTGGTTGTGATGAGAACGGATCTTTGGCCTGCATTTATTAACGTGATCAAACGTGATGTGGTTCCTGCATTAGGTTGTACCGAACCTGTTTCTGTGGCACTTGCCGCAGCTATCGCAATGGAGCAATTTCCATCACAAGATCGCACCATCACTCACATTGAAGTGAAAGTATCACCAAATCTAATGAAAAACGGCATGGGAGTAATGGTACCGGGCACTGGCATGGCAGGTTTAGCCATCGCAGCTGCAATTGGTGCACTTGCAGGTAACAGCCAAGCTCAACTCGAAGTATTAAAAGACATTACTGACAGCGATGTTGAGCAAGCTAAATCGTTATTAAATGCCAACAAGGTGAGTGTTGGTGTGGCAGATGTCAGCAACATTCTTTATGCCCAAGTGAGTATCTACAGCCAAGATCACTGCGCTACGGTGACGATTGCCGATACTCATACCCAAGTATTAGCCATTGAGCTTGATGGCATTACGACATTCCGAGCACAGCCGCAAACCAAGCAAGTTGACGACAATCATCACAATCCTTTTATTGATGCATGTGCGCAAGATGTGTTTGATTTTGCCACCCAAGCACCGCTTGATGATATTGCGTTTATTGAACAAGCCTTCGAGCTTAACGATGCGCTATCGCATGAGGGGTTAAACAGCAAATACGGGTTAGAAATTGGCGCAACGTTCCAGCGCAATGTTGATCGTGGTTTACTCTCTAGCGGCCTATTAACCGATGTGTTACGTCGTACGGCTGCCGCATCTGATGCCCGTATGGGCGGTGCGATGAAGCCTGCTATGAGCAACTCAGGCTCCGGTAACCAAGGTATTGCTGCAACCATGCCTGTGGTTGCGGTCGCTGATTTTATTAACGCTGATCACGAGCATTTAATTCGTGCCTTGATGCTGTCTCACCTAATGGCGATTTACATTAAGAGTCATCAAAACAAGCTATCGGCATTGTGCGGTGCAACCACGGCATCAATGGGGGCAGTATCCGGTATTACTTGGCTATTAGGCGGCAACTTTGAGCAGATCAGTGCTGCGATTTGTAGCATGATCGGTGATATCACGGGCATCATTTGTGATGGTGCGAAAGCAAGCTGTGCCATGAAGGTCTCTTCTGCCGCAGGATCTGCTGTGAAATCGGCATTAATGGCATTGGATGGTATTCGTGTTACAGGCTGTGAAGGCATTGTGGCCGATGATGTCGATAGTACGATCCGCAATTTATCTGCGCTTGCGAATGGGGCAATGACCCATACTGATGTTCAAATCCTTGATATCATGGTTAATAAGTAATCATTCTTCACACCACCAGCGTTTGATAGCTCGTTGGTGGTGCTTTCCTGCACTTAAATAGCTTTGCTTTTTTCTTCTTAAAAAGAGTAAGTTTTCCTCCCTGTTAGTTACTAAAAACAAAACAATCATTAAAAGCAGGATATTACCTGTTCTATATCTTTTTAAGAGATATGTTATAACTTTTAGTTATTTAGGAAATATAACACCAGATCCATAATCCGATCATTCGCTGTCAGCATAACAATGATTATAAGCTGGAATATATGACTAGATCTGAAGTAGACACCACCCTTGATAAAGAACGTCCTCTCTATCAACAAGCCAACATGACACCTCAACAATGGAAAGCTGCCACTAAGTTCGACAGTGTTGATATTGGTTGGATTGTAATGAGCATCGGTATGGCAATTGGTGCGGGAATTGTTTTTCTCCCTGTGCAAGTTGGCGTAATGGGCCTATGGGTCTTTTTACTGTCTTCTGTGATTGGCTACCCTGCCATGTATTTGTTTCAGAAACTCTTTATCAATACTCTTGCTGAATCAAAAAAATGTACCGACTACCCAGGGGTGATCAGCGGTTACCTAGGTAAAAACTGGGGTATCGCATTAGGCATTTTATATTTCATCATGCTGGTGATTTGGGTATTGGTGTACTCCCTTGCCATTACCAATGACAGTGCCTCTTATTTACATACCTTTGGGGTAACGGAGAGCCATTTAAACCACAATATTTTCTATGGTTTAGCGTTGATCTGCTTGCTGAGTTACATTGGCTCGAAAAGTGAAAAGTTCCTGTTTAAGATCTCTGGTTTTATGGCAGTTACCGTGATTGCTTTAGTCGCTGTAATGGGCGTACTACTGATCCCACAATGGAATTTTAGCAACATTACTGCTGTTGGTGACTGGGGCAAGATGATCAAAGATGCAATCATCACCTTACCATTTACCCTCACCTCGATTTTGTTTATTCAATCATTAAGCCCAATGGTGATTTCATACCGTTCACATGAAAAATCCATTGAAGTGGCGCGTTATAAAGCCTCACGTGCGATGACCATTGCCTTTAGTATTTTATTTGTGGTGGTGTTCTTCTTTGCAGTGTCGTTTACCTTTGCTATCAGCCAAACGGAAGCCCAACATGCCATGAAAGAGAATATCTCGGCATTGGCAATGATTGCTCACTACTTCCCGGGTAGCTGGGCAACGATTGTGGGTATCGTGATCAACATCTTTGCGGTCGTGACGTCGTTCTTTGGGGTGTTCTTGGCATTTAAAGAAGCGTGTAAAGGGCTGGCAATGAACATCCTTGAACGTAAGTATACCCATGAAGAAATCAATACTGAGTTAGTCAATAAACTGACCACAGTATTTATTATTCTGATCGCATGGACGGCAGTGGCATTGAACCTACCGATCTTATCGTTCACTTCTATTTGTTCGCCAATCTTCGGCATCGTTGGCTGTTTGATCCCAGCATACTTGGTGTACAAGGTGCCAACATTGAACAAATACAAAGGCACAGCGACTTACTTGATCATTATTACCGGTATTTTGCTCTGTATCTCGCCATTGTTGGCTTTCCTTTAATGGCTCAAGTTAACTCTCTGACGTAAAAATCAGACATAAAAAAACGCCGTTGTACACAACTTGAATAAGCTTGAGTACAACGGCGTTTTTATATCAACTTAGAGCTTAAGCAGGGGTCATTGCCACTTTCGCTTTCTTCGCTTTAATGCGTTTCTGAGCTAGTGCCACACCGGTTAACACCATGATGCCACCGATGTAATGGTAAGACTCTAATTGCTCGTTGAGCATCACGCTCGCAATGCCTGCCGCCATAATTGGCAATAGGTTCATAAACATCGCTGTGCGATCGGCACCTAAACGTTCAATCGATAGCATCCATAACCAAGGCGCAATCACTGATGCAAGCAATGCAGCATAAGCAATCAGCGGTACAGCAGGTGCGGTGATTGCCATACGATCGCTACTAAGTAGTAGTGGCGTTAACATCATAACTGCAAATAGACACTGCACATACACAGATTTCCACGTCGAGAATGGCATTTTCCAACGCTTTAGTAGCACGCAGTACAGTGCATAAACTAACGCTGCGATCAGCATTAAGAAGTCACCTTGCTTGATACCTTGTGACACTAAACTTTCGACATGACCGTGACTTAGCATCAACACTAAACCACTCAGTGATAGCACTGCGCCAACTAAGGCAAACGGTGATAAACGCTGTCCTAATAACGGTACGCTCAAGAACATGCTGATCAAAGGCACTAATGAAATGATCAGGGCAATATTCGTTGCCGTGGTTGTTGCTGCTGCGAAGTAACCTAACGATTGGTTTAGCACCATGCCTAATAAACCAAGGAATGCTAATTTCGCTAGATAAGGTTTAATCACCGCACGATCACGCCAAACAGATTTAGCAACAAAAGGAGTTAACATGACTAATGCGAAGAACCAGCGATAAAACGATATCGCACCGGGATCAATGACACTGAATGCCATCTTGTTGACAATGGCGTTCCCTGCCCATATTGCAACGGTAATTAAGGGTAATAGATAGAACATTGTCTGCCTTTCTCAAATTTTTCTAGTCCAGATACCTACATCTGAATCATTAACGAGGCTATTCTGTCACGTCTTTTAAGATACATATATCTCTAATCGGACATCATAACTCTTTTGTCGGACATATTAATCAGCACTGAAAGCAAGGTGATTTCAGCCATTCGAGCAGAACATGTTGAATTTCAGCGAGTAATGCTTTTTCCCAATATTCACAGTAGAAAAAGGCAGCAAAAAGCCCAATGGATTAAATATCGCATTGGGCTTTATATATTTTTTAAATACGCAATTACGCTGTTTTCATCACAATCACCGCAGCGATCACCACCGCAATCCCGACCCAACCGATAGGCTTGAGTTTTTGCTTAAACAATAGCGAGCCACCTATCGCCGTACCTAAAATACCAATCGCTCCCCATGACGCATACGCTACCGCTAAGTCGATCTCTTTCACCGCTTGCGCTAACAGGGTAAATGCCAACATGACTAGCATAATGGCAGTAATGCCCCAGCGTTTACGGCTAAAACCGTTTGATCGGGTTAATGCCATGTTCGCTAAAATATCGACAAACGCAGCAAGGACAACAAAACCAAATGATAATGTGAAAAATTGACTCATTTTATTGCCTCCTGTTGTTATGCCGACACGCTGGTGGGTGAATGACTTTTATGATTGTTATCGTTATGGCTTTCACCGAGTGTCACTAATACGATCCCGACGGTTGCCATGGCTAAACCTATCAGCTCTTGTGTATTTAACTGCGCATCAAACACAAACACCGAAACCATTGTAATAAGCGCAATACCTAGCCCTTCCCAAACCGCATAGGCCACACCAATAGCGATCTTTTTCGCTGCCAATGATAAGAAGAAATACGACACACAAATCAGTGCATACATCACCCAGTAACCCCAATTTCCCCCTTCACTGGAAATAAGGCTCATGGTACTGGTGCCCGCCACTTCTGCGGCAATGGCTAATAATAAGAATATCCGTGCTAACCACATGATTGACTCCGCTATGCTATTTTTTAGGTAGATAGCATCAAATTTCACGCATTCTCGTAGTGAAAATACATAAAGTTAATGTATCTACTAGCAAGATTACCGCAGAGCACAAAAACGCAATAGGTAATTGAGATATTCAGTTTTGAATATCTCTTTATGGGGAAATGAAACACAAATGATCAAAACATTTAACCGAAGGCAGCCTGTATCACCTGATGTAAATGTTGGTAAAGCGGATAATTACGGTGAGTTTGAAGATAACCGCCAGAGACCACAAAATGACTGAAATTACGGTTCACTATAGGCATCGGATAGGCACGTAGTTCCGACATTAAATCGGCAGTACTTTCACTGGCAAACATGATCGCATTGGTTTCTAACAGCATTTGGCAAGCGACCCGTAAATTGAAGGTTTTGAGTAACACTTTTGGCTCATAACCCATGCGCTGATATTCAGATTCAACGGTACACAACGGCTTATAAGCGGCAGGTGCTGGCAGAGAGACTAATGGTAATGACGCCACCGATGCCCAATCATTACTATCTAGCTGAAGTGTCGGATGATCTTTTTTCGCCAAGATCACTCGCTTTTCCTTAAAGAGTGGCTGCATGTAAATGTCTTTCGCAATGTCCGTTTCTTGATCCAGAATGCAGTAATCGACTTTGCCTTCCAACATGTCATCTTGACTGATGCTATCCCAATTCGAAAATACCAATGACGCCTGTGGAAACGCTTTATGGCAGTAAGATAATAAGTGCTGACCGTGCTCATCCATCAAATAGGGATCAACCACAATAGAAATCGAGCCTTGATAGGTTTCTGGCTTAAATTCAGAGAACTCCAGTAACACTTTTTCTATTGGCGCTAAGATGTTGTCAAATTCATCAGCCAGACGGATCGCAAGGGGGGATGGCTCAACCCCGTGGGCTTTGCGCACAAACAGCGGATCATTAAAGAACTGTTTAAGCCTCACCACGCCACGGCTGGCACTTGGCTGTGAGATCCCTAACTGCATCGCTGCCAATTTAATACTGCGATGTTCCACCACCGCTTTTAATAACCGTATTAAATTGAGATCCAATTCTTCTAACTGATGCGACATATGCTTTCTCACCGATAAAACGCCTTTACTGATAATAAAGCCTAAAACAAAACAAGATAGCCAGTTTAACGGCTATCTTGTTTAGATATGAGGGCAAATACGGCGTTGAGATAAAGTGAAAAGCAGTATTAGTTCGGGCAAACGTTACGGGCGATCATAAACACTTCATCGGCGGAGTAGAGCGATTTGATCGTCATTTCCACTTCTGCACCTAATAGCTTCTGATAGATCTGTTGCGCATAGTTATCTGCACGAGTATTGACCATAATGTGCTTTAATTTACTGTCTTGCTCCGCTAATAGCTGTTTCACTTGTGGTAGCGATTGAGTGATCAGTTGTGTCGCAATCCCTTGGTTGTGATGACTAGGTAAAACGGCAAGCTGCTCTAGTTCTAAAATCACTTCAGGGCGAAAACCGCTTTTTTGCCCCCACACAATGTAACCCACCACTTCACCATTAAGCTCTGCGACAAAATTTAAAAAACGTGGAGCAGCATTAAAATTACATTTGATCCACTCATAAGAGCGTTGCTGACGCACAAACGCCTGTTGATGCACCTGTGCTGCTTGCTGTAAATCAGCCTCTTCCATTAAACGAATAATCACATTATTTCCTTCTGTTATAACAACCACTCACAGGTGATAAATTACCAATCTTTTTTGCAGCTATTCCAGCACTCATTAGCGACATGGGTAAAGTGCTCAAATGAATGACATGTCAGTAACTGATCAACCGCTTTACTCTTCATTAAGGTGACAAAGAGATCATAAAGCCCCATGGCTTCTTCATAATCATCTTTATTAATCGCAAAGAGGAAAATCACATAGGCATGTTTCCCGTCTCCCCACTCGATCCCTTGCGGAGCAAGAACAGTATAAACCGCACTTTGCTTAGCACACAGACCAAGTGAATGCGGGATCGCTATACCTTCACCTAACATGGTCGAGGTAATATTTTCACGCTCAATCACTGAAGGATAGAAATGACTTGGCACGATCCCTTTTGCTTCTAACTCTGCCGACAATTGTGCAAAAAGCTGATGTTGGGTCATTGGTGTTTCAATACGAGAAAAGAAACTCGGCTGAAAGAACTTACCTAACGCATTAATATGGTTACGGTTCTCATGCACCAGTTTATTCAATTGCTCTAATTGAAAGGTACTTGCGATCGGTGAAAATTCCATGGTCGGCTTATTTTTTACCGCCAACTTTTCAGTAGAAATGACAAAGTCTTCGGTAACTTCATGCAACGCATCATATTCACGGATCGAGTGCATTTTATGGATCACCAACTGCGGGATCGCTTTAAGCAATTGTGATTCCAACATCCGGATCACTGACGTTCCTGAATCACACACCAATAACACGGTTGGCTGCCTTTCATTTTTCTGCACATAGTTACGTTCTATACCAACACCAATATGCATCACTAAAAAGCTAATTTCACCATCCGGAATTTGTCGCCCGTCCCAGCTTGATACCGCCCCCACCGTCATATCATAAGCAAGCGGATAATAACGCTTTATATGCTCAGCCAGTGGATTAGCTATCGTAATTTGATGCTCAACACGCAGTAACATTGGGTGTACATGCGCCAAAAGATCATGCTTTAGCTGCGGATCATTGAGCAGGTTGTAATTAAAGTGATCGTTAATAAAGACCAGTAAATGATCAATAAACGCATCGGCATCACTGTCATTACGATTTTCCACATGCCAATGTTTGATCCCTGTGACACGACGAGCAGCAATTTGGATCGCTAGATGATTTATCTCACAAGGATCGATGGTCGTTTGAGTTTCAGAAGCCATTAACGCTGCAATTTCTTCAGCTGCCGCTAATGCATTATTGGGCACATTAGCACAAGGCGTTTGATCGCAACCTAAGCCTCGTTTTAAACGGCTGATCGCTACGCCACAGTAAACCGTTAATTGATGTAGCCCTTCATCGGTCAAATTAATACTGTGCTGCTGCATGGCCGTTAAAAGAGGTTGCTCTAATTGAGTAAAATCACACTCAGGGTAAAACAGCTCACACAAATTGATAAACGTCGGATCTGATGACTTAAATTGAAACAAGATATGGGCAATACAGGCACGTATTGATGACTCTTTACCAAACACAAACAGCCCGTAATGGGGCTTGCTGTCGATCTCTAAATGGTAAGACTGAAACAACTCACGCACTTCAGTCATATCGGCTTGCAAACAAGTCCGACTGACAAACCACTGATTAGCTAAATCATCCAATTTACAGCCATCTTGCTGGTTCAATAAACGTAGCATCAAATGTGTCACCCGATCTTTAACACTGCGTGGTGACTGCTTCATTTGTTGGGTTTGTTGGGTGATATTGCTGTAACGTTGCTGATCGTAAATATCAATGTAATACCCTTCCCCTCGACGCAATAACAACTGAGCACCGTAGTGCGCTAAGGTGTCATTTAATGCTGAAATATCAGTGCGGATCGTTCTGGTAGATACATCAAAACGTTGCGCTAACTCTTGCTGAGGTAACGTTTGGTTCAGCAGTGCATCAAAAATTAAATTAAGGCGAGGATAAGGGAATTGAATCATTGAATAATCCGTTAAATGATGTCCGTTTAACTACGGAGGCTAACATTTGAAAACAATGCGTCATAAGAGCTCGATCATATTCACATTGGTTTCTAAATATTAACTGTTTCACAATATTTCATAGACTTACAAATATTAACGGACCGTTTCCGGCCCGTTAAATCCGATCACGTTACTTTAACAAGTTCTTAGTCATCTCAAGTAAAGTACGTACATCTTCAGGGCGAGTATTGCCCGTTTCTTTATCGATAATTGAGCTGTAGATATGTGGAATGATCTTAGTGACACCCGCATCTAGCGCAATTTGCATGATCTCTTCAAAGTTTTCTAAATCAATCCCGCCCGTTGGCTCTAACCAGAAGTCTTGCTCAGCACATGCTTTTGCAACATAGGCGAACTCTTCACGGGTTTCTAAACCGCCCATTGGGAAGTATTTCACTGAGCTACCGCCCATGTCTTTCAGCATCGCAATCGCTGATTCCACAGGTACGATCGCTTCTTTATTGCATGAGCTTAGAGGACCGGTTGAGATCTTCACCATACCCACAGTGCCCGTTGGTGAAATTAAGCCGTTCACAATGCTTTGATCTTGACCAACTAATGCACGGCTGGTTGCCACGCCTGTAAATACCTGATTAATGTGTTGTGGCTGAATATGCTGAGAGATCAGCGAAACCATCATCGATTGGTTTGGATCGCCAGCACCTAGACCAACAGATACAGCGTTATTGATCTTATCGCTGTATTTTTTCATCTCTTCCACCGCTGTTTGTACATCAGGGTAGTTCTTAGATAGTACGCCAACTAAAACATGACCTTCTGCGGCATCATAGATTTCTGCAGCGTTATCAATAGAGCCAGCCAGCACGTTTAAACATACGCGGTTTTTGTAGAATTTTGCTTTCAATGACATAGTGGTGTTCTCTTACAAATTTAAAATAATGCTTTAATATTCTGATAAATAACGTCAAGTTGTGCGCTTGTGACACTGCGTACATCAATTTCGATGATGCCGTCATTGGCTTTGTAGCCACGACAATAAATGGCAGGATCACCGCCCTGAAGTCGTGCCACAATCTCAGGCGTTGTCATTGCGAGTACCGTTTCATTAAAACGGATTTCTGCACGTGCAATGTCACGTCCTGCACTGTCCCAAACCACACGGCTATCAATGCCGTTAAGGGTATTTAACTGCGCCACAAAGTGTTCCATTTTGGCGACCATTTGCTGACCCGTTTCTTTTTCTGTTTGCAGGTACTCGGTAATGGCATGGGTTAAACCTAAAATACCTTCTTTACCGACTTTCATCGCACGCCCGATACCTAGTGACTGCTTACGCACCCATCCAATGTATTGGCTACGTCCCACCACTAAGCCACTGGTTGGCCCTTCAATGGCTTTTGCACCACTGTAAATCACCAGATCAGCGCCCATGTTGTAGTAACACTGCAAATCTTCTTCGGCTGCGGCATCCACAATCAAAGGTAAGTTATGCTGTTTGGCAACGGCTGCCGCTTCTGCGACGGATAAGATGCTCTTTTGTACACAGTGATGAGATTTGATGTATAAAATCGCAGCTGTTTGCGGGGAGATCATGGCGGCTAACTGAGCAGGCGAACACTCATTGGCATAGCCCGCTTCTTTTAGTGTGCCACCACCTAATGTCACCATGGTGCCGACTGGTGCACCAAAGTTAACGTTGTGGCCTTTTGGCATCACAATTTCTGACGCCACGTTATGAGCGTGAGCGTGTAGATTTTCGAGTAAATACGGATCGTCTTTCACAATCACTGCAGCCACAGATTGAGCGATTCCCGCAGAGGCACAAGAAACCACAATCGCATCTTCTACATTGAGCAACTTGGCAATGTAAGCACCGGTTTTCACCACCAGATCTTTCATTTCAAAATACTGGCCAAGACCATCACGCACCGCATCCATCACGGTTTCTGTTGGTGTCGAAACACCTAAAATAGTCATACGACCTGACGCATTAATGACTTCTTTTAATTGGTATTTCTCATGAATTGAAGACATCGAATCCTACTCCGTAATTTGTCGCCATGATCTTGCCAGCAACCATGGCTGCGGCAGGTTTTAAGCTCGTCTTGCCACTGCGCTGATCATTGTCAGAATCCACCAGCTCAACGGTTTCAGTGTTTAAATGGAAAAACGTTAAATCTGCATCTTTGCCGATTTCTAACTGCCCTTTATTTTCTAATTTCAGTAACTTGGCAGCGTTTACTGTGACGCAATCAATCACTTGTTGTAGCGGTAAACCAATCGCTAAAAACTTATCCATAATGTGAGCGAGACTGCGCACCGGGCCATGAATACGATTCTTACAATAAATATCAGAGCTGATCATGTCAGGGTAAATCCCTTGTTTAATCGCTTGCTCGGCTACTGCAAAACTAAAACTTGCCCCACCGTGTCCCACATCGAGTTTCACGCCACGCTCAAGTGCACGTTGCATCGACGGTTTTAATTCACCTTCTGCCGTTAAAATGCGATTCGGTTTGCCGTTATAGCAATGGGTAATGATGTCCCCTTCACCTAATAAATCCGCTACGTCATCTAAATTAGGTGGGTTATTACCAATGTGTACCATCAAAGGTAATGGGCATTGATCACGTTGGATTTCTTTAGCTTTGATCAACGGTTTTAAACCATTGGCTTCCACCACACTGCCACTCATTCGGGCTTTGATCCCAACGATAAAGTCGGGATACTGATTGACGGCTTGTTTCACTAACTCACCATCAATATCTGCCATATCGGCTAATTCGTTTTGTCGCAGCAAACCAATTCGAGAAATATTTAAGATACTGTAAACATTGGTTTTTACTTGCTGACAACAGTGATAGAAATCATCCACATCATCGGCACCTACGCTACCAGCATCAATCACGGTGGTAACGCCAGTCTCAACCCCGACTAAGTCCGGTTCATCGTTATAAATTGGTGATTTGGAATAACAATGGGTATGACCATCAATCCATCCTGCGCTGATATAAAAATCACCCGCTAAATCCACCACCTTTTTTGCTGTTACATTCAGCTGACCCTGTGCTGCAATCTTGCCGTTCAGAACCGCAACATCCACCACTTCGCCACTCACTAACTTGCCTTGCTTAATTAATACGTCATACATTGCTTTGCCTTTATTGTGCTCTGCACCCAACATGCAGAGCACAACCTTTCAAGGATTAACTGATAGCAACAGGGAACAGTGAACCAAACACCATTGCACCGATAATCGCACCACCTGTAATAGGTTTGTTCCATTGATAGAAAGCAAGCGCACCGATTAAAGAGCCAATACCGATTGGTAGTGATGCTGCAATTGCTGATAACACAATCAGAGGACCTAAGAAGCGACCCGATGAGTTACCTGCGCCCATCATGACATCGGCACCGTAAGTCGAGTTACTTTGGTTGATGGTGTACTTACGCGCTAAGATGATCACATAGCCAATAGCGACACCAAGGAAGAACCCCACAACCAGTGAAGCTGCAAAGTTTTCAAGTGGGTATACAATACCTGCGCCTAATAGTAGTGCTGGTACACCTAAACCAATACCGGTTTGAATCGCACCACCGATATCTAAGATACCCACCAGTGAGCCTTCAATGATGCGAGCAAAAAGGAAACTTGCACCAAACGCCGCTACGGCACCGTAAACACCGGTATCCATACCCGCTCTTAACATGGCAACAAAAGCCACCTCGTTAAAAGCACCGATACCGTAGAGGTAGTACATGTGTGTACCAGCAAAAACACCTGATGACAGCAAGCCAACAAAGAATGGGAAAGACCAGTCAGCGTACCAAAAATTATTCTTTAATTTATCGTCCATTTTCTTCAACTCCGACTCGGTTATTTACCGCTGATACTTCCGTGGATGTAATGCAGCCAATCAGGCACAGTTAGGCTAAAGGATTCTAATACCGCAATATCAAAGCCACGGAAGAAACCACTTAGAACAAACAGTGTGATAACGGCAAACAACATGCTTTTCGTGACTTTATTCCAGCCACTGTCTTCGACACCTTTACCAATCAAGATACCCAGTACCAAACCAGGTACGGCGTTACCCATGATCATTTGTGCCAAACCACCGAAAATCGTTGCCCAAAAACCAGAGCGTTTACCAGCTTCAATCGCTGCTAACCAGAAGATCACCGGCATTGCTACGTTAACCAGCATATTTGCAGCTGGTACCAGCACTTTAACGGCGGTAATTTGCAAGCTTTCAGGAACTGCAGATGCGGTTGAGTTAAGAAATGCCACGACGATCATACCGATGATGCCGCAGGCAATACCCATCTTCTTCGGATCATGTAGGGTTTGGGTAACATCACGGTTTTTCACCATCAATGCGGCTGCGCCCCAGTTCGGTAAGATGCGGTGATCAACGTCTTGAGTGAATGCACCAGCAGCAACTGATGATGCCCAAGCATTGAAGAAAAAGCCTAAACCGAAAGAGAAGTGAGAAGCTGGATCCCCTTCACACGAGTTTAATTCCCCTAAGGTACGGAATGCGCCCATACCTTGAATAGTTGGAGCGTGATACATACGAGCAGCGCCGACACCCACACCGACACCCACTAATGCACCAATAATTAGTGACTTTATTAAAATAATGAAGAACATTTATATACCTTTATATGTAGACACAAATAATGTTCGTAGCTAATAATTAGATTTGTTCGAAATTTAATTCATCTGTTTCTATTAATGTAATATTTACTGTGACATTAATAGTGATGGAATAAATAGATTTTTCTCGTGGTAAGAAAAAGAACATAAACTTCTCAGTTGTCTTTTTATGTTCTGCACTTATTATTTCAACATCCACGGGTTCAATTCGTAAAATAACGTTATTAGTTTCTTTTAGAATTGTTTTTTGAACATTATTTAGTGCAGAACTAAAAGCTGATTGTTTTGTATTTCCTTTACCACTAACTTCAACCGTCGTAGTAATAGATTTTTTCATATTAACCGTGATGCTTTTTAATAAACGCTTCAACTAACTTTTGACCTAGCTCTTCTTTATCCATAAAGCCAAAGCCTAAAACATTACAACCTTCATTAATTGCCGTTACCCCTTCTTCAACAGAACGCATACCGTAACGTGCTTTGTAACCGTATTTAGTTTGTGCCGTAATTGCACCTGCACCACCGCTACCACAGAATGAAATACCGAAGTCTGCTTGCTCTTGATGCATCACATCACCCAGCTTCATATCTGCTGCCATACCAGGGATCACAGTCACTGAGCCACCAGCCGCTTCCACACCCAAACCTACTTTTTGACCTTTACCTAAACGATCACCGATCACTACTTTAATAGTTGTCATAATTACGCTCCTAATTCACACGTCAATTCGTTTTCTTTTGCCACTTCAAAGTGGACTGATAATAAATAGGTTTCTTCGTACGCTAAGGTAGGGAACCAAGAAACCACATCTGCTGATAATTGATGAGATAGCGGGGAAATATCTTCAAACATATCGACTTCAATTTCTGGTAGCGACTCTTTTGTATAAGAGCGAATAACCATTGCTTTTAAGTGTGTAAATAACATTTGTTGCTGAATAGCATCAGGAAAAATATTATTTTCTTTTAAAAGTGAAATTGCTTTTTTATAGGTTTCTTCGCATTCCAATTCATAAATACTGTAATCGACCGAATAATTATTTCCAGACACTCTATCTCTCCTTAGTAATATAAGTGTCACCACTTATTGAATGCAGTCATCATATTAATACGCTGCATTAATGTGTAGATGATTGATTTCCATTTCAAAGTGGAAATGGAAAGAAACAACAGATCTATGTCATAGTTTTTTTATTAACCATATATAAATCAGTGTTTTATCAAATCAGGCAAAAAGGAAAGCGAACATAGCGGAAATACACTTAGGTTTAATTCTGTGATTTCCGCCACAAGCAAGCAGTAAATGGCAAATAAAATCGCCCTATAAACAAAAAGGTATAGTTATGTTACATCTGGTTACGTTATAGCCATGCTATTACGTATACTAGATAAAAATAGCCCTTTAGAATGCGCGCCATTATCTCTTTTTATGGGCATAGCACACATGCGATTAACGCACTCTCTTCTGCTCGGTAGCTTAACGTTAGCTTCTTCTTTCTCTTACGCTCAATCTTTTACTCTCCCTCTTTGGAAAGAAAAAGCGGAAGCTCTTGGCTATGAACTCCCAAAACCGATTGGTTTTAACTTAAGCTACATGGCGTTAGAGCAAAACATTGACGTGACGAGCATTGGTTTTAATGGTCTAGAACTGCCTTCTTTTGTGCGTAATATCGATATGCAAGCTGAACAAGGCTCACAAACCAGTGAAGTCGTTACCCTACGTGCTGATATGTGGTTATTTCCGTTTCTGAACCTGTATGTACTCGGTGGCAAGATGACGGGCACATCAGAGACCGCAGTAAACTACGATGTTGCTATTAAGCCTTTACTCCCCAATCGTCCAGATCACCACATTAAAGGTCGTATAGATAACTTCAAGCTTGATCTCGATGGTTACTTATATGGTGGTGGTGTAGTACTGGCGGGGGGATATAAGCAAATCTTTGGCTTAGTTGATATTAGCTATACCGAAACTGAGCTAACCGTCATCGACGGCAGTATATCAGCATGGGTGATCAGTCCTCGTATCGGTTACGACTTTTATCAACAAGGCGTACCACTACGAGTTTGGGGTGGCGCTATGTATCAAAACGTTGAGCAATCTTTATCAGGAAAACTCACCGATTTAGATTTACCCGCAGCATTACATCCTTTAGTGAAAGATGGCACTTTCCATATCGAGCAACAACTGTCGACACCTTGGAACCCAATCGTAGGTATGCAATATCAAGTCAGCCCAAGTTTGTACTTTTTGGCTGAAGCCGGCTTTGGCGATCGTACCAGTATTTTCACCTCCATTGATTTTCGTTTTTAGGTCAGAGATCAACCATGAAACCTTGGCAGCTTTCCCCGTTATTGATTGTTAGTAGCTTTTCTTACCTAGCCCATGCTGAAACAACACAGTCCGGCTGGGTAGATCAACTGCTGGAAAAACTTGGTTCAAGTGAAACAATTGATACTTCAGAAGGTATTGATTGGGGAGTATTGCCAGGGCCGTTTGCTAACCCAGAACAAGGGGTAGGGTTTGGTATGGCGGCAGTAGGACTTTACTCACCTAACGACTGGACGCCAGAGACACCATATTCCACCTTGGCAATCAAATCCTACATCTCCTCAACAGGCTCTTATGGTTTAGGGGTTGAAAATCGCAGCTACTTAAAGCAAGACAAACTGCGCTTGATCTGTGATGCATGGATCAGCCATTCCCCTCAACATTACTGGGGAGTAGGAAAAGCTGCGGCACAAAACGACAACAATAAACGTGAGTATAATGGTCAGATAATCAAACTTGCGCCAAAGGTGTCATACCAGTTTTTACCTCATCAATACGTGAGTTTAGGTTGGGACTATCAACATTATTCACAACAAACCTTAGAAAAGACAAATGGGGTTGGTGAGTACAAACTTTCAAATCAACAAAGCAGTGGTATAAGCATTGCGTTGGAATATGACAGCCGAGACTTTGAACCCAACCCATACCGTGGACAATTGTGGTTTGCGGAATGGGTCGATTACAAAACCGCATTAGGCTCTGATCAAAATTACACACGCCTGACCCTGAATTACCGCCAATATGTTCAACTTGATAGCAATAACATTCTGGCTTGGGATGTCTACGGGCAGCGAGTAGATGGTGATATTCCTTGGTATGGCTATGCTGAGATGGGTAACGATGAACGAATGCGTGGTTACTACACAGGGCAATACCGTGATCGTTATTTACTATCAGGACAAATAGAATGGCGACATCGCTTTAATCATCGTCATGGTATGGTGACTTGGCTAGGTGGCGGTAATATTGCAAATAAAAGTGAGCAATTACTATCAAGTAAGTTATTGCCTAGCTTTGGTGTAGGCTATCGTTTCGCTTTTAAGCCTCGGATCAATGTTCGTATTGATTATGCCCTTGGTAAAGACAGCTCAGGTTTTTATTTTCACATTAATGAAGCCTTTTAATGAAAATAACCTCTCCATTTTTTGCAGGATTTAGCCTCATTGCTCTACTCATGAGTCCTTATAGTCATGCTTTAGATGCGCCCGTTGGGGTGCGTCCTTGCTGTGCTTTTGGGCAAGATCTCAAAACAGAGTTGCTTGGGGTACCAGTGCCTTTTTTTACCGTTGAAAATATTGTTGATAAGAAAGGACTCGGCAAACACCGTTACAATGATGGCTCTCAGAACGTGATCACCAGTTTACTTGGGTTGGGTGATGAAACTAACGGGCTGATCTACACGACAAAAGGCGGATTTATTGATACCGCCCATGTCCGTGATACCGCTGATTTTACCTACTACTTATATCAGCAAATCCACCAGTATCTAGGTACAGATCATCGTATTATCCTACCTGCTGAATTACGTGCTCGCCATATTCGCCTTAAAGAAAGTAAGCAAACACTTACTACGCAAGAAAGGCATGAATACAGCCTAACGCTTGCCGCATTACTTGCTTTTCGTTTAGCACAATGGCATGAAATCGCCCAATGGTTTGGCTATCAATCTATCATCGGCTTTCCTGAGTTGGTCTCAGCTTTTTCACCCGAAGATCTCTATTCCAATATGTTAGGTGCTATTACGGCTAAACAAGTGTTAACCCAACAACCTAAGTTGTCACCAGAAGGCTTTGCCCAAGCGATGACGACAGCATTTGCCGCGCAGTTACAACAATTAGGCAGTGTTTCAACTCAAGAAACTAAACACCAAATTCAGCAGCT
Source organism: Photobacterium lucens (assembly GCF_009873615.1). Taxonomy (GTDB): domain Bacteria; phylum Pseudomonadota; class Gammaproteobacteria; order Enterobacterales; family Vibrionaceae; genus Photobacterium; species Photobacterium lucens. Next base: position 54,414 of record NZ_SSMG01000391.1, read on the forward strand.
AAATGGACGATGGTGGGATCACGAAGCACGTTTACCACAAAAATGGGTCGTGATGAAACGAGACTATCAGTTAGGCTTAACGTTACACCCTAATGGAGTGAAAGGCGGTACCCCACTGACATTATCAAACCAATTAAGTAACGGAGATAGCAGCACTCAGTGGGCTGAATTGTATTTACACAAAGTTGGCAACGAACCAACCTTTAGCAAGCTACCACCAGCACTTAAAAATGCCATTGTTTGGCAGCCAACTCAGTTTCAACAACTTGCCGATTTTGCCCAGCAACAAGATAAGCAAGAGCGTGGTGAAAGTACCCAAGTGATCAAAGAGTAGCAAGTACTCACCTCTCTCGATAAGTAGAGAGGTGAGAAATACATCAGGCTTTTACAGCACGAACAAACAAGAAGTTAGGCTTAGTGGTTAAATACTGATACGTCTTTTCACAAATTGCTTTCGCTTCTTCCAACACCTCACCTTCGCTTAATGCTGTAATCACAAAACCGTTAGCGGTTAACGCATGAGTAATTTCCACCAGTGAGCGACGATAAAACGCCACTTCAACAGGCTCGCCTACTGTGTCCCATGTTTCACGAATAAACTCACGTTCAAAGTAATTACCAGACAGTGAACATTCAAAATCAGCAAACGGATGATGGGTTGAAAAAACAAACTCTCCACCTTGCTTGAGTACTCGATGGACTTCTTGGCAAAGTGCAGCTAAATCTTCAAGGTAGTGGATCATCAATGCACTGACGACTAAATCTGCACTTTGATCGGCAACGAAAGGCAATCCTTCTGCTACATTGTGCGAGTAAGCATTCACCCTATTACCCAGCTTGTTTTTCACTAATTCGATCATCTCTGCAGAATAATCAATACAGGTTACTTGCCCTGCTTGCTGCTGAACAAAATAGTTGGCGTAAACCCCAGAGCCACAACCAAGATCGATAATATCTTTGCCTTGCACCTCACCAATTAGTGTCTTCATCATGGGAAAGTCATACATGGCATTGTAGATATTTGCTTGGATCACCTGATCGTACTTAACGGCATGTTTTGAATAAAGTTCTGACATTGGGTAATACTCTTTAATAAATAAAAGAACAAGGCTGTCACTTGGGTATATAAACAACAAAGCCGACTTTATCAGTCGGCTTTACAAAAACACATTCAATGATGGTAACAAACAATTACTGAGCCTGATCGGACTCTTTGTCACAAAACATTGTCGCTGCAAGGCGAGCCAAGTTATACGCATCCACATAACCTGAATGCTGACGCCCTTCCCATTCAACACCTGCAATTTCCATCGCAGCACGTTGGCCTAAACGCTTATTGGTTACATGACGCTGCAGCTTAAAGAGGGTTGCTAAGTTCAAATACTCTCGAAACGGCACTTTTAAATCTTTAGCTAAGCACTCTTTTTTCAAAATACGATCGTCATGTCCCCATGCGGCATAAATTTTATGGCGACCACCAAATTTCTGCTCGATCGATTTTAAGATCACGGAAAGCGGTTTACCGTTCTTTTCCACAATTTCAGGCTTAATGCCGGTTAGCTCAGTACAAAACGGGGAGATTTCATCTTTGGCAGGTCTCACATAATGCTGTGCTCTGCGAACGATTTTTCCTGTGTTGAGATCCAGCTCGGCAACTCCAATCTCGATGATTTCACCGGTTCTGGATGTGCGGCCATCATTCCAACAACACATTTCGAGGTCGAAACACACAATACGGTCAAAATTCATTACTCATCCAAGTATCACAGGCAAAACAGCCGATAATCATACCACTATGAACCAATCTGTTCATCCGTTTAGCAGCAAGACTGTCTCATTCTTTTTATTTAACAATAAACTAAATATGAACCAGACTTACATTTGATCCCATACGGTATTGCAAGCACACGAAATATTTCAACAGGCTTAATCATCCATCCCAAAACAACACATACTGCTATTAAGTCACTTGGATCTTGCTTGTTTTCACTATAAAGCTGAAGCATTTCTTTGGCATGCATAGGAAGCATTACACTATGACCCAACAGCAAGCCTCATTATCCCCACTCAAACGCGCTAATCCGTCTGATAGCGACGCTCTTATCCACTGTATCTATGACAGCAGCCATGAACTGATGCAGTTTATGTTTGGCGATAAAGCCACAGCATTAGCGGTATTGCGAAAACTCTATTCACATTCTAGTGGTTTGTTTAGTTATCGCTTTGGTTGGACGTATTCACAACACAGCGAAATCAAAGGCGCGGTGCTTGGCTATTCTCGCCACCAGCTTAAACAACAAGAATTTATGGGCGCTATCCAGCTATTGATAGCAATACCACTAACATTAAAAGCTCATCTGCTCACAACCGTACGTAACGCGCTAGAAGACTATGTACCTTTACCCTCAGAAGGAGCGTTTTATATCAATAATATTGCGGTTTGTGAGTCCGCCCGTGGGCAAGGGATCGGTACGGCGATCCTTGATGCTCTTTGCCTGCAATTAAAACAACAAGGTTACCGTTATATCGAGTTAGATGTGACAGAGTGCAATAAAGGTGCTATTCGCTTCTATAACGATTACGGCTTTACGCAAGTGTCACAATCAGGCTCTGAAGCACTCAATCAGCAGCATGGCTTACCTATCTTGCTGAGAATGCGTTATGTCTTAAGCGATAAAGCTCACGCAGGCCAGCAGCCAAACTATACCAATGTCATCAAAGAAGTTTCACGGCTTTACCCGATTGCAGTGGATGAGGTTTATAGTCCAGGAACAATAGAGCAGCTACAAACAATGTTAAACACCACCACTAAACCCATATCCATTGGTGGTGGACGTTATAGTATGGGGGGACAAATCGCCCATGAAGGTTCTTTGCATATAGATATGCGAGGTTTAAATCGCATTCTTGATCTTAATGTCGAAGCCAAAACAATCCGTGTTCAAGCTGGGGCTCGTTGGCGAGATATACAAGCAGCAATTAAAGATGATGGGCTGGCAGTCAAAATCATGCAGACCTATGCCAATTTCACAGTAGGTGGCTCACTGAGCGTCAATTGTCATGGTCGCTATGTTGGTTTAGGGCCTTTGGTTTTATCGGTTAATGAAATCCTACTGTTATTAGAAGATGGCACCGCCGTTGTTGCCTCTCCCACGCAGCACAGTGAGCTATTCTATGGCACCATTAGTGGTTACGGTGCGATTGGGATCATTGTTGAAGTCGAGTTATCGCTCACCACTGATAGTCATATTGAGCGATTGCATACCAAAATGCCGCTTTCTCAATATCCTGCTTTTTTTAATCGTAATATTAAAACCAACTCGGATGCTGTTTTTCATAACGCTGATATGCTGCCGCCTAATTTTGATAAGGTGCAAGCGATCACATGGGAAAGCACCGACAAAGCTGTTAATGCTGCACCAAGAAAAGCCCGTAAGCTGTATTTAGCAGAGAAATATATGCTATGGACCATCACAGAAGCGCCCTTTGGTTACTGGCTGCGAGAATACATTTATGAGCCTTTGCTGTATTGGCGTAACAAGATCACGACTCGCAATGATGAAGCCAATTATGATGTGGCAGAGTTAGAGCCAATCTCACGAGAGAAAACCACCTACGTCTTGCAAGAGTATTTTATTCCAGTCGGTAATATTGAAAAGTTTACCCCAGCCATGACGGAGATCTTAAAGCGTTATGCGGTAAACACAGTCAATATTTCAATTCGTCATGCCAAACAAGATCCGGGAACCCTGCTTGCGTGGGCAAGAGAAGAGGTATTTGCCTTTGTGCTTTACTACAAACAAGGAGCAAGCCCTGCCGATCAAACCCGTGTTGCAATTTGGACTCGAGAGCTTATCGAAGCCGCTATTCATGCTGGTGGTTGTTATTATCTGCCTTATCAGCCTCATGCTCGGTTTGATCAATTTCATCGTGCCTACCCTAATGCAACTGCACTGTTTACATTAAAAGAGAAATGGGATCCCAACTATCGCTTTCGCCATTGCTTATGGGAAAAATACTACCGCCAGAGTGACGATCAGCGATTATTTAGCCCTGACGAGATTAATCAGTCTGAATTTCGTCAAGTCTATAACACGATTTCAGACCGAGATAATTTCTATCTGTTTTTGCAAAACATCTATCACTTATACACAGAGCATCAATTCCACCAGCTGATCCTCGATACATGTCAGCAATTTAATAACGATGAAGCTATCTATGAAGAGCTTCAATATGCGCTAGTTGATATTAAACCAGCACTGGGCGATATACGTTATGCGCTACCCGCTTTAGCGAAACAAAAACGGGAAATGATCAAACAAACCCAAGCGATATTGCCAGCTAATCATCATCTTGAAGGGTATTTAGAAATCGGCTCGACAGGACGTTATGTTCATGGGTTGAAAAAAGCACTGAAGCTCTCTGGCAAGGTATTTATCTCTAATGACGTCATGCCCGATCACTCACTAGCAGAGATCGCAGAGCGTGGCAGTATTAAGCCGGTTGGTGAGTTTTTCGCTCTCAATAATTATGATCCTATCCCTGACAATATCATTGCAGATAATAGTTTAGATCTGATCACCTGCTACATCGGGCTTCATCACTGCCCGCCAGATAAACTCGACGCTTATATTGCTTCTATTTGTCGAATACTTAAACCCGATAGTTATTTTATCTTACGAGATCACGATGCGGAAACAACACAGCAACGCACGTTTTGCTCGTTAGTGCATACCGTGTTTAATGCTGGGATCAATGTCAGCTGGCTAGACAATCAAGCAGAATTAAGAAACTTTCAAGGTATTGATTATTGGATAGCTACATTAGAAAAACACGGGCTTTGTAATAGCAAACAGTATTTATTGCAAGATCACGACCCATCACTCAATACGTTAATGTGTTTTAAAAAAAAATTGTAATTCGTGCTTATCGCTAATATGTCGTATTGATAGATTTAATATTTAATTAATAATAGTAAATAAAAATGCAATATACTTTTGCCACTATCACGCTTTTCAATACTATTATTAACACAATAAAGCATGATTAGCAGAAGAGTATTCCTTAAGGGAACAGCAGCAACTATGGTTGCAGCATATTTAACTGGGTGTAAATCCAGCAACAACTCAGGCAACGGAAAAAAGAAAGTCCATCAAAACTGGAAATTAGCCGTTTTACCTGACACGCAAAAATATTCTGAAAATAGCCCTGAACGTTATTTTTCTCAAACCCAATGGGTTGCAGATAATTGGAAAGAAGAAAACATTCCATTCACGATTCACCTCGGTGATTTAGTGGAACATTACGATGAACCAGCCGAATGGGATGTCGCCTGTAAGGCAATGGATATCTTAGGAGCATCAGAAAATACACCTTACTCTCTTCTGTGTGGTAATCACGATCTTGAAAACGGTGATCATTTTGACAATGAACGCCAAAGCAATGAACCTTTTTTAAACCACTTCCCTGAAAGTAAAATATTTGAAATCAACACATGTATCGCAGTCAGTGAATGTGGTTTCAATAGTTGTCACCTTTTCAAAGAGCCGGAAAATAACACTGAGTTTTTGGTCTTTGCAATCGATTGGAACCCTTCAGAAGCAACATTCAATTGGGCTCAAAACTTACTCGATCAATACCCTAACACCCCAGCAATTTTATCAACCCATCAACTGTTAAATATTGATAGTGATGGAAAAAGTCCATTAATTACCTCTAAAGGCTTCGAGTTCTGGATCGATTTCATTCATAAAAATGACCAGATCTTCCTCACCATGAATGGTCATCATCATGGTGCAGCTAATATGGTAGCTAAGAATGCTTACGGTCGTGACGTACTTATGATGGTTGTTGATTACCAAGCTGATTATTGGGGAGGAAATGGCATGCTCCGAACTGTCGGTTTTGATTACGGTAACAATCAGCTAGTTATTCGCTCATTCTCACCTTGGGTTCAGGCGATCCCAGAGGATGCACGTAACCCATTTGATATACCTGAATTAACAGATGAAACAAACCACTTCGAATTCGAGATGAATTTTGAGGAGCGCTTCAGTAATTTAAACCAAGGTGAGTTAACACCTATGCCAGGCCTTATTGAAGGTACGGTTGGTTATTGGAAATTCGATCAAGAAAACATGATGAAAATAGATGACGAAGGGAGCGTAACTTCTGTATTCCAAGACCTTTCAGGCAATGGTAGCCACTTTAAAATGATGCCAAGAGATGCCAACCAAGGTGCATTGAAAGAATATTTTGAATATTCTGACTCATCACCAGAACAAGGACATACAACAGGTTCTGTTCTGCTTAAAGGTAATAAAGCTGAAGATACTGGCGCATACTTATCGACCCTTGGCGCTGCAATCAGCGCTAATAATTGGGATCAAGGCTACACCATCGAAACCTACCTTCAATTACCAGATGATTGGGAAAGTGATTTGTCACGTTGGGGGGGAATTTTATGCCAGCAAGCAAGTCGAAATGATTTCCGTGACGAGGGTGGTGAAGATCCAGCCGTTGTTTTAGCGATTTCTTCCCTTCATGAGATCCAATGGGAAACCATGGATAATAAAAAACAAGATCCTACGACTGCGTGGTCTTTTAGTCTCAAGTTTATGAGATGGTATCATATCGCTATTATTAACGATGGTATCAATACCAATATGTATATTGATGGTTACATCGTCATGCGTAATCCAGAACAAAGCACAGGGCTTGCTATAAAAGAAGGTGCTAATTGGATCGTTGGTTCTTCATGTTCTAACGGTTTAGTACATAACCCTCTTTACGGTTACATTAGCGAACTAAGAATAGTGAATAGACCTTTATCATTAGATGAGTTGTTAATTAACGTCTAGATTTTAAACGTAAAAAAGCCCGCAATTGCTTGCGGGCTTTTTTATTTGGCTCCTCCTGCTGGACTTGAACCAGCGACATACGGATTA